>NC_021985.1:4800000-5115720 GCF_000444875.1 Streptomyces collinus Tu 365 | reverse complement strand
CGGTTGCGGGCGACCATCTCGGCGCCGAGGGCCGCGACCATCGCGCCGTTGTCCGTGCACAGCTTGGGGCGCGGGACGCGCAGCCGGATGCCGGCCGCCTCGCAGCGCTCCTGGGCGAGGACGCGCAGCCGGGAGTTGGCAGCGACACCGCCGCCGATCATCAGGTGGTCGACGCCCTCGTCCTTGCAGGCGCGCACGGCCTTGCGGGTGAGCACGTCCACCACGGCCTCCTGGAAGGAGGCGGCGACGTCCCGCACCGGGACCTCCTCGCCGGCCGCGCGCCTGGCCTCGATCCAACGGGCCACGGCCGTCTTCAGACCGGAGAAGGAGAAGTCGTACGCGGGGTCGCGCGGGCCGGTCAGACCGCGCGGGAAGGTGATCGCCTCCGGGTCGCCCTCCTTGGCGTACCGGTCGATGACCGGACCACCGGGGAAGCCCAGGTTCAGCACGCGGGCGATCTTGTCGAAGGCCTCGCCGGCCGCGTCGTCGATGGTGGCGCCCATCGGGCGGACGTCGGAGGTGATGTCCTCGGACAGCAGCAGGGAGGAGTGGCCGCCGGAGACCAGCAGGGCCATGGTCGGCTCGGGCAGCGGGCCGTGCTCCAGCTGGTCCACGCAGATGTGCGAGGCGAGGTGGTTGACGCCGTACAGCGGCTTGCCGAGCGCGTAGGCGTAGGCCTTGGCGGCCGAGACGCCGACCAGCAGGGCGCCGGCGAGGCCGGGGCCGGCCGTGACCGCGATGCCGTCGAGGTCCCTGGCGGAGACGCCGGCCTCCTTCAGCGCGCGGTCGATCGTCGGGACCATCGCCTCCAGGTGGGCGCGGGAGGCCACCTCGGGCACGACGCCGCCGAAGCGGGCGTGCTCGTCGACGCTGGAGGCGATGGCGTCCGCCAGCAGGGTGGTGCCGCGGACGATGCCGACGCCGGTCTCGTCGCAGGAGGTCTCGATGCCGAGGACGAGTGGTTCGTCAGCCATTGATCTCGGTTCCTTGCACTGGGGAGGAGTCCGCGGCGGAGCCGCTGTCGGGGGCGGTGGTCAGGCGCATCACCAGGGCGTCCACGTTGCCCGGCTGGTAGTAGCCGCGCCGGACGCCGATGGGCACGAAGCCGAAGCGCTCGTAGAGCTTCTGGGCACGCACGTTGTCGACCCGGCACTCCAGCATGACCTCGGCGCACTCGAAGGCGGTGGCCGCCCTCAGCAGCTCGGTGAGCAGCCGGCCGCCGAGGCCGGTGCCCTGCTGGGCGCGGGCGACCGCGATGGTCTGGACGTCGCCGAGGTCGCCGGAGGCGGTGAGGCCCGCGTACCCGACGATCCGGCCGCCGTCGTCCACGGCCACCACGTACCGCCGGGTCGCCTCGGGGCCCCGGGCGTGGGCCAGCTCGGACCAGAACATGCCCCGGGACCAGGCGTCCTCGGGGAACAGGTCCCTCTCCAGCTCCAGGACCGGGTCGATGTCCCACCAGCGCATCTCGCGCAGGCGCGGGGTTGCCGGTTCCGTCACTTGGGGGTGACCACCTTGTAGTTCTTGGGGACCTGGGCGTCGGGGCGGCGCAGGTACAGCGGGCGGGGGGCGGGCGGCTCGTCGCCGGCCGCGAGACGCTCGGCGGCCAGCGCGGCGAGGGCGGCGGCCGACACGTGCTCGGGCTCGTGGGCGCTCGGGAACGTGTCGGGGTAGAGCAGCGCGCCCGCGCCGACCGCGGGGAGTCCCGCGACCCGCTCGGCGATGTCGGCGGGACGGTCGACGGCCGGCTCGGTCAGCCGGGTGCGCGAGTCGGCGTACGTGGCCCAGTAGACCTCCTTGCGCCGGGCGTCGGTCGCCACGACGAAGGGGCCCTTCTCGATGTCCGCGGCGTAGGCGAGGGCGTCGAGCGTGCACAGGCCGTACACGGGGACGCCGAGCGCGAGGCCGAAGGTCTCAGCGGTCATCAGGCCGACGCGCAGGCCGGTGTAGGGGCCGGGGCCGACGCCGACGGCGATCCCGGTGACGGCCTCCAGCTTGAGGCCCGCCTCGGCGAGGACGCGGTCGACGGCCGGCAGCAGCAGCTCTCCGTGCCGGCGCGCGTCCACCTGGCTCGACGAGGCGATGACGTGCGTGCCGTCGTGCAGCGCGACGGTGACGGCGGGGGTGGCGGTATCCAGAGCGAGCAAGAGCACGCGAACAGCCTACGGCGCCCGACGCTCGTGCATGGCCGTCCGGGGCTGACGGTCACCGACTGCTACGGTTCGTACGAAGTACGACATATGGCACGAAGCAGAGGTGGGCGCGCGTGGCAGGGACCAGCTCCGGGATCGTGGCCGGCCTGACCGCCGCGGCCGTCGGAACCGTCGGATTCCTCGCCTACCAGGCGTCGGCGAACGTGCCGCCGGGTCTCGGCGGGAAGTCCGGGGCGAGCGCGTCGCCCTCGGCGGTCGTCAGCAGGGCGCCGCGCGACCGGGGCCATCCGGGGGCCCTGCCGACCGGGTCGGGCAAGGGTGAACGGGTCGTGTACTCGGTGGACGACGACCGCGTCTGGCTGGTCGACGACCACAACCGCGTGCAGCGCGGCTTCGGCGTGCGCCCGGGCTCCGTGGACCCGCCGGTCGGCCTCTACTGGGTGACGTCCCGCTCCCACACCGCCACCGGGACGGACGGCGTCCCGGTCGAGCACGTCGTCCGCTTCACCAGCGTGGACGGGGTGGCCATCGGGTTCAGCGCGGCGGTGGGCGCCGGCGCGGACACCACCATGGACGTGAAGACGGGCGGCATCCGGGAGCGGCGGGAGGACGGTGACGCGATGTGGCGGTTCGCCACCATCGGCGTTCCGGTCGTGGTGATCCGCTGAGCGTTCCCGCTACGCGGCTTCGGGGTGCTCGCCGGCCGGTGGCTCCGTCCGGGCCGGCTCGGGGGCGCTCGGCGGCCGGGAGATCAGTTCGGCGGCCGCGCACGACGCCAGCAGGTCGCGCATGGACACCCCGGGGAGCACGGGCGGCCCGGCCGGTCGCGCCGTGGGTCGAGAAGCGGGCATGGACGCCTCCTGACGTGCGGGGCGGTACGTGGTTAGGCACGCCTAACCACGGCCTGGACACCATGTGACCACGCCCGGTACGTCCTGCGCAATGATTTCCCGACGGCCTGTCGGAAAGGGTGTCGGCAAGGCGCACCCGCGCACGGCGGGTCCGCGGCCGCAAGGCCGCTCAGGCCGTGAGCGTCTCCAGGGCCGCGTCCGACCACCGGTCGCCGAGTCCGGTCAGGGTGACGTGCCGTACCTCGTCCGTGGTGTCCCCGACGGCCCGGTGGATGACGACCTGCAGCCGCTCCTCGGTCAGCTCCTCGACCTTGCCCTCGCCCCACTCCACGACGATCACCGAGTCGGGCAGGGAGACGTCCAGGTCGAGGTCCTCCATCTCGTCGAGCCCGCCGGAGAGCCGGTAGGCGTCCACGTGGACGAGCGGCGGGCCGTCGCCGAGCGAGGGGTGCACCCGGGCGATCACGAACGTGGGCGAGGTGACCGCGCCGCGCACGCCCATCCCCTCGCCGAGCCCGCGGGTCAGCGTGGTCTTGCCCGCACCCAGCTCCCCGGTGAGCATCACCAGGTCGCCCGCGCGCAGCAGCTTGGCCAGCCGGCGGCCCAGTTCCCGCATCTGCTCGGGGGACGTGACGGTCAGCCGGGTCTCAACGGGGTCGTGCGGTGCTGCCGGAGCTGCTGCTTGTTCCATAGCCACTTACGGTAGCCCCTGCGGGCACGGCGCCCGCGCGGGTCAGCAGGTCGGCGAGGCGGTCGGTGACCACTTCCGGGTGCTCCAGCATGACCAGGTGCCCGGCGTCCGGCACGAGCACCAGCTCGGCGTCCGGCAGCAGGTCCGCGATGGCCTCGCTGTGCTCGCTGGGCGTGACCAGGTCCTGCACCCCGGCCAGCACGAGCACGGGGGCGTCCCGGAAGCAGCCGAGGGCCTCGGTCTTGTCGTGGTCGGTGAAGGCCGGGTAGAACTCGGCGACCACGTCGATCGGTGTGGACTCGATCATCCGCTCCGCGAAGCGCGCGATGGCCGGGTCGACGTCCCGCCCCGCGAACGAGTACCGCTTGATGATCCCGGCGAAGAGGTCGGCGGTGGCCCGGCGCCCCTTCTCCACCAGTTCCGCCTGCTGCCCGAGCGCCTTGAGCACCCCGGGGAGGATCCGGCGCACCGCGTTGACGCCGGCGACCGGCAGCCCGAAGTTGACCTCGCCGAGCCGCCCGGACGAGGTGCCGACGAACGCGGTGGCCACCACCCGGTCCCGGATCAGCTCCGGGTACTGGGCGGCCAGCGCCATCGTCGTCATCCCGCCCATGGAGTGGCCGACCAGCACGAGCGGGCCGTCGGGCGCGGCCGCGTCTATGACCGCCTTCAGATCCCGGCCGAGCTGGTCGATGGTGAGCGGCTCGTCCTCCCGGGACTGGGCCACGCCCCGCCCGGAGCGGCCGTGGCTGCGCTGGTCCCAGTACACGGTCCGTACGACGCCGCGCAGGGCCGCGCGCTGGAAGTGCCAGGAGTCCTGGCTGAGGCAGTAGCCGTGGCAGAAGACGACGGTGACCGGGGCGGGCGCCTTGCGTCCGAACAGCCTGCGGCGGCGCGGGGAGACGCCGGGGCCGGGGTCGGGCTCGACGTCGTCGACCTCGTAGTACAGCTCGGTGCCGTCGTCGGCGTACGCCTTGCCGGGGGTGCCGCGCAGGGTGCCGTAGGGGCCCGTCGAGTCCAGCGCGAGACGGGCCTTGCGGCGCATCCCGCGCCCCACCGTCATCCGCTCGACGGCCACGCCCGCGGCCGCGCCCGCGGCGAGGACGCCTATCGCGGCACCGGCGATACCCGTCGCCCTGCGCCAGCTCCCGCCCGCCCCCGCGGCGGCGGTGGCGACGGCCGCCGAGGCGACGACGTCCGCCACGGCCTCCGCACTGCTCTCGCTCACGTACCGCTCCTCTTCGCCGTACTGCAGTTCGCCGGGTGATGAAACAGGTGGTGCCGCTGCCGTGCCGGTGCGGTGCCGCCGCGGTGCGCACCGCCCGTGCCGGCCCGTGCTCGTCCGTGCTCGTCCGTACCGTTGGTGTCGTCGGTGCTGTTCGTGTTGCCGACGGGCAGCGGAGTAACCGAGGTGCGCCGCGGCTCGCCCCGGAAAAGGGCTACCCCTCTCGCTCCCCGTCCACATAGACGCGGGGAACGCGCGTTCCGATGCGTGTGACGATCTCGTACGCGATCGTGCCGCAGGCCTGGGCCCAGTCCTCGGCGGTCGGCTCACCGCGGTCACCGGGCCCGAACAGCACGGCCCGGGCGCCGACCGGGGGCTCGTCGCCGCCGAGGTCGACCACGAACTGGTCCATGGCCACCCGTCCGGCGACCGTCCGCCACTTGCCGTCGACCAGCACCGGACCGCTGCCGGAGGCGTGCCGGGGCACACCGTCCGCGTAGCCGACGGGGACGAGGCCGAGGGTGGTGGGGCCCGGGGTGACGTAGTGGTGGCCGTAGCTGACGCCGTGCCCGCCCGGTACGTGCTTGACCAGCGCGAGCGACGCGCTCAGCGTCATCACCGGCCGCAGCCCGAAGTCGGCCGGGCTGCCGATCTCCGGGCTGGGCGAGACGCCGTACATGGCGATGCCCGGCCGGACGAGGTCGAAGTGGGTCTCCGGGAGGGTCAGCGTGGCCGGGGAGTTGGCGATGTGCCGGACCTCCGGACGCACGCCCTGCTCCTCCGCGTACGCCAGCATCTCCCGGAACCGGGCGAGCTGGGCGGCGATGGACGGGTGCCCCGGTTCGTCGGCGCACGCGAAGTGCGACCACAGGCCGGTGACGCGGACCAGCCCCTCGCGCTCGGCCCGCAGTGCCTCGGCGACGAGTTCGGGCCAGTCGGCGGGCTGGCAGCCGTTGCGGCCGAGCCCGGTGTCGGCCTTCAGCTGCACCCGCGCGGGCCGGCCGGCCTCCCGGGCCGCCTCCGTCACCTCGCGCAGGGCCCACAGGCCGCTGAGCGAGACGTCGATGTCCGCCTCGATCGCCCGCCGCCAGGGCCCGCCGGGTACCCACAGCCAGCACAGCACGCGGGTCTCCAGACCCGCGGCGCGCAGCGCGAGGGCCTCCTCCGGCGTGGCGGTGCCGAGCCAGGTGGCGCCCGCCTCGACGGCCGCGCGGGCGCAGGGCAGCGCCCCGTGGCCGTAGGCGTCGGACTTGACGACGGCCATCAGGGCCGCGCCCTGGGCCCGGGCACGCAGGGCCCGCACATTGGCGCGCAGGGCGGCCAGATCGATCTCGGCCCGGGCGCGCAGGGGCGCGGTCGGCACAGCTGAAGTCTCACTCATGGCGCCCCCAGTCTCTCAGAGGGCCACGCGGGCCCCGGCCCGGTGTCCGCCCCCCCGCCCACGCGCCGCCCAACCTCCCCCACCCGGACCGGGGATGACGCCGTGCCCCCGGGACGGTCGGCCTGGCCGGAGCCGCCTGCCGTGCGCGAGGACTCGGCCGGCTACGGCTTGCGGGAGCGGCGTGGTGGTCCGGCCGGCGGAGACGGAGGGGGCAGCGGGGGCGGCACCGGGGACCGCACAGCGGACCCGCGCGGCCTCAGCCGCGCCTTCCCTGGTCCCGCACGTCCCGCCACGCCTCCGGGATCCGTGCGGCGACGTCGTGCGCCCCCACCGGCGCGCCCCGGGCCGCGAACCGCCCCGCGAGCCCGTGCAGGTACGCCGCCACACTGCCCGCGTCCAGCGGCGGGAGACCGGCCGCCAGCAGCGAGCCCGCGAGGCCGGACAGCACGTCCCCGCTTCCGGCCGTGGCCAGCCAGCCGGTCCCGGTCGGGTTCACCCGTACGGCACCGCCGCCGGGGTCGGCGACCAGCGTCGTGGACCCCTTCAGCAGCACGGTGGCCCGGTAGACGGCCGCCAGTTCCCGTGCCGAGGCCAGCCGGGCCGCCTCGACCTCCTCGCGCCGCACCCCGAGCAGCGCGGCCGCCTCGCCCGCGTGCGGGGTCATCAACGTCGGTGCCGTACGCGCGCGCACCGTGTCCCGCTCCGCCAGCCGCAGCCCGTCGGCGTCGACCAGCACCGGCACCTCGGCTGCCAGCATCTCCGCCACGGTCGCCGCGTCGTCCCCGGCGCCGGGCCCGACCACCCACGCCTGCACCCGGCCCGCCTTGGCCGGACCCCCGTCCGACACCAGGGTCTCCGGGAACCGGGCGATGACGGCGTCCCCTGCGGGCCCGACGTACCGCACGGCCCCGGCGCCACCGCGCAGCGCCCCGGACACGGCGAGCACGGCGGCCCCCGGGTACCTCGCCGAGCCCGCGGCGATCCCGACGACGCCCCGCCGGTACTTGTCGCTCTCCGCCGCCGGGGACGGCAGCAGCCGTGCCACGTCGGCGTGCTGCAACGCCTCCAGCTCGGCCCCCGGCGGCAGTTCGAGCCCGATGCCGACCAGCCGGACCGAACCGGCGTACTCCCGGGCCGGGTCGACGAGGAGCCCCGGCTTGTGCGTGCCGAAGGTGACGGTGAGATCGGCCCGGATCGCGGCCCCGCGCACCTCGCCGGTGTCCGCCTCGACCCCGCTCGGCAGGTCCACCGCCACGACCGCCGCCCGCGACCGCTCCACCACCGCGGCCAGCGCCTCCGCGTCCGGGCGCAGGCCGCCCTTGCCCCCGATGCCGACGATGCCGTCCAGGACGAGGTCCGCCCGCTCGATCAGCCGTTCCTCGTCACCCGGCGCCGCGACGGAGCCGCCGGCCCGGCGCAGTGCGGCGAGCCCGCCGGAGTGGGTGCGCCCGGGCGCGAGCAGTACGGCCGTGACCCCCGCGCCCCGCCGGGCCAGCCGCGCGCCCGCGTACAGCGCGTCGCCGCCGTTGTCCCCGCTGCCCGCCAGCAGCACCACCCGGCTGCCGTACACCCGCCCGAGCAGATCGGCGCAGGCGGCGGCCAGCCCGGCGGCGGCCCGCTGCATCAGCGCTCCCTCGGGCAGCCGCGCCATCAGCGCCCGTTCGGCCGCCCTTACCGTCTCCACGCTGTACGCAGTACGCATGGCATCGAGTCTGCCCCGGAAAGACGGTCACCCACACCCGGACCGGCCCGGAGGGCGGTGCGCGCTACCCCTCCGCGACCACCACCGCCGAGGCGACCCCCGCGTCATGACTGAGCGACACGTGCCAGGACCGCACGCCGAGTTCGGCAGCCCGCGCCGCCACCGTCCCGCTGACCCGCAGCCGCGGCCGTCCGCTGTCCTCGACGTACACCTCGGCGTCGGTCCAGTGCAGCCCCGGCGGGGCACCCAGCGCCTTGGCCAGTGCCTCCTTGGCCGCGAACCGCGCCGCGAGGGACGCGATGCCGCGCCGCTCGCCGCTGGGCAGCAGCAACTCGCTCTTGACGAACAGCCGATCGGCCAGCCCAGGCGTCCGGTCAAGCGACGCCCGGAACCGGTCGATCTCGGCGACGTCGATTCCGACCCCGATGATGCTCATGCGGGGCAGCCTACGGCGGCCGGCGCCCAGGGACCGACGGACTGACGGATCGACGGACCGACGGACCGCCGTGCCACCGGCCTTGCCGGCCGGTCCGCCGGCTAGGTCTCCTGGCCCAGCGCCCGGGCGACCAGATCGTGGATCAGGTACTCCCCGGGGCGGCGGTTCTCCTTGAGGCGTTCGAGGTCGCCGGGACCGAACCAGTCGTGAGCGGAGTGCTTGGACCGTTCGAGGGCCGGGTGGTCCAGGTCGCCCTCGACGTCCACGAGGTAGTCCGCCTCGTGCCGCAGTCCGAGGCCGTCGTCGCCGTGCCAGGTGGTGGTGCCGAGGTGGCGGCGCACCCGGCGCAGGCGCCACCCCGTCTCCTCCTCGACCTCCCGCGCCAGAGCGTCCAGGAGCGTCTCCCCCGGCTCGACGTGACCGCCCACGATGTCCCAGCTGTCGGGGAACAGCCTCCGGCGCGCACTCCGCTTCTGCGCGAAGGCGCCGCCGGGGCCGAGGATGACGGCACCCACGGCCCACAGTTCGCCCGGCGCGGGGACGGGTACCTCGACGCCGGGATCCACTCGGTACGGCTCGGTCGCGGTCATGGGCGACAGGGTAGGCCCGGCGGCCCTCACTCGACCGTCACGGACTTGGCCAGGTTGCGCGGCTGGTCCACCTCGTTGCCGCGGGCGGTGGCGAGTTCGCAGGCGAAGACCTGGAGGGGAACGCTGGCCACCAGCGGCTGGAGCAGGGTGGGGGTGGCCGGGATCCGGATCAGGTGGTCGGCGTACGGGACCACCGCCTCGTCACCCTCCTCCGCGATGACGATCGTGCGCGCCCCACGGGCCCGGATCTCCTGGATGTTGGAGACGATCTTGTCGTGGATCACGGACCGTCCGCGCGGTGAGGGCACCACCACGACGACCGGCAGGTCCTCCTCGATCAGCGCGATCGGGCCGTGCTTCAGCTCGCCCGCCGCGAAGCCCTCGGCGTGCATGTAGGCGAGTTCCTTCAGCTTCAGGGCGCCTTCGAGGGCGACCGGATAGCCGACGTGCCGGCCCAGGAACAGCACCGTGTTCTTGGTGGCCAGGGAGCGCGCGAGCGACCGCACCGGCTCCATGGTCTCCAGCACCCGCTCGACCTCGCCCGAGATCTGGGACAGGTCCCGGATGACGGCACGGATCTCGTCGCCCCACTTGGTGCCCCGCACCTGGCCGAGGTACAGCGCCACCAGGTAGCAGGCCACGAGCTGGGTCAGGAACGCCTTGGTGGAGGCGACGGCCACCTCGGGACCGGCGTGCGTGTACAGCACGGCGTCCGACTCGCGCGGGATCGTCGAGCCGTTGGTGTTGCAGATGGCCAGCACCTTGGAGCCCTGCTCGCGGGCGTGGCGCAGCGCCATCAGGGTGTCCATGGTCTCGCCGGACTGGGAGATGGCGATGACCAGCGAGCGGCCGTCCAGGATCGGGTCCCGGTAGCGGAACTCGCTCGCGAGCTCCACCTCGCACGGGATGCGGGTCCAGTGCTCGATGGCGTACTTGGCGATCATCCCGGCGTGGAAGGCCGTGCCGCAGGCGACGATGACGACCTTGTCCACCTCGCGCAGCTCGGAGGGGGAGATCCGCACCTCGTCGAGGGTCAGCGAACCGGCCGCGTCGATCCGGCCCAGCAGGGTGTCGGCGACCGCCTTCGGCTGCTCGGCGATCTCCTTGAGCATGAAGTAGTCGTAGCCGCCCTTCTCGGCGGCCGAGGCGTCCCAGTCCACGTGGTACGAACGCACGTCCGCCTCGCGGCCGTCGAAGCCGGTGACGGTGACACCGTCCCGGCGCAGCTCCACCACCTGGTCCTGGCCCAGTTCGACGGCCGAGCGGGTGTGCTCGATGAACGCGGCGACGTCGGAGGCGAGGAACGCCTCGCCCTCTCCGACCCCCACCACGAGCGGGGAGTTGCGGCGCGCGCCCACCACGACGTCCGGCGCGTCCGCGTGCACGGCGACCAGCGTGAACGCGCCCTCCAGACGCCGGCACACCAGCCGCATGGCCTCCGCCAGGTCGGCGCAGGAGGAGAACTCCTCGGCGAGGAGGTGGGCGACGACCTCGGTGTCCGTCTCGGAGGTCAGCTCATGGCCCCGCTCGGCGAGTTCGGCGCGCAGCAGCGCGAAGTTCTCGATGATGCCGTTGTGGACGACCGCGACGCGGCCCGCGTTGTCCAGGTGCGGATGGGCGTTCGCGTCCGTGGGACCGCCGTGGGTGGCCCACCGGGTGTGGCCGATCCCCGTCGACCCCGCCGGCAGCGGCCGGTCGACGAGCTCCTTCTCCAGGTTGACCAGCTTCCCGGCCTTCTTCGCCGCGGCGAGCCCACCGTCCGCCAGCACGGCGACCCCGGCCGAGTCGTACCCCCGGTACTCCAGCCGCTTCAGCCCGGCCATCACGACATCGAGCGCCGACTGCGACCCCACGTATCCCACGATTCCGCACATGCGCGGCAGCCTACGACCCCCACACCTCCCGAACGACGCACAGCGTGCCCGAAATCGGAAATTCCCGAGGGAGCCCGAGGGATGTGATGAGCTCGTTCCGGGGGGCGCCCGGAGGGCTGCGTGACGTACCCCACCTCACCGCCCCGTTCAAACTCCGTTAACAATGGACTGTGATCTCACCGGTCTCCTCGATGCCCCGGAGCGCCCACCGGCCCAGGCCGGAGGCGACTCCCTACGTCGACCTCACGCGGGCGGAGTGGAGCGCGCTGCGCGACAAGACGCCGCTGCCGCTCACCGCCGAGGAGGTGGAGAAGCTGCGCGGTCTGGGGGACGTGATCGACCTGGACGAGGTGCGGGACATCTACCTCCCGCTCTCCCGGCTGCTCAACCTGTACGTCGGCGCCACCGACGGGCTGAGGGGCGCGCTGAACACGTTCCTCGGGGAGAAGGGCTCCCAGTCCGGCACGCCGTTCGTCATAGGCGTCGCCGGGTCGGTCGCGGTGGGCAAGTCCACCGTGGCCCGGCTGCTCCAGGCGCTGCTCTCCCGCTGGCCGGAACACCCCCGCGTGGAGCTGGTCACCACCGACGGCTTCCTGCTGCCCACCAAGGAGCTGGAGGCCCGCGGCCTGATGTCGCGGAAAGGTTTCCCCGAGTCCTACGACCGCCGGGCCCTGACCCGCTTCGTCGCCGACATCAAGGCCGGCAAGGACGAGGTCACCGCCCCTGTCTACTCGCACCTGATCTACGACATCGTGGCGGACCGTCGGCTGACCGTGCGGCGCCCGGACATCCTGATCGTCGAGGGGCTCAACGTGCTCCAGCCCGCACTGCCCGGCAAGGACGGCCGCACCCGGGTCGGCCTCGCGGACTTCTTCGACTTCAGCGTGTACGTCGACGCCGCCGCCGACGACATCGAGCACTGGTACCTCAGCCGCTTCAAGAAGCTGCGCCAGACGGCCTTCCAGAAGTCGGACTCGTACTTCCGCAAGTACACCCAGGTCTCCGAGGAGGAGGCCCTGGACTACGCCCGCACCCTGTGGCGCACGATCAACAAGCCCAACCTGGTGGAGAACATCGCCCCCACCCGCGGCCGCGCCACCCTGATCCTGCGCAAGGGCCCGGACCACAAGGTCCAGCGGCTGCGGCTGCGCAAGCTGTAGGACCGGGCCGTTCCCCGGGTGACCGCGGGGCGGGTCGTCCCCTGCCCCGCGCGGCACCCCTCGATGAGGACTAGCCCAGCGCCGACTTCACCGCGTCCGCCAGCCGCCCCGCGACCGACCGGGCCTGGTCGATGTCGGCGGCCTCCACCATGACCCGCACCAGCGGCTCGGTGCCGGAGGGGCGCAGCAGCACCCGGCCGGTCTCCCCCAGCTCGCGCTCCGCGTCGGCGACGGCGGCGGCGAGGTCGCCCGAGGTCTTCACCCGGGACCTGTCCACGTCCGGCACGTTGATCAGGACCTGCGGCAGCCGCTCCATCACGGACGCCAGCTCCCGCAGCGTGCGGCCGGTCTCGGCCACCCGCGCCGCCAGCAGCAGACCGGTCAGCGTGCCGTCACCGGTCGTCGCGTGGTCGAGGATGATCACGTGCCCGGACTGCTCGCCGCCGAGCGCGAAGCCGTGGCTCTTCATCTCCTCCAGCACGTAGCGGTCGCCCACGGCCGTCTGCACCAGCCGGATGCCCGCCCGCTCCATGGCCAGCTTGAAGCCCAGGTTGGACATGACCGTGGCGACGACGGTGTCGGAGCGCAGCTCCGAGCGCTCGCGCAGCGCCAGCGCCAGCACGGCCAGGATCTGGTCGCCGTCGATCTCCTCGCCGGTGTGGTCCACGGCCAGGCAGCGGTCGGCGTCCCCGTCGTGGGCGATGCCGAAGTCCGCGCCGTGCTCGACGACCGCGGCCTTCAGCTTGCCCAGGTGGGTGGAGCCGCAGCCGTCGTTGATGTTGAGACCGTCCGGCTCGGCACCGATGGTGACGATCTGCGCGCCGGCCCGCGTGAACGCCTCCGGCGAGACCCCGGCGGCCGCGCCGTGCGCCTCGTCGAGCACGATCCTCAGACCGTCGAGGCGGTTCGGCAGCACCGACAGCAGATGGCCGACGTACTGCTCGAAGCCCTCGTCGTAGGCCCGCACGCGCCCCACGCCGGAGCCGGTGGGCCGCTCCCAGGGCTCGCCGTGGCGGTGGGACTCGTAGACGCCCTCGATGCGGTCCTCGAGCTCGTCGGCGAGCTTGTGGCCGCCGCGCGCGAAGAACTTGATGCCGTTGTCCGGCATGGCGTTGTGGCTGGCGGAGAGCATCACACCGAGGTCGGCGCCGAGCGCGCCGGTCAGGTACGCGACCGCGGGCGTCGGCAGCACGCCGACGGTCAGCACGTCCACCCCGGCGCTCGCCAGGCCGGCCACCACGGCGGCCTCCAGGAACTCCCCGGACGCGCGCGGGTCCCGTCCGACCACGGCCTTCGGCCGGTGGCCCTCGAAGGTGCCCGCCTCGGCCAGCACGTGCGCCGCCGCGACGGACAGGCCGAGCGCCATCTCGGCGGTCAGGTCCGCGTTGGCTACACCGCGCACGCCGTCCGTGCCGAAGAGTCGTCCCACTTGTCCTCCTGAGGAAGCGTCCTTGCTGCCGGAATGATGGCAGACGCCATGCGATCCGATCACACAAGCCTTTGAGCGTCTTGTGTCGTTATACGCCCTTGGCTGGGATAAACGAACGCCCCGGCGGCACACGTGGCGTGCCGCCGGGGCGTTCGGAGTACGAGCAGGCAGCTGCTGTTTAGCGCTTGCTGTACTGCGGGGCCTTGCGGGCCTTCTTCAGACCGGCCTTCTTGCGCTCGACCGCACGGTCGTCGCGCTTGAGGAAGCCGGCCTTCTTCAGCGGGCCGCGGTTGTTGTCGACGTCGGCCTCGTTCAGCGCACGGGCGACACCGAGACGGAGCGCACCGGCCTGACCGGAGACACCGCCACCCGCGATGCGGGCGATGACGTCGTAACGGCCCTCGAGCTCGAGCACCTTGAAGGGCTCGTTGACTTCCTGCTGGTGCACCTTGTTCGGGAAGTAGTCCTCGAGGGTGCGACCGTTGATCTTCCACTTGCCGGTGCCCGGGACGATCCGGACGCGGGCGATGGCGTTCTTGCGGCGGCCCAGGCCGGCGGCCGGCTGGGGCTCACCGAAGCGGGACGCGAGGGACTCGGAGGTGTACTCGCCCTCGACGGGGACGTCCGACTCCGTGGTGTAGCTGTCGATGTCAAGCTCTTCGAGCGGCTGCTCGGCAGTGGTCTCGGCCACGATTCTCCTCAGATTCTGTTCAGTCTTAGGGGGTGGCCGGACTTACTGCGCGACCTGGGTGATCTCGAACGGCACCGGCTGCTGCGCAGCGTGCGGGTGCACGTCACCCTTGTAGACCTTCAGCTTCGAGAGCATCTGACGGCCCAGCGTGTTCTTGGGGAGCATGCCCTTGACGGCCTTCTCGATGGCCTTCTCGGGGTTCTTGTCGAGCAGCTCGTCGTAACGGACGGAGCGCAGACCACCCGGGTAGCCGGAGTGGCGGTAGGCCATCTTCTGCGTCCGCTTGTTGCCGGACAGGTGCACCTTGTCGGCGTTGATGATGATGACGAAGTCACCGGTGTCGACGTGGGGGGCGTAGATCGGCTTGTGCTTGCCCCGCAGAAGGGACGCGGCGGTCGTGGCGAGACGACCCAGGACGACGTCCTGAGCGTCGATGACGTGCCACTGGCGCGTCACATCGCCGGGCTTGGGGCTGTACGTACGCACGGTTCGTAGCCTTCGCTTCGAGTGAATGGTCCTGAACAGGTCACCGAAACGATCACGACAGCCCTGACCGCACCACGGTTGACGCAAACCGCGTGCTGGTCGCTGGTCATCGGCCCGGTGGACCGGTGTAAGGGCCCGTCCCGTGAGAATGAGCAAGCCAATACACAACGAAGAAGCAGGTTACCTGCACGGGCCCGGACGGGTCAAAACGAGGCCCTTCCCCCTCATGTCGCCGGACAAACGCGGCATGACGGCCGACGCGCTCCTGCACCCGGGAACCCACGTCTAAGATGCGCCCCATGAGTTACGGGCAGGGGGGACCCCAGTCTCAGTGGGATCCCTGGAAACCTAATTCCCAGCAGCCGTGGAGCAGCGGTGGCGACGACGGGACTCCGGACTGGGCCGCGCTCGCCGAGGCTTCGGAGACGCGGAACAAGCGCCGCAGGCTGCTCTTCATCGGCGGCGGTGCGCTCGCCACGATCGGCGTCGGGACCGCCGTGGCGATGGCCGTCGTGTCCGCGAACGGGGGCAACGACGCCTCCGGCAAGCCCACCAACCTGCCGGCCACCGCCTCGCTGCCCAGCGGCTCCGCCACGGCGCCGTCCTTCGCGCCGACCAGCGCCCCGCCGCCGCTGGACCCGAAGGACTTCATATCCAGCGCCAAGAAGGACACCGCGCCGCTGAGCCCCGAGACGCTCTTCCCGGGCACCCAGCTCACCATGGGCGACACGGTGTACAAGAAGGGCGCCACGTCGGACGCGAAGAACTGCTCCACCGGCGCCGACGGCACCCTGCCCAAGATCCTCACCGCCAACGGCTGCACCCGGCTGATCCGGGCCAGCTACGTGAAGGACGGGATCGCCGTCACCGTCGGTGTCGCGGTCTTCGACACGGCGGCCCAGGCGGAGAAGGCCAAGGGCCAGACCGACGGCCGGAGCATGGTGCTCTCGCTGGCCGGCAAGGGCGTCAAGCCCTTCTGCAACGCCGCGATCTGCCGCTCCACGCGCAACGCCTACGGCCGCTACGCCTACTTCACGATCAGCGGCTTCACCAACGGCAAGAACGTCACCAAGAAGGACACCGACGTCTTCCGCACCGGCGACGACCTCCAGCAGTTCACCGCGAACCAGATCTACCGCCGCGGCCAGGCCCAGGCCTCCACGGCGGCGAACCGGTAGCGCTCAGCAGCAGCCCGCCGACGGCAGCGACCGCTTGTTCCTGGCCTCCCTGTTCCGGGCGGCCAGCAGGTCGTCGGCGGGGTAGCCGACCTCCTCCAGGGTCAGCCCGTGCGGGCGCACGACGTGCACGGCGGAGTCCCGCACCCCCGCGGCCAGCACCTTCCCGGGCCACTCGGGCCCGCGGTGCCCGTCCCCCACGAACAGCAGCGCGCCGATCAGCGAGCGCACCATGTTGTGGCAGAACGCGTCCGCCCGGACCGTGGCGGTGACCACGCCGTCGCCGCCGCGCACCAGGCTCAGCTCCTGGAGCGTGCGGATCGTCGTCGCGCCCTCGCGCCGCTTGCAGTACGCGGCGAAGTCGTGCTCCCCCAGCAGCGCCCGCGCGGCCTCGTTCATGGCGTCCACGTCGAGCGGCCAGTCGTGCCACAGCACATGGCCGCGCAGCAGCGGGTCCACACCGCCGGGGTTGTCGGTGACCCGGTAGGCGTAGCGCCGCCAGATCGCCGAGAAACGCGCGTTGAAGCCGTCCGGCGCCTCGCTCAGCCGCCACACCCGCACGTCCTTGGCGAGCCGCCCGGCCAGCCGCTTGAGCAGCTTCTCGCGGTGCTCGGCCCACAGCTCGGCGGGCAGGTCGACGTGCGCCACCTGGCCGCGCGCGTGCACACCGGCGTCGGTCCGCCCGGCCACGGTCAGCTCGTACGTCTCCTTGGACCGCGTCACCGTGCGCAGGGCGTCCTCGATGTCGCCCTGCACGGTCCGCTTGCCGCCGGCCTGCTTGGCCCAGCCGTGGAAGCCCGAGCCGTCGTAGGACAGGTCGAGGCGGACGCGGACATGACCGGGCTGTACTTCACTCACAGATCGGATCCTCTCAGTACGCGAAAGCGGGCCCGCCCCGAAGGGCGAGCCCGCTTTCCAGCGTCAGGCAGAGCCTCAGGCGTCCTTGGACTCCTCGGCCGGAGCCTCGGCGGCGTCCTCGGCCTTGGTCTCCTCGACCTTGGTCTCGTCCGCCTCCTTGACCGCGCGCTTGGTGGCGGCCTCGGCCTCACCCACGGCCTTCTGCTGCACCGTCAGCGCCTCGACCAGCTCGATGACGGCCATGGGCGCGTTGTCGCCACGGCGGTTACCGATCTTGGTGATGCGGGTGTAGCCACCGGGACGGTTCTCGTACCGCGGGCCGATCTCGGTGAAGAGCGTGTGGACGATGCTCTTGTCCGTGATGACCTGGAGCACCTGACGGCGGTTGTGAAGGTCGCCCTTCTTCGCCTTGGTGACCAGACGCTCGGCGTACGGGCGCAGGCGGCGGGCCTTCGCCTCGGTGGTGGTGATGCGGCCGTGCTCGAAGAGCGACTTCGCGAGGTTCGCGAGGAGCAGCTTCTCGTGCGCGGCGCTGCCGCCCAGACGGGCACCCTTGGTGGGCTTCGGCATGGTTCTTCTCCTGTGTGTCTGCCCCGGCCGTGTCAGGTACCGAGGTCAGTATCCGAGCGAGCGGTTGCTCGTCGGAGATCCGGGGTTCACGTTCGATCCCGGAGGGTCCGCGCCCCCGAAGGGGCGCGGGGAACTGCGCGACCGGCCACAGCCGGCGCGCAGCCGCAGTACTACCTCTCCTCGCGGAGCGCTCAGTACTGCTCGGTCTCGACGAAACCGGCGTCCGCGTCGTCGTCGGCGCCGAAGGCGTCCGCCGCGGCGGTCGGGTCGAATCCGGGCGGGCTGTCCTTGAGGGCCAGGCCCATGCCGGCCAGCTTCGCCTTGACCTCGTCGATCGACTTCGCACCGAAGTTGCGGATGTCGAGCAGGTCGGCCTCGGAGCGGGCGACGAGCTCACCCACGGAGTGGATGCCCTCGCGCTTGAGGCAGTTGTACGACCGAACGGTGAGCTCCAGCTCCTCGATCGGCAGCGCCAGGTCAGCGGCCAGGGCGGCGTCCGTCGGGGACGGGCCCATGTCGATGCCCTCGGCGTCGATGTTCAGCTCGCGGGCGAGACCGAACAGCTCGACCAGGGTCTTGCCGGCCGACGCCATGGCGTCACGGGGACGCATGGCCTGCTTCGTCTCGACGTCGACGATCAGCTTGTCGAAGTCGGTGCGCTGCTCGACACGGGTGGCCTCGACCTTGTACGTGACCTTGAGCACCGGGCTGTAGATGGAGTCGACCGGGATACGGCCGATCTCCTGGCCCACCTGCTTGTTCTGCACGGCGGAGACGTAGCCGCGACCGCGCTCGACGGTCAGCTCCATCTCCAGCTTGCCCTTGCCGTTGAGCGTGGCGAGGACCAGGTCGGGGTTGTGGACCTCGACACCGGCCGGGGGCGCGATGTCGGCGGCGGTGACCAGACCCGGGCCCTGCTTGCGCAGGTACATCACGACCGGCTCGTCGTGCTCCGAGGAGACGACCAGCTGCTTGATGTTGAGGATCAGGTCGGTGACGTCCTCCTTGACGCCCGGCACGGTGGTGAACTCGTGCAGCACGCCGTCGATCCGGATGCTGGTGACAGCGGCACCGGGGATCGAGGAGAGGAGGGTACGGCGGAGGGAGTTGCCGAGGGTGTAGCCGAAGCCCGGCTCCAGCGGCTCGATCACGAACCGGGAGCGGAACTCGTCGACGACCTCTTCGGTCAACGAGGGACGCTGAGCGATCAGCATGTGTGGATCAGATCCTTCATTCGTGGACGCCCGCTATTTGACGCCCGACGGAATCCGCACCCATGAGAAGTGCGGGTACTGCAAGGGTACGGGCGGCACGACCCGAAGGAGCCGTACCGCCCGAACACCGAGGCCGCGAAGGCGACGCGTCAGACGCGACGGCGCTTCGGCGGGCGGCAGCCGTTGTGCGGGGTCGGGGTGACGTCCTGGATGGAGCCGACCTCGAGACCCGTGGCCTGCAGGGAGCGGATCGCGGTCTCACGACCGGAACCCGGGCCCTTCACGAACACGTCGACCTTGCGCATGCCGTGCTCCTGGGCGCGGCGGGCAGCCGACTCGGCGGCCATCTGCGCGGCGAACGGCGTGGACTTCCGGGAGCCCTTGAAGCCGACGTGGCCGGCGGAGGCCCAGGAGATCACGTTGCCGGACGGGTCCGTGATCGAGACGATCGTGTTGTTGAACGTGCTCTTGATGTGCGCGTGGCCGTGAGCGACGTTCTTCTTTTCCTTGCGGCGCACCTTCTTGGCAGCGCCCTGACGACCCTTGGGGGGCATCTACAAACTCCTACGGGGAGGTGGTCGGTCCTACAGCGAAGACCGCTGATGAAGCGTTGTCCGCTGAGGACTACTTCTTGCCCGGCTTCTTCTTGCCGGCGATGGCGCGACGCGGGCCCTTGCGGGTGCGGGCGTTCGTGCTGGTGCGCTGACCGCGGACGGGCAGACCGCGACGGTGACGGAGACCCTGGTAGCAGCCGATCTCGACCTTGCGGCGGATGTCGGCCTGGATCTCGCGACGGAGGTCACCCTCGGTCTTGATGTTGTTGTCGACGTACTCGCGGATCGCGACCAGCTGCTCTTCGGTCAGATCACGGACGCGGGTGTTCGGGTCGATACCGGTCTCGGCCAGCGTCAGCTGGGAGAGCGTCCGGCCGATGCCGAACACGTAGGTGAGGGCGACCTCCACGCGCTTTTCGCGCGGGATGTCAACACCGGAAACGCGTGCCATTCAATGGCTCCTGGTGAATCTTCGGAGGTCTTCCACAGAACCGGTTCCCGGCCGCCGTACCAGGTACGAACCGGGTCCCCGGCCTCCGAACCGGGGGTGTCGAGCCCAGGGGCTCGGGTTCTGCGTATGAACAAATTCAGCTTGCGTCGCGCGAAACTCTGCGAGGAGTGCAGAGGGATCGGTCGTGCGTCAGCCCTGGCGCTGCTTGTGGCGCGGGTTCTCGCAGATGACCATGACCCGACCGTGACGGCGGATCACCCTGCACTTGTCGCAGATCTTCTTGACGCTCGGCTTGACCTTCATTGGTGAGGTTCTCCGGGTCAGTGCCATCGCTCCGGGAGGCCCGGGGCGCGGGCAAGATCTACTTGTAGCGGTAGACGATCCGGCCACGCGTCAGGTCGTAAGGAGACAGCTCCACCACGACCCGGTCGTCAGGGAGGATGCGGATGTAGTGCATACGCATCTTGCCGCTGATGTGTGCCAGGACCTGGTGGCCGTTCTGGAGCTCGACCTTGAACATGGCGTTCGGCAGAGACTCGACGACAGTGCCCTCGATCTCGATGGCACCTTGCTTCTTGGCCACGCTTCGCCCTTCGAATCGACTACCTTGATCGACTCTCTGACCCGCCCCGAGGGGCGGGTGCGAGCGCATGCGGACATGCGGGTGCACGAGAGCCGACGAGTCAGTCTACGTCAGGGCACTCGGAAAAACGAATCGGGGAAGTCTGCCCCGTGAGGGAGATCCTCATGCCAGCGGGTCGGGAGCGGCCGTGACGCCGTACTCGGCGAGCTTCGCCCTGCCGCCGTCGGGGGACGTCAGGACCAGGGGGCCCGCCTCGGTGAGCGCGACCGAGTGCTCCCAGTGCGAGGACCAGGTGCCGTCGGTGGTGATGACCGTCCGGTCGACCGATCTTCCACGCCCCTCTCGCGGGATCGGCGCCGGGGCGCCTCACAGGCTTCGAGCGGCTGCGCCGGCCTCCGACCGGCGGACCCGGCCTGGGCCCGACCTCACGCCAGCGGGTCCGGAGCGGCCGTGACGCCGTACTCGGCGAGCTTCGCCCTGCCGCCGTCGGGGGACGTCAGGACCAGGGGGCCCGCCTCGGTGAGCGCGACCGAGTGCTCCCAGTGCGAGGACCAGGTGCCGTCGGTGGTGATGACCGTCCAGTCGTCCTCGAGGACCTCGGTGCGCGGGGTGCCGAGGGAGACCATCGGCTCGATGGCGAGGCAGAGGCCGGGGACCAGCTTGGGGCCCTTGCCGCGCCGGCGGTCCACGTAGTTCAGCAGGTGCGGGTCCATGTGCATCTCGGTGCCGATGCCGTGGCCGCCGTAGTCCTCGATGATCCCGTACTTGCCGCCGCCGGGCTTGGGCTGGCGGCGGATGTAGGTCTCGATCGCCCGGGAGATGTCCACCAGGCGGTTGCCCTGCTTCATGGCCGCGATACCGGCCCACATCGACTCCTCCGTCACCCGGGAGAGCTCGACCAGCTCCGGGGCGTGACCGGAGCCCACGAACGCGGTGTAGGCCGCGTCGCCGTGCCAGCCGTCGACGATGGCGCCGCAGTCGATGGAGATGATGTCGCCGTCCTTCAGGACGACGTCCTCCGAGGGGATGCCGTGGACGACCACGTCGTTGACCGAGGTGCAGATGGTGGCGGGGAAGCCGCCGTAGCCGAGGAAGTTCGACTTGGCGCCGTTCTCGGCGAGCACCTTGCGGGCCACCTCGTCCAGGTCCCTGGTGCTGGCGCCCGGCACGGCCGCCTCCCGGGTGGCCGCGTGGATCGCGGCGACGACCAATCCCGCCGCACGCATCTTGGCGATCTGCTCGGGGGTCTTGATCTGCACCATGGGGGTCCTGCGCTCTCCGTCACACGTCGGCTGGGTTTACGTACACAACACTACGGCCGCGGCACCCCGGGAGTCCCCCAGAACGGATGTCCGGGGAAGGGGGCCGCGGCCGGAGGGACCGCGATCTACTTGTTCTCGGCCTTCTCGCGCTTGAGGGCGTCCAGCGCCCGCTCGGTGACCTCGTCGACCGGGCCGAGCGCGGAGATCGTGCGGACCAGGCCCTGCGACTTGTAGTAGTCGATGATCGGCTCGGTCTGCGTGTGGTAGACCTCCAGGCGCTTGCGGACGGTCTCCTCGGAGTCGTCGTCGCGCTGGTACAGCTCGCCGCCGCAGACGTCGCAGACGCCTTCCTGCTTCGGGGGGCTGTACGTCACGTGGAACACGTGGGAGGAGTCGTTGCGGCAGATGCGCCGGCCGGCGATCCGCTTGACGACCTCGGCCTCCGGGACCTCCAGGTCCAGGACGGCGTCCAGCGTGATGCCCTCGGTCTGCAGCAGCTGGTCCAGCGCCTCGGCCTGCGAGACGTTGCGCGGGAACCCGTCGAGCAGGAAGCCGCCCACGGCGTCCGGCTGCTCCATGCGGTCCTTGGCCATCGCGATGGTCACCTCGTCGGGAACGAGGTTGCCGGCGTCCATGTAGGACTTCGCGAGCTTGCCCAGCTCGGTCTGCTGGCTGATGTTGGCCCGGAACAGGTCGCCCGTGGAGATGTGCGGGACCGACAGCTTCTCTGCGAGCCGTACGGCTTGCGTTCCCTTACCAGCACCCGGCGGCCCGACGAGGACGATACGCATCAGCGGAGGAACCCTTCGTAATTGCGCTGCTGGAGCTGGCTCTCGATCTGCTTCACCGTCTCCAGGCCGACACCCACGATGATGAGGATGCTGGTCCCGCCGAAGGGGAAGTTCTGGCTTGCCCCGAAGCCGACCAACGCCATTGTCGGTACGAGAGCGATCAGACCCAGATACAGCGAACCCGGCCAGGTGATCCGGTTGAGCACGTAGCTGAGGTACTCAGCGGTCGGTCGGCCAGCCCGGATGCCCGGGATGAAGCCACCATACTTCTTCATGTTGTCGGCGACTTCCTCGGGGTTGAAGGAGATCGCCACGTAGAAGAACGCGAAGAACACGATGAGCAAGAAGTACATCGTGATGTAAATCGGGTGATCGCCCTTGGTCAGGTTCTGCTCGACCCAGGTCTTCCAGCCCGACTTGCCCCCGGCGAACTGCGCGACGAGCGCCGGAATGTAGAGCAGCGACGAGGCGAAAATGACGGGAATCACACCCGCCTGGTTCACCTTGAGCGGGATGTACGTGGACGTACCGCCGTAGGAACGGCGGCCGATCATGCGCTTCGCGTACTGCACCGGGATGCGGCGCTGGGCCTGCTCGACGAAGACCACGAGCGCGACCATGACCAGGCCGACCAGGATCACGGTGCCGAACTCGATCCAGCCGCCGGCCAGCGTGCCCTGCTTCTTGATGGCCCACAGGGCGGACGGGAAGGTGGCGGCGATCGAGATGAACATCAGGATCGACATGCCGTTGCCGATGCCGCGGTCGGTGATCAGCTCACCGAGCCACATGACGACGGCCGTACCGGCGGTCATGCAGATGACCATGGTGATGGTGGTGAAGATCGCCTGGTCGGGGACGATCTGGCCGGCGACGGGGCAGCCGCTGAACAGCGCGCCGCTGCGCGCGGTGGCCACCAGGCCGGTTCCCTGGAGGATGGCCAGCGCCACCGTCAGGTAACGGGTGTACTGCGTGATCTTCGCGGTACCCGCCTGGCCCTCCTTCTTGAGGGCTTCCAGGCGCGGGATGACCACGGTCAGCAGCTGAAGGATGATGCTGGCCGTGATGTACGGCATGATGCCGAGCGCGAAAATCGTGATCTGCAGAAGCGCGCCACCGCTGAACATGTTGACCAGTCCGAAGAGGCCCTGGTTGGCGGACGCCTCGTCCATGCACTGCTGGACTGCCTTGTAGTCCACGCCGGGGATCGGGACGTGGGTACCGACCCGGTACACCACGATGATGGCCAGCGTGAAGAGCAGCTTCTTACGCAGGTCGGGCGTCCTGAACGCCCGGGCGAACGCGGTGAGCACGGTGCCTCCTGCGACCCCCGCGCAACTGCGTCAAGGGTGACGGTCTTGAGGTTCGACGAATGACTAACGGCCAACTGCCGCTCAGAGTGCCCCATGGGGGCATCCTGTGAAAGTGGGCAGTGCAGGCCACCTTACCTGCGGGACCGCTGCCCTAGGAACGACCAACCGGGGATACCCCTTTTGTGGGGTATCCCCGGTCGGGATCGTTCACGTCATCGAGGCGTCCGAGAGACTCAGACGAGCTCGGTGACCGTACCGCCGGCGGCGGTGATCTTCTCCTTGGCGGAGCCGGAGACGGCGTCCACCGTCACCTGCAGCGCCACGGTGATCTCGCCCTGGCCGAGGACCTTGACGAGGCTGTTCTTGCGAACGGCACCCTTGGCCACCAGGCCCTCGACGGTGACCTCGCCACCCTCGGGGTACAGCGCGGCCAGCTTGTCGAGGTTCACGACCTGGAACTCGACCTTGAAGGGGTTCTTGAAGCCCTTCAGCTTCGGGAGGCGCATGTGGAGGGGCATCTGCCCACCCTCGAAGCGCTCCGGAACCTGGTAACGGGCCTTCGTGCCCTTGGTACCACGACCGGCCGTCTTACCCTTCGACGCCTCACCACGACCCACACGGGTCTTGGCGGTCTTGGCGCCCGGGGCGGGACGGAGGTTGTGGATCTTGAGCGGGTTGTTCTCCGCCATGATCAGTCGACCTCCTCGACCGTCACGAGGTGGCGGACGGTGTGCACCATGCCGCGGAACTCGGGGCGGTCCTCCTTGACGACCTGCGTGTTGATGCCCTTGAGACCAAGGGAGCGCAGGGTGTCACGGTGGTTCTGCTTGCTGCCGATGTAGGACTTGACCTGCGTGATCTTGAGCTGAGCCATCACGCACCCGCCCCGGCCCGCGCACGGAGAAGAGCCGCGGGGGCGACGTCCTCGAGAGGCAGACCACGGCGGGCCGCGACCTCCTCCGGACGCTGCAGGCCCTTCAGGGCCGCCACGGTCGCGTGCACGATGTTGATCGCGTTGTCGGAGCCGAGCGACTTCGACAGGATGTCGTGGATACCGGCGCACTCGAGCACGGCACGCACCGGACCACCGGCGATAACGCCGGTACCCGGGGACGCGGGCTTGAGCAGCACGACGCCGGCAGCCTTCTCACCCTGGATCGGGTGCGGGATGGTGCCCTGGATACGCGGGACCTTGAAGAAGTGCTTCTTGGCCTCCTCAACGCCCTTGGCGATGGCGGCCGGCACCTCCTTGGCCTTGCCGTAACCGACACCCACGGTGCCGTCACCGTCGCCCACCACGACCAGCGCGGTGAAGCTGAAGCGACGACCACCCTTCACAACCTTGGCGACACGGTTGATCGCGACGACACGCTCAACGTACGCGGTCTTCTCGGCGGCAGCAGCGCCGCCGTCACGGCCCTTCCGGTCCCGCCGCTCGCCGCCACCGGCACCGCCACCGCGGCGCTGGGGTCCAGCCATTGGAATTACCTCTCTCTGTTTCCGCTAGCTACGGCAGGCTCAGAACTTGAGCCCGGCTTCGCGGGCGGCGTCCGCCAGGGCGGCGATGCGCCCGGCGTACTGGTTGCCACCACGGTCGAACACGACAGCCTCGACACCGGCGGCCTTGGCACGCTCGGCGACCAGGGCGCCGACCTGCTTGGCCTGCGCGGACTTGTCGCCCTCGCCACCACGGACCGACGCGTCCAGGGTGGACGCGGAAGCCAGGGTGTGGCCCTTCAGGTCGTCGATCACCTGCGCCACGATGTGGCGGTTGGAGCGGGTCACGACCAGACGGGGGCGCTCCGCCGTACCGGAAATGTTCTTACGGATCCGGATGTGACGGCGCTTGATCGCGGCGCGCTTGTAGGCGTCGCCCTTGAGGATCTTCTGCCCGTATGCCATGGCTTACTTACCCGCCTTTCCGACCTTGCGGCGGATGACTTCGCCCTCGTACTTGACGCCCTTGGCCTTGTACGGGTCGGGCTTGCGCAGCTTGCGGATGTTGGCCGCAACCTCGCCGACCTTCTGCTTGTCGATGCCCTCGACCTGGAAGCGGGTCGGGGTCTCCACCTTGAAGGTGATTCCCTCGGGCGCCTCGACGGTGATCGGGTGGCTGTAGCCGAGCGCGAACTCGAGGTTCGAGCCCTTGGCCGTCACGCGGTAACCGACACCGCTGATCTCGAGCTTCTTCACGTAACCCTGGGTCACGCCGGTGATCATGTTCGCCACCAGCGTGCGGGACAGGCCGTGGAGGGCCTTGTTCTGACGCTCGTCGTTCGGACGGGTGACGTTGAGCACGCCGTCCTCACCCTTGACGATGTCGATCGGCGCGACGACGGTGTGGGTCAGCGTGCCCTTGGGGCCCTTGACCGAGACCGTACGGCCGTCGATGGTGACGTCCACGCCGGCGGGAACCGTGATGGGGAGCTTGCCAATACGCGACATAGCTGTTTCCTCCGTTCCCTTCCGTTACCAGACGTAGGCGAGGACTTCCCCACCCACGCCCTTCTTGCCGGCCTGCTTGTCGGTGAGGAGCCCGTGCGACGTGGAGATGATCGCCACGCCGAGGCCGCCCAGCACCTTCGGCAGGTTGGTGGACTTCGCGTACACCCGGAGACCGGGCTTGGAGATCCGCTTGATGCCCGCGATGGAGCGCTCACGGTTCGGGCCGAACTTCAGCTCGAGAACGAGGTTCTTACCGACCTCGGCGTCCTCGACCTTCCAGCCCGTGATGAAGCCCTCCTGCTGGAGGATCTCCGCGATGTGCGACTTGATCTTCGATGCCGGCATCGTCACGGAGTCGTGGTATGCCGAGTTCGCGTTCCGCAGACGCGTAAGCATGTCTGCGATCGGATCAGTCATGGTCATGAATTGGCCTTCGGCCTCTCTCGCCGGGGTTTCCTGGTGCGCCATCCCTCTCCCCGATCCGAGACGGGACGGGTGCGGCGCGGTGGACCTACGGCGTAGTAAGTCGTACGGGCGCGGCAGACGCCCAACCCCACTAGCCTACGGCATGTGGAGAAGGGCCCCTGCCGACCCAGATGCTTACCGAGAGCTTCAGGAATCCCTAAAAAGCGGGATTACCAGGAGCTCTTGGTCACGCCCGGCAGCTCGCCACGGTGAGCCATCTCACGAAGGCACACGCGGCAGAGGCCGAACTTGCGGTACACGGAGTGCGGACGGCCGCAGCGCTGGCAGCGCGTGTAGCCACGCACACCGAACTTGGGCTTGCGAGCAGCCTTGGCAATCAGAGCCTTCTTCGCCATCTCGCTCACGCCTCCTTGAACGGGAAGCCGAGGTGACGAAGGAGCGCGCGGCCCTCAGCGTCGTTGGTCGCCGTGGTCACCACGGTGATGTCCATGCCCCGGGTACGGTCGATCTTGTCCTGGTCGATCTCGTGGAACATGACCTGCTCCGTGAGACCGAAGGTGTAGTTGCCACGGCCGTCGAACTGCTTGGGGGACAGACCACGGAAGTCGCGGATGCGCGGCAGCGCGAGCGACAGGGTGCGGTCCAGGAACTCCCACATGCGGTCGCCACGAAGCGTGACGTGGGCACCGATCGGCTGACCCTCACGCAGCTTGAACTGCGCGATGGACTTGCGGGCCTTGGTGACCTGCGGCTTCTGGCCGGTGATCGTGGTGAGGTCGCGAATGGCGCCGTCGATCAGCTTGGAGTCGCGGGCGGCGTCGCCCACACCCATGTTGACCACGATCTTGACGAGACCGGGGATCTGCATGACGTTCTCGTACTTGAACTCGTCACGCAGCTTGCCCGTGATCTCCTCACGGTACTTCTGCTTGAGGCGCGGAGTGGTGGTGGTAGCCATCAGATGTCCTCACCCGTCCGCTTGGCAACGCGGATCTTGTTGCCCTCATCGTCGAAGCGGTAACCGACACGCGTGACGACCTTCTGGCCGTCCTTCTCAACGACCAGCTGGACGTTGGAGACGTGGATCGGCGCCTCGGTCGTGACGATGCCGCCGGCCTGCGAACCGCTGGCGGTCGGACCGGCCTTGGTGTGCTTCTTGACCCGGTTGACACCCTCGACCAGGACGCGGTCCTCGCGGGGGAAGGCCGCGATGACCTTGCCCTGCTTGCCCTTGTCCTTACCGGTGATGACCTGGACCAGGTCGCCCTTCTTGATCTTCATGCTTACAGCACCTCCGGCGCGAGCGAGATGATCTTCATGAACTTCTTCTCGCGCAGCTCACGGCCGACCGGGCCGAAGATACGGGTGCCGCGAGGGTCGCCGTCGTTCTTCAGAATGACGGCGGCGTTCTCGTCGAAGCGGATGTACGAGCCGTCCGGACGACGGCGCTCCTTGACGGTGCGAACGATGACCGCCTTGACGACGTCACCCTTCTTCACGTTGCCACCGGGGATCGCGTCCTTGACGGTGGCGACGATGACGTCACCGATGCCCGCGTAGCGGCGACCGGAGCCACCGAGCACACGGATGCAAAGGATTTCCTTCGCACCAGTGTTGTCGGCGACGCGCAGTCGCGACTCCTGCTGGATCACGTCTATCTCCTGTTTGTCTGCCGGTTCCCGGCAGGGGCCTCAGATCGAGGACCCCTGCCGAGCCTGGCGGAACCGTCCTGCGGGTTTGCCCGCAGGCGTACTTACGGGAATTCCCTTGCGGGAACTACCTACTTGGCCTTCTCGAGGATCTCGACGACGCGCCAGCGCTTCGTGGCGGACAGCGGCCGGGTCTCCATGAGGAGGACACGGTCGCCGACGCCCGCGGCGTTCTGCTCGTCGTGCGCCTTGAGCTTGTTCGTACGGCGGATGACCTTGCCGTACAGCGCGTGCTTGACGCGGTCCTCGACGGCGACGACGACGGTCTTGTCCATCTTGTCGCTGACGACGAGACCCTCGCGGGTCTTGCGGAAGCCGCGCGCCTCGGTGTTCTGCTCAGTCACGTTGTTCTCGCTCATGCGTTCTCCACCGTTTCGATGCCCAGCTCGCGCTCGCGCATCAGGGTGTAGATCCGCGCGATGTCCTTACGGACGGCCTTCAGCCGGCCGTGGTTCTCGAGCTGACCCGTCGCCGCCTGGAAGCGGAGGTTGAACAGCTCTTCCTTGGCCTCGCGGAGCTTGCCCAGAAGCTCCTCGTTGCCCAGCTCGCGCAGCTCGGACGCCTTGGTACCGGCCGACATCACGCTTCACCTGCCTCGCGCTTGACGATCCGGCACTTCATCGGCAGCTTGTGGGCCGCACGGGTCAGCGCCTCACGGGCGATCTTCTCGTTGGGGTACGACAGCTCGAACATCACACGTCCGGGCTTGACGTTGGCGATCCACCACTCCGGAGAACCCTTACCGGAACCCATGCGGGTCTCGGCGGGCTTCTTGGTGAGCGGACGGTCCGGGTAGATGTTGATCCAGACCTTGCCGCCACGCTTGATGTGGCGGGTCATCGCGATACGGGCCGCCTCGATCTGGCGGTTCGTCACGTAGGCCGGGGTCAGCGCCTGGATGCCGTACTCGCCGAACGCAACCTGCGTTCCACCCTTGGACATACCGTTGCGCTTCGGGTGGTGCTGCTTGCGGTGCTTGACCCTACGGGGGATCAGCATTTCGGTCAGGCCTCCGTTCCGGTGCTCTCAGCCGGAGCGGACGCGGGAGCCTCGGCCTTGGGGGCCTCGGCGCCGGCAGCCTGCTGCGGCTTGCGACCGCGCCGCTCGCCACCACGGCCACCACGGGCCGGGCGGTCTGCACCGCCACGGGCCGGGCGGTTACCCGCACGGGCCGCAGCGTTCTCGGCGCGGACCTCGGCGATGTTCTTCACGTCGCCCTTGTAGATCCAGACCTTCACGCCGATGCGGCCGAAGGTCGTCTTGGCCTCGAAGAAGCCGTAGTCCACGTTCGCACGGAGCGTGTGCAGGGGCACGCGGCCCTCGCGGTAGAACTCCGAGCGGGACATCTCGGCGCCACCGAGGCGGCCGCCGCACTGGATCTTGATGCCCTTGGCGCCGGCCTTCATCGCCGACTGCATGCTCTTACGCATGGCGCGGCGGAAGGAGACGCGGGAGGAGAGCTGCTCGGCAACGGCCTGGGCCACGAGCTGAGCGTCCGTCTCGGGGTTCTTGACCTCGAGGATGTTCAGCTGGACCTGCTTGCCCGTGAGCTTCTCGAGGTCGCCGCGGATGCGGTCGGCCTCGGCGCCACGGCGGCCGATGACGATGCCCGGACGAGCGGTGTGGATGTCCACCCGCACGCGGTCACGGGTGCGCTCGATCTCAACCTTCGAGATGCCGGCGCGCTCCATGCCGGACGTCATCATCCGACGGATGGCGACGTCTTCCTTGACGTAGTCCTTGTACAGCTTGTCGGCGTACCAACGCGACTTGAAGTCGGTCGTGACACCGAGCCGGAACCCATGCGGGTTAACCTTCTGGCCCATTACCGGGTTCCTTCCTTGCTGCTGACGACCACGGTGATGTGGCTGGTCCGCTTGCGGATCCGGTAGGCACGGCCCTGGGCGCGCGGCCGGAACCGCTTCAGGGTCGGGCCCTCGTCGACGTACGCCTCGGAAATGAAGAGGCTGTCGGCGTCGGTGTGGTCGTAGTTGTGCGCGGCGTTGGCGATGGCGCTGTCGAGCACCTTGCCGACCGGCACGGAGGCTGCCTGCGGAGCGAATCGCAGAACAGCCTGAGCCTCCGTGGCATCCATGCCACGGATAAGGTCCACCACGCGGCGGGCCTTCATGGGCGTAACGCGGATGTACCGCGCCTGGGCCCTGGCTTCCATGGTTGTCCCTCTCAGTTACTTACGTGTCTGAATGCGATCCGCTACTAGCGGCGCTTCGACTTCCGGTCGTCCTTGACGTGGCCCCGGAAGGTGCGGGTCGGCGAGAACTCGCCGAGCTTGTGACCGACCATCGACTCGGTGACGAACACCGGGATGTGGGTCTTGCCGTTGTGCACCGCGAGCGTGTGGCCGAGCATGGCCGGGACGATCATGGAGCGACGGGACCAGGTCTTGATGACGTTCTTGGTGCCGGCTTCGTTCTGGGCGTCCACCTTCTTGATCAGGTGGTCGTCGACGAAGGGCCCCTTCTTCAGGCTACGAGGCATCTCAACCCGTCCTTAGCGCTTCTTGTTCGTCTTGCGGCGGCGGACGATGTACTTGTTCGACGCCTTCTTGGGCGAACGAGTACGGCCTTCCTTCTTGCCCCACGGGGACACGGGGTGGCGGCCACCGGAGGTCCGGCCCTCACCACCACCGTGCGGGTGGTCGACCGGGTTCATGACGACACCACGGACGGTCGGGCGAACGCCCAGCCACCGCTTGCGGCCTGCCTTGCCCCAGTTGATGTTGCTCTGCTCGGCGTTGCCGACCTCGCCGATGGTGGCGCGGCAGCGGACGTCGACCAGGCGGATCTCACCGGACGGCATGCGCAGGTGGGCGTAGGCGCCCTCCTTCGCGAGCAGCTGCACGGAGGCACCGGCGGAGCGGGCGAACTTGGCACCGCCACCGGGACGGAGCTCGATCGCGTGGATCGTGGTACCGACCGGGATGTTGCGGAGGGCCAGGTTGTTGCCCGGCTTGATGTCGGCCCCGGGACCGTTCTCGACGCGGTCACCCTGCTGCAGGTTGCGCGGGGCGAGGATGTAGCGCTTCTCGCCGTCCGCGTAGTGCAGCAGCGCGATGCGCGCGGTGCGGTTGGGGTCGTACTCGATGTGCGCGACCTTCGCCGGCACGCCGTCCTTGTCGTGACGACGGAAGTCGATCACGCGGTAGGCGCGCTTGTGTCCGCCACCCTGGTGGCGAACGGTCACACGACCGGCGTTGTTACGGCCGCCCTTGCTGTGCAGGGGGCGGACCAGCGACTTCTCCGGCGTGGACCGCGTGACCTCGACGAAGTCGGCGACGCTGGCGCCACGACGGCCCGGCGTAGTCGGCTTGTACTTGCGGATTCCCATTTCTCAGTCCTCGTCCGATATCGGACGATCCGGACCGCCCTTAGGCGGTCGGACCGCCGAAGATGTCGATACGGTCGCCCTCGGCGAGGGTCACGATCGCGCGCTTGGTGGCGGCACGCTGACCGAAGCCGGTCTTCGTGCGCTTGCGCTTGCCCTGACGGTTGATCGTGTTGACCCCGGTGACCTTGACCTCGAAGACCGCCTGGACGGCCTGCTTGATCTGGGTCTTGTTGGCGCCGGGGGCGACGACGAACGTGTACTTGTTCTCGTCGAGGAGCGCGTAGCTCTTCTCCGAGACGACCGGCTTGAGCAGCACGTCACGGGGGTCCGTGAAGGACTTGCTCAGCGGGGTCTCGACGGTGTTCTTGCCCTCGGCGGCGTGGCGACGCGCCTTGGCGACGCGCGCGGCCTTGGCGGCCTTGGCGGCCTTCGAGGCAATGCTCGGGTGACGCGTAGCCATCAGGCTTCGCTCCCTTCGGTGTCAGCGGCCTTGGGGCCAGACACGAAGGACTCGAAAGCGGCCTGGGTGAAGACCACGTCGTCCGAGACGAGAACGTCGTACGTGTTCAGCTGGCCCGGCTCCAGGATGTGGACCTGGGGCAGGTTGCGGGCGGACAGCCACGCGGCCTCGTCGGCGCGCTCGACGACCAGGAGCAGGTTCTTGCGCTCCGAGATCTTGCCGAACAGGCTCTTCGCGGCCTTGGTGGACGGGTTCGCACCCTCGACCACGCCGGAGACGACGTGGATGCGGTTGTGACGCGCCCGGTCGGTGAGGGCGTGGCGCAGGGCCGCGGCCTTCATCTTCTTCGGGGTGCGCTGCGAGTAGTCACGCGGCACAGGACCGTGCACGACGCCACCACCGGCGAACTGCGGCGCGCGGGTCGAGCCCTGACGGGCGCGGCCGGTGCCCTTCTGGCGGTACGGCTTCTTGCCGCCACCACGGACCTCGCCACGGGTCTTGGTCTTGTGCGTGCCCTGGCGGGCAGCGGCCAGCTGCGCGACGACGACCTGGTGGATCAGCGGAATGCTGATCTTCTCCACGTCGAAGATCTCCGCGGGGAGCTCGACGGAACCGGCCTTGTCGCCCGCAGGCGAAAGGATGTCAACAGTGCTCATCGGTTACCTCAGGCCCCCTTGGCCGCGGTGCGGACCAGGACGAGGCCGCCGTTCGGACCGGGAACCGCGCCCTTGATGAGCAGCAGACCCTTCTCCGCGTCAACGGCGTGGACGGTCAGGTTCTGGGTGGTGACCCGCTCGTTGCCCATGCGACCCGCCATGCGGAGGCCCTTGAACACGCGGCCCGGGGTGGCGCAGCCACCGATGGAACCGGGAGAGCGGTGCTTGCGCTGGGTGCCGTGTCCGGCGCCGAGGCCCTTGAAGTTGTGACGCTTCATGACACCGGCGAAGCCCTTGCCCTTGCTCTTGCCGGTCACGTCCACCTTGACGCCGGCCTCGAAGACCTCAGCGGAGATCTCCTGGCCCAGCGTGTACTCGGAGGCGTCCGCGGTGCGGATCTCGACGAGGTGGCGGCGGGGGGTGACGTCGGCCTTGGCGAAGTGACCCTTGAGGGGCTTGTTCACCTTGCGCGGGTCGATCTCGCCGAAAGCGATCTGGACGGACTCGTAGCCGTCGACATCGTTCGTACGGACCTGGGTGACGACGTTGGGGCCGGCCTTGACGACGGTGACCGGAACAACACGGTTGTTCTCGTCCCACACCTGCGTCATGCCGAGCTTCTCGCCCAGGATGCCCTTGATCTGCTTAGCCATTCTCAGCTCACCGACCCTCAGAGCTTGATCTCGATGTCGACACCGGCCGGGAGGTCGAGTCGCATCAGAGAGTCAACGGTCTTGGGGGTGGGGTCGAGAATGTCGATCAGGCGCTTGTGCGTGCGCATCTCGAAGTGCTCGCGCGAGTCCTTGTACTTGTGCGGCGACTTGATGACGCAGTACACGTTCTTCTCAGTGGGCAGCGGCACCGGGCCCGCGACCGACGCACCAGTGCGGGTCACCGTCTCGACGATCTTCTTCGCCGAGGAGTCGATGACCTCGTGGTCGTAGGCCTTGAGCCGGATGCGGATCTTCTGTCCCGCCATGGCTACTCAGTAGTCCTGTCTCTTCTTACGCTCCGGAACCCGGTGGTTCCGCTCTCTCGTCTCCGACCCACGCGGTCGGGCGTGTCGCGCTCCCGCTGACACAGATGCCCCTTGTTCGAACATCCCTGCGGGAATGCACACGGCCCTTCCGGAACCGCAGACCGGGGGCGAAGACCCACCGGGCGCCTGGCCGGTGCCGCGCCCACGCTTCCCGGAAGATTCCCGTACGTCCGCCCCAGTGCTGCCATCAGGCAGTTAGGGCGACGAGTACTGTGGGACTCGCTTCCGGTCCTCCCGGCGGGAGGCGCGCAGCATCAACACTCGACCGAGCAACTCCGACAGTCTGCCATATGGGCCGGGTCCCTGGCCAATCGGGCGGAAGAGATTACCCCGAGAGTGACGTACGTCAAACGCGGCGCGTCACCCACACCCCAGGGTACGAAGCGTCGCCGGGAAGTAGGCCCGCATGAACCTCTCGATGTCCCCCCGGTGGGCACGGTCACCCGGCTTGATCTTGGGGAGCTGGAGGGTGAGCGTGAAGTAGTTGCCACCCTTGGTCCTGCAGGGGGCTTGGGAGATGGCTCCGTCTGTGCCGATGAGGGTTTTTGCCGTGGCCTCGCTAATGCGCGGATTGGTGATCTGCGAGGTGGATCCGCTGCCGGTGGCCAGGTACATCAGATCAGTGGCGCTGTGGTCCCACGAAAAGCGGAACTCGAGTACGGGGTCATGCCCGGCCAGGAGCACGCAGGGGCCCGTGATCGTCTCGGGTCGATCGACACGGTTGTACTCATGCAGGTCGTCCGTGGACTTGACGAGCAGCCGTGTCAGTCCGGGATCGATCTGTGTCCCGCAGACGGCTCCGGGCATCTCCTGCGGAGCCGGAACGGCACAGGAAGCGCAAGCAGCGAACGCCAGCGAAACCAGCACAGTGCGAACGGCGCTCACGAGGGCCGCTCCCCGGACATGCCAGCCGCATGGGAGATGCCCACCTGAGCAGATCTGGTGATCTCCTCTTTGGGGTCGTAATACGGCTCGCCCGGGTCGTGGGTCTTCGCCCACTCGCCCGCGAGTGCCATCAGCTGCCCGTTCCGCCTGGAGTAGGTCTTGATGTTGTCTTGCGCCTGCTGTCCGTCGAGCCTCTCCTGCTCATCCGCGAGCCACTGGTCCGTCACATAGTCGAACCCGGCCTGTACGTCTTCGCTGACCACCGGGATGTAACTGATCGCCTTGTCGAACAGCGGCTTGCTCTCGAACTCGGCGGTCTCGGGGGACCCCGCCGCCTGGATCCGGGCCTCCTCCAGGAAGCCGACCGTCCGGCCGGCCCGGGTGAGGGACTCCGCTGACCTGGCCTGGTCGGAGTGGATGCTGGCCACCATCGCCTGGTTCAACCCCCCGTTCAATGTCCCGTAGGCATGCTCGTTCTTGGACACCTGTTTGGTTACCTCGAAGAGTCGGTCCTGTTGCAGGGGGGAGTGGCCGATGTCGATCTCGCTCATCGCCGCGTGCACCGTCGCGCCGTGGTTGACCAGCACGTTCGCCATCGGCCGGCGCAGGGACGGCGGGAAGTCGTCGCCCTGGTTCGAGAGGTGCTTCAGGGCTGAACTGAAGACCGCCTCGTTCGGCCCCGTGTGGGGCACGTAGTGCGCGTGCCGGTCCGCCGGGTCGATCCCCGTCGCCGCCGCCTGCAGCGCCGCCCCGAACCCCGCCCGGTCGTCCCCGTCCAGCCCGGCCGCATAGGTCCCCGTCTTCGCGCCCGCGTGCTCGTGCAGCACCACCTTCCAGTCCCGCTCTTCCACCAGGTACCGCATACGGTCGTCGGAGCCGAGGTAGTCCGCGGCCGTGTGCGGGTCCCGGCTCATCAGGGCCAGTGCCCCGTCCACCGGGTCGTTGGCGAACCAGCCGCCGTGCCCGCCGCTGTACGTGTCCTTCAGCCGCCAGATCCCCGGTTCCCGCCGCTCCGCCGCGATCATGTCGTCGGTGAGGTCCTCCAGCATGCGCGGCGCGTACCCGTGCCCCCGGGACATCAGGGTCACCAGCGACTGGTAACCCACCGCCCTGTCCAGCCGCTCCCCCTGCGCGTCCGTGGCGTAGTGCCGGACGCCGGCGCGCCGCACGGCGGCCCGCCAGTGCCGGTACCAGGGCGAGCGGGTGTCCCTCGTCGCCGTGGCGAGCGTGTTCGCGAGTCCCGACTCGATCGTCGCGTACGCCCCCGCCGACGCCCCGCCCCGTACGTGGACCAGGTCGTTCAGCTCGTTGGTCAGCGTGATCGTGCCCGCCGCGCCCAGGTCGTCCAGCAGGGTCCGGGAGAACGCCTCGTCACCGGAGTTGTCGCGGAACGTGCGCTCGAGTTCGGCGAGGTCGTGCCGCGACAGGTGGCCGCCCCGGCCGAGCCGGCCCAGCGCGTCCTCCGCGGCCAGCGCCTCGTACGTCTCGACGTCCCCCAGCGCCCGCCCGTTGAAGCCGCGGCTGCCGGCCAGGGGGTCCGCGTCGACGACCACGGCCGCGAGGGCGGTCTCGACGCCCGCGTCCGCGTCGGTCACGGCCCGGACGGCCGCGTCGACGCGGTCCTGCCAGGACCGTACGGTCGCCTCGTCCGGCTCCTTGGCGTGCGTGGGGTCGGCGCTGACCAGGCCGCGGTCCGACACCCGCAGCCCGGCCGCGCGGGCCTCCGCGAGCGCCGCCGTGAGTCTCCCCTTCAGCTCCGTGAAGCGTGCGTGCGCGTCGCGCAGCAGGGAGGCGATCGCCTTGGCCTCCGTCTGGGCGTACCGCAGTTCCGTGAGGGTGACGCCGAACCGGCCGTGGGCCGCCTCCGCGCTCATCCCGCTCCAGGACGGGCCCGCCGTGATGCCGTGGACGTCCCGGCGGTACGCCGTCTCCTGTTTGGCGATCTCCGCCGCCATGCCGTCCCAGCGCTCGGCGGCGCCGGTCAGCGCGGCCAGGTCGGTGCTCATGATCTCGTGGTACGTCGGCATGTCCCGGCCGTCCCCGTCAGTACAGGTCGAGCGCGGAGGTGCGCCGCAGGTCGCCGCCGACCGCGAGGTCCGCGCCGGTCAGCACCACGTTCGTCCGGTTCAGCGCGTCCTTCTCGGCGCCCAGCCGGTCCAGCAGGTTCCGCACCTGGTCGCCCCAGGCCGCGTGGGCCGCGCGCAGCGCCGGGGCGGTGAGCCAGCCGTGTCCGTCGCGTGCGCCGAACTCCTTCACCGCCGCGCCGGTCTCGTCGTCCGCCCACGCGCCGGCCCGGCGGGTGTCCGGCTCGATGTGGTCGTGCAGCGCCTTGGCGGCCGCCCGCTTCTCGGCCGGGGTGGACGCCAGTCTCCCCGCGCCCTGGCCGTACCCGCCGTGGCGGTGACCGCCGTGACCGTACCCGCCGTGGTTTCCTGCCGGACCGTCCACCGCTCGCCCCTCGCCGTATCGACGTCCACCGCCGGTACTTCAACCGGTGGGCGCCGATCTTCGTCACGGGGAGTTTCCCGGCCGCCGCGTTGACGTCGTCCGCGTTGACGTCGTCCGCGTTGACGTCGTACGAGGTGGCACGGGAGGTGGGGCGCCGGTGTCAGGCGGCCCGCCACAGCGCCGGGACCGACGGCGGTTCCCAGCCGGGCTGGGCCGTGTGGGCCTGGAGGCAGACGTAGCCGCGGCCCGCGTAGGTGACCCGGTCGCCGGCCCGGTAGGCGGTGCCCGCCGCCCAGGTGCCGTCCGACGGCGGGGTGCCGGTCGGGGTGGGTCCGGGGCCGGGTTCCTGGGGGACGTCCAGGACGAAGTCGAAGGCCGCCTCACGGCCGCCGTTGCCGTCGCGCACGGTCATCAGCAGCCGTGCGTCGTAGAGCGAGTCCGTGTTGTTGCGCGGTTCGTTCGGGAAGTACAGCTGGGTGGTCAGGACGGGCCGTCCCGGGGCCTGCACCTTCACGTGGATGTGCCGGGTGCGGCCGGGGTAGAGGCCGGGGACGATCGTCGTCAGCGCGAAGGAGCCGCGCGAGTCGGTGTACTGGTGTCCGCGCAGCCGGAACCCGGTGTTGTCGTAGGCGCCGTTGGTGTCGGCCTGCCAGAAGTCCAGCAGGGCGCCGGTGACCGGGAGGCAGGCGCGGCCGAAGACGTAGCCGGTCAGGGTCAGCCGGGTGCCGGGCAGTCCCGGTTCCAGCAGGCTGGTGCGCTGGGGCGAGTCGGGCTTGAAGTACGGGCCCTCGATCTGCTCGGGCGTGGGGTGGTCGCCGTCGTCGCAGGGCGGGGTGAGGGGCACGGCCGTGCCGGTGGTGGTGAGGGTGCGGGCCAGGGCCGGGCCGCCGGCGAGCGCGACGGGTATCGCCGCGGTGGCCGCCAGCGCGGCGCGTAAGACGGTCTTGCGGGCGACACGGCCGTTCGGCCTCGGCTCGGGCGTGCCCGCCGTACCGGCGTGGCCCATGCCCGCGTCGCGCACACCCGCGTCGTCCGTACCCGCGTCGTTCATGCCTGCGTTGTCCATGCCTGCTCCTTGTGGGGGGCGTCGGATCGGCAACGAACCTAGGCGCGGGTCCCCGGGGCTTCGATGGACTGGTGGTGGCGACTGTGGTGCTTTCGCCAGTCACCGGGGCTGCTGCCGGTCTCCCGCCGGAAGAAGCGGCAGAAGTAGGCGGGATCGGTGATCCCGACGCGGGCGGCGACCTGCCGTACGGGCAGGTCGGTGTGGGCCAGCAGGCGCTGGGCCCGGTATACGCGGGCCTCGATCAGCAGCCGGCCGGGACTGCGGCCGGTGGCCGCGCGCACCGCCTGGGTGAGGTGGCCCGCCGTCACGCCGAGCCTCTCCGCGCACTCCCGCACCGACCATGCCGCCGTCTCCGGCCGTGCGGTGAGCCGGGCGAACGCCTCGGCCAGCGCGGACGCCTCCCCCGGGACGGCCACCGCCCCCGAGGCGGGCGCCTTCGCCGGCGCGGGCGTCCTCCCCGGGACGGGCTCCCCCGGCGCAGGGGCCCTGCGCGGGTCCGGCACCGGTCCCGGGCCGGACCCGGGAGCGGTCAGCCGGGCCGTGCGGACCACGAGGACGTGCAGCAGGGCGCGCAGCACGGTCTCGTACCCGGCGGTCCGCTGCCGGTGCTCCGCCGCCAGCTCGGCCATCAGACGGCCGGTGCGCAGGTCGTCCTCGGCGCTCAGGTCCAGCCCGCAGGCCCCGGCGAGCCGCCGCAGCAGCCGCAGGTCCTCGGGGTGGTCCACCAGGAAGTCCTCGGTGAAGAGCGCGAGCGTGCCGTCGAGCCCCCGCTGGTCCTCCCAGCAGTGGATCTGCCCCGGCAGGATCACGACCAGTTGCGCGGGCCGCACCGGCCACCGGGCGAGGTCGACGACATGGGTGGCCGAACCGGCGGTGATGTGGACGATCTCGTAGAACGTGTGGCGGTGCGGCCGGTCGGCCCGGGACAGCGGGCCGACCTCGTCGAAGGAGCCCGCCGCGAACGGGGGCGCGTGCGGACCGGCGGTCTCCAGCCGGTGCAGGGGCGGCTCCCCGGCGCGCGGGGCGAGGCAGGGTGTGCCGGGCGGGACGGTGGTGCTGCGCATGATCCTCCCCAGAAAAGGTACAGACCAATCGAGGCGGGGTCACGATCCCACAGCCGTCCACCGGCGGCAATCGCCCCGGCGGCGGTGCGCCCCGGGGCCCCATCGGTCCGTACCAACCCCTTGCCCCCTCCTCCCCCGCGTCGCAAGCTCCCTTCATGGAGCTGGAGTTGCGGCATCTGAGGACCATCCGGACGATCGCGGAGGCGGGGAGTCTGACGCGGGCCGCCACCCTGCTCGGGCTCGCGCAGCCCGCCTTGAGCGCGCAGCTCCGGCGGATCGAACGGGCCCTCGGCGGGGCGCTGTTCGAGCGGGGGCGGCACGGTGTGCGAGCCACCGCGCTGGGCGAACTGGTACTGGAGCGCGCCCGGATCGTGCTGCCCGCGGTGAGCGGACTCCAGCAGGAGGCGGCCCGGTTCGCCCGGGCCCGGCGCGAGCCGGAGCGGCTTCGGCTGGGCGGCACGCACGGCCCGCTGCTGGGCGCGCTGGTGGACCGGCTGGCCGAGGCCGTGCCCGACGCCACCGTGACCACCCGCGCCTCCTGGTCCGAGCGCGAGCTGGCCGGACTGCTGGCGGAGGGACGGCTGGACTTCGCGCTGGCCGGCACCTGCGGCTCGGCCGCTCCGCCCGACGCGACCCAGCTCGTGTGGCGGGAGATCGCGGTGGACCCGGTGTTCGTGATGCTCCCCGCCGGGCACCGGCTGGCCGCGGCCGACGAGGTGGGACTCGCCGCGCTGGCCGGCGAGGACTGGGCCTGCGTGCCCGGTGACGGCTGCTTCGCGGACTGCTTCACCGCGGCGTGCGCGCGGACCGGGTTCGCCCCGCGCCGGATGTACGAGACGGACACCGCGTCCTGTGTGCACCTGGTCCAGGTCGGCCGGGCGGTGGGGCTGTGCCGGGCCACGTTCCCGACGACACCCGGCATCGCCACCCGGCCGCTGGCCGGCACTCCCCTGGTCTGGCGGCACGTGCTCGGCTGGCACCCGGAGACGCAGGCGCCGGACACCGCCGCGACCGTCCTGGCCGAGGCGCGCAGCGCGCACGCCGGGACGGCGGCGCGCAGCGACAGCTACGCGCACTGGCTCGCCGGCAACGACCGGCCCCCAGCCCCCTGAACGGGCCTCAACCGGCCTGGCCCGCAAGCGCGTTCCATAACACCGGGGCAGGGGGTCGGCTGGGTCTTATGCGGGCCGATCGGCTCTCCCTACGGTTTCGGCACCCCACCGAAACCGAGGAGATCCCCCATGCTCCACAGACATGCCCGGGCCGCCGGTGCCGCCGTGGCGGCGGCGGGCGCCCTGCTCGTGGCCGGGCTCAGCGGCTCCGCGAGCGCCGGTGTCCGCCCCGTCCCGCCCACCGCTCCCGGCGCCGCGCAGACGATGCGCACCGCCGACGCCCCGCCCGCCCTGCTGCGCGCGATGCGGCGGGACCTCGGCCTGACCGCGCCCCAGGCACGGCACCGGCTGGTGAACGAGGCCGAGGCGGGCGCCACCGCGGGCCGGCTGCGCGTGGCCCTCGGCGCGCGCTTCGCCGGCGCCTGGGTCCGGGGCGCGGAGTCGGGCACCCTCACCGTGGCGACGACCGACGCGCGGGACGCGGCGGCGATCCGGGCGCGCGGCGCCCGTGCGGTGGTCGTGCGGCACTCCCTGGCGTCGCTGGACGCGGCCAAGGGACGGCTCGACCGGGCCGCGGGCCGGCACGCGACCACCGACACCCCGGTCTGGTACGTGGACGTCCGCACGAACGCCCTCGTGGTTCAGGCGGTGCGCCCCGCCGCCGTACGGCCGCTGCTCGCCGCGGCGGGCGTCGACCCGGCCCTGGTCCGGAGCGTGAAGTCCGCCGAGCGGCCGCGGCCGCTGTACGACCTGCGGGGCGGGGACGCCTACTACATCGACAGCAGCACCCGGTGCTCGATCGGCTTCCCGGTCACCCGGGGCACCCAGCAGGGGTTCGCCTCGGCGGGGCACTGCGGCCGGGCGGGCAGCACCACCACCGGGTCCAACCGGGTGGCGCAGGGCACCTTCCAGGCGTCGGTGTTCCCCGGCAACGACATGTCGTGGGTGGCCGCCAACGGCAACTGGACGGCGACCCCGTACGTCAACGGCTCCAGCGCCCAGGTCACCGGTTCCACGCAGGCCACGGTGGGCGCGTCGGTGTGCCGCTCGGGATCGACCACCGGCTGGCACTGCGGCACCGTCCAGCAGCTGAACTCGAGCGTGACCTACCAGGAGGGCACGGTCAGCGGTGTCACCCGTACGTCGGTGTGCGCCGAGCCCGGCGACTCGGGCGGCTCCTTCATCTCCGGCAGCCAGGCGCAGGGCGTCACGTCGGGCGGCTCGGGCGACTGCACGAGCGGCGGGACGACGTTCTTCCAGCCCGTCAACCCGATCCTGCAGTCCTACGGGCTCACCCTGAAGACCACGGCGAGCGGCCCCGGCGACCCCGGGGACCCCGGCAACCCGGGCGGCACCTGGTCGGCGGGCACCGTCTACCAGGCCGGCGACACGGTGACGTACGGCGGCGCCGACTACCGCTGCCTCCAGGGCCACCAGGCCCAGCCCGGGTGGGAGCCCCCGAACGTCCCGGCCCTGTGGCAACGCGTGTGACCCACTGACCACCACCTGACGGGGGGCGGGACGGCCCGGGTGCGCAGCACGGCGCACCCGGGCCTCCTGCTGTCCGGCCCTGCTGTCCCGCGCGTCGCCGGGGACGCGCGAAGGGGCCCGCACGACCAAAGTCGTACGGGCCCCTCCGACAGCTACCAGGTCGAAGACCCGGGCCGGATCAGCTCAAGATCACTTGTTGATCTTGGTGACCTGGCCGGCGCCCACGGTCCGGCCACCCTCACGGATGGCGAACTTCAGGCCCTCCTCCATGGCGACGGGCTGGATGAGCTCCACCTTCATCTCGGTGTTGTCACCCGGCATGACCATCTCGGTGCCCTCGGGGAGGGTCACGACGCCGGTCACGTCCGTCGTACGGAAGTAGAACTGCGGACGGTAGTTGTTGAAGAACGGCGTGTGGCGGCCACCCTCGTCCTTGGACAGGATGTAGGCCTGCGCCTCGAACTCGGTGTGCGGGGTGACCGAGCCCGGCTTGATGATGACCTGGCCGCGCTCGACGTCCTCGCGCTTGATGCCGCGGAGCAGCAGACCGACGTTCTCACCGGCCTGGCCCTCGTCGAGCAGCTTGCGGAACATCTCGATGCCGGTGACCGTGGTGGTGGTCTTCTCGGTCTTGATGCCGATGATGTCGACGGTCTCGTTGACCTTGAGGACACCACGCTCGATACGACCGGTGACGACGGTGCCACGACCGGTGATCGTGAAGACGTCCTCGATCGGCATCAGGAACGGCTTGTCGACGTCACGCTCGGGCTCGGGGATGTTCTCGTCCACAGCCTGCATCAGGTTGAGGACGGACTGGCCCCACTCCTTGTCGCCCTCGAGGGCCTTGAGCGCGGAGACGCGGACGACCGGCAGGTCGTCGCCCGGGAACTCGTACTCGGAGAGGAGCTCACGGACCTCGAGCTCGACGAGCTCCAGGATCTCCTCGTCGTCCACCATGTCGGCCTTGTTCAGGGCGACGACGATGTACGGAACGCCGACCTGGCGGGCCAGGAGCACGTGCTCCTTGGTCTGCGGCATCGGGCCGTCGGTGGCGGCGACCACGAGGATGGCGCCGTCCATCTGGGCCGCACCCGTGATCATGTTCTTGATGTAGTCCGCGTGACCGGGGCAGTCGACGTGGGCGTAGTGACGGGTCTCCGTCTGGTACTCGACGTGCGCGATCGAGATGGTGATACCGCGCTGGCGCTCCTCAGGAGCCTTGTCGATCTGGTCGAACGCCGAGGCCTCGTTCAGGTCCGGGAACGCGTCGTGCAGCACCTTGGTAATGGCGGCCGTGAGGGTCGTCTTACCGTGGTCGATGTGACCGATGGTGCCGATGTTGACGTGCGGCTTAGTCCGCTCGAACTTCGCCTTCGCCACTGGGGTCCTCCTGTGGAGTGGTTCTGTACGCCTTACTTCATCGGCGCCAGGTGATCTTTGCTGGAAAGCCCGGAACCCGGGGCAAACACCCGTGTTTGCGGTTGTTTGCCCCACGAGGCTCCGGAGTCAAGCCTAAAGCGTGTGAACGCGGTGCGTTACTCGCCCTTGGCCTTCGCGATGATCTCCTCGGCGACGTTCCGCGGAACCTCGGCGTAGGAGTCGAACTGCATGGAGTAGCTGGCCCGGCCGGACGTCTTGCTGCGCAGGTCGCCGACGTAACCGAACATCTCCGAGAGGGGCACGAGACCCTTCACGACGCGGGCACCGGCCCGCTCCTCCATGGCCTGGATCTGGCCACGGCGGGAGTTGATGTCGCCGATGACCTCACCCATGTAGTCCTCGGGCGTGGTGACCTCGACGGCCATCATCGGCTCGAGCAGCACAGGGCTGGCCTTGCGCGCGGCCTCCTTGAAGGCCTGCGAGCCGGCGATCTTGAAGGCGAGCTCGGAGGAGTCGACCTCGTGGTAGCCACCGTCGATCAGCGTGACGCGCACGCCGGTCATCTCGTAGCCCGCGAGGATGCCGAACTGCATGGCCTCCTGCGCGCCGGCGTCCACCGAAGGGATGTACTCCTTCGGGATACGGCCACCGGTGACCTTGTTCACGAACTCGTACGAGGCGTCGCCGCCCTCGATCGGCTCGATCGCGATCTGCACCTTGGCGAACTGGCCGGTACCACCAGTCTGCTTCTTGTGCGTGTAGTCGACGCGCTCGACGGCCTTGCGGATCGTCTCGCGGTACGCGACCTGCGGCTTGCCGACGTTGGCCTCGACCTTGAACTCACGGCGCATACGGTCGACCAGCACCTCGAGGTGCAGCTCGCCCATGCCACCGATGATGGTCTGGCCGGTCTCCTCGTCCGAGTGGACCTGGAAGGACGGGTCCTCCTCGGCCAGGCGCTGGATCGCGACGCCCAGCTTCTCCTGGTCGCCCTTGGACTTGGGCTCGATGGCGACCTGGATGACCGGCGCCGGGAAGTCCATGGACTCCAGGATGACCGGGGCCTTGTCGTCACACAGCGTCTCACCGGTCGTGGTCTGCTTCAGACCCATGACGGCGATGATGTCGCCGGCGCCCACCGAGTCGATCTCCTCACGCTTGTTCGCGTGCATGCGGTAGATCTTGCCGATGCGCTCCTTCTTGCCCTTGACGGAGTTCAGCACCGAGGTGCCGGACTCCAGGCGGCCCGAGTAGACCCGGACGAAGGTGAGCTTGCCCAGGTGCGGGTCGCTCATGATCTTGAAGGCCAGAGCCGACAGGGGCTCCTCGTCGGACGGCTTGCGCTTGACGACCGTCTCCGGGTCCTTCACGTCGTGGCCCTCGATGGCCTCGACGTCCAGGGGGGAGGGGAGGTAGCGCACGACCGCGTCGAGCAGGGGCTGGACGCCCTTGTTCTTGAACGCGGTGCCGCAGAACACCGGGGTGACCGTGGTGTCCTTGGACTTGCCGGACGCGATGGTGATGCGACGGATCGCGGCGTACAGCTGCTCCACGGAGGGCTCGGTGCCCTCCAGGTACAGCTCCATGATCTCTTCGTCGTTCTCGGCCACGGCCTCGAGCAGCTTGCCGCGGTACTCCTCGGCAGCCTCGGTGTGCGTGTCCGGGATGTCGACGACGTCGTACATCTCGCCCTTGGTGGCCTCGGCGGACCAGACCAGGGCCTTCATCGTCACGAGGTCGACGACGCCCTTGAAGTCGGCCTCGGCACCGATCGGGAGCTGCATCACGATCGGCTGAGCGCCGAGGCGGTCAGAGATCATGTCGACGCAGCGGTGGAACTCCGCACCGGTCCGGTCGAGCTTGTTGACGAAGCAGATGCGCGGGACGCCGTAGCGGTCCGCCTGACGCCACACGGTCTCGGACTGGGGCTCGACGCCGGCGACGCCGTCGAACACCGTCACGGCACCGTCGAGCACGCGCAGGGAACGCTCCACCTCGACGGTGAAGTCGACGTGGCCCGGCGTGTCGATGATGTTGATGGTGTGGTCGACGTCTTCGAGCGGCCAGTGACAGGTGGTGGCAGCAGAGGTGATCGTGATGCCACGCTCCTGCTCCTGCTCCATCCAGTCCATGGTGGCAGCGCCGTCGTGGACCTCACCGATCTTGTAAGACACACCGGTGTAGAACAGGATCCGCTCGGTGGTGGTCGTCTTGCCCGCGTCGATGTGGGCCATGATCCCAATGTTGCGGACCTTGGCCAGGTCAAGTGAAGTGGTAGCCATAAGGCTTCAGTCTTCTCTCGGTCTCGATGTGGGTAGCGACTACCAGCGGTAGTGCGCGAAGGCCTTGTTGGACTCGGCCATCTTGTGCGTGTCCTCGCGCTTCTTCACAGCGGCACCGAGGCCGTTGGAGGCGTCGAGAAGCTCGTTGAGCAGACGCTCGGTCATGGTCTTCTCGCGACGGGCGCGGGAGTAACCGACCAGCCAGCGCAGCGCGAGCGTGTTGGCACGACCGGGCTTGACCTCGATCGGAACCTGGTACGTCGCACCACCGACACGGCGGGACTTGACCTCGAGGGTCGGCTTGATGTTCTCCAGCGCGCGCTTCAGCGTGATGACCGGGTCGTTGCTGGTCTTCTCGCGCAGGCCCTCCATGGCGCCGTACACGATGCGCTCGGCGGTGGAGCGCTTGCCGTTCAGCAGCACCTTGTTGATGAGGGAGGTCACCAGAGGAGAACCGTAGACCGGGTCGATGATGACCGGGCGCTTCGGGGCGGGGCCCTTACGAGGCATTCTTACTTCTCCTTCTTGGCGCCGTAGCGGCTGCGGGCCTGCTTGCGGTTCTTGACACCCTGGGTGTCGAGCGAACCGCGGATGATCTTGTAACGAACACCGGGCAGGTCCTTCACACGGCCGCCGCGCACGAGCACGATGGAGTGCTCCTGCAGGTTGTGTCCCTCACCCGGAATGTAAGCGGTGACCTCGATCCCGCTGGTCAGACGCACACGCGCGACCTTACGCAGGGCCGAGTTCGGCTTCTTCGGGGTGGTCGTGAACACGCGCGTGCAGACGCCGCGACGCTGAGGGGAACCCTCGAGTGCGGGCGTCTTGTTCTTCTCGACCTTGTCCTGCCGGCCCTTGCGGACCAGCTGCTGGATCGTAGGCACTACTTCTCCGGTTTCTGTGTGCCGAGTAAAGCTAACCTGGAACTACTCCGACCCACGCGGTCGGGTGTGTCGAATCCCGCAGACCTTCGCCGCCAGGCGAAGAGGGCGCAGATTACGGTGGCCGGTGACGGCTCGCTGTGCGGTTGAAGGCACGCACGAGAGCCAGGGCACACCCCAGGCACAAGGTCTGAGCGTACCTACCTCATTCGCTGTGGTCAAAACAAATGGAGTCCAGCGCCCTTCCGGCGCTCCCGGCGTGCGCATCCGGGCGGTCGGGCTTACCCTCCGCGATCTTCGAAGCGGACTCCGGACAGGCTCCGCGCACCGGCCGGCGACCGCTCCAGGGGCCCCTGAGCAGCCTCAGACGGCCGCGCACCCCGTCGCCGCCCCGGACCACCCACGCCCGGACGCGGGGCCCCACAACGCCGAAGGGCGGCCACCCCACGGGGTGACCGCCCTTCGGTTCAAGCTGCCCGCTTACTGGTTGTACGGACCGTAGTCGTAGTCCTCCAGCGGAACGGCCTGGCCGGAGCCGGTGCCGAACGGCGAGTAGTCGATGTCGTCGTAGCCGACGGCCGAGTACATCGCGGCCTTGGCCTCCTCGGTCGGCTCGACCCGGATGTTGCGGTAGCGGGACAGACCCGTACCGGCCGGGATGAGCTTACCGATGATGACGTTCTCCTTGAGGCCGATGAGGCTGTCGGACTTGGCGTTGATCGCCGCGTCCGTCAGAACTCGGGTCGTCTCCTGGAAGGAGGCGGCCGACAGCCAGGACTCCGTCGCCAGCGAGGCCTTGGTGATACCCATCAGCTGCGGACGACCGGAGGCCGGGTGACCGCCCTCCTGGACCACACGACGGTTCTCGGTCTCGAACTTCGAACGCTCGACCAGCTCGCCCGGCAGCAGCTCCGCGTCGCCGGACTCGATGATCGTCACACGGCGCAGCATCTGCCGGATGATGATCTCGATGTGCTTGTCGTGGATCGACACACCCTGCGAGTTGTAGACCTTCTGGACCTCGCCGACCAGGTGGACCTGGACGGCACGCTGACCCAGGATGCGCAGCACGTCGTGCGGGTTGGTGGCACCCACGGTGAGCTGCTGGCCCACCTCGACGTGATCGCCCTCGCGGACCAGGACCTTGGCACGCTTCGAGATCGGGAACGCCGTCTCGTCGCTGCCGTCGTCCGGGGTGACGACGAGCTTCTTGGTCTTCTCGGTCTCCTCGATCCGCACGCGGCCGGAGGCCTCGGAGATCGGGGCGACACCCTTCGGGGTACGGGCCTCGAAGAGCTCGACGACACGGGGCAGACCCTGGGTGATGTCGTCACCGGCCACACCACCGGTGTGGAAGGTACGCATCGTCAGCTGGGTACCGGGCTCACCGATGGACTGGGCGGCGATGATGCCGACCGCCTCACCGATGTCGACCAGCTTGCCGGTGGCCAGCGAACGGCCGTAGCACATCGCGCAGGTACCGACGGCGGACTCGCAGGTCAGGACCGAGCGGGTCTTGACCTCCTCGACGCCACGGCCGACGAGCTCCTCGATGAGGACGTCGCCCAGGTCGGTGCCGGCCGGGGCCAGGACCTGACCGTCGACCACGATGTCCTCGGCGAGGCAGCGCGCGTACACGGACGTCTCGACGTCGTCCGTCTTGCGCAGCACGCCGTCCGCGCCGCGGTCGGCGATCCGCAGCTTCAGACCGCGCTCGGTGCCGCAGTCCTCCTCGCGGATGATGACGTCCTGCGAGACGTCCACCAGACGACGGGTCAGGTAACCCGAGTCGGCGGTACGCAGGGCGGTGTCCGCCAGACCCTTACGGGCACCGTGCGTGGAGATGAAGTACTCCAGCACGGACAGGCCCTCACGGAAGGACGCCTTGATCGGACGCGGGATGGTCTCGTTCTTCGCGTTCGACACCAGACCACGCATACCGGCGATCTGCCGCATCTGCATCATGTTTCCTCGGGCACCCGAGTCAACCATCATGAAGATGGGGTTCGTCTTGGGGAAGTTCTCGTTCATCGCCTCGGCGACCTCGTTGGTCGCCTTGGTCCAGATCGCGATGAGCTCCTGCGTGCGCTCTTCCTTGGTGATCAGACCGCGCTCGTACTGCTTCTGGACCTTCTCGTCCTGCGCCTCGTACCCGCGGACGATCTCCTTCTTCGCCTCGGGAACGACGACGTCGGAGATGGCCACGGTGACACCGGAACGGGTCGCCCAGAAGAAGCCGGCCGCCTTCAGGTTGTCGAGCGTCGCCGCCACGATGACCTTGGGGTAGCGCTCGGCCAGGTCGTTGACGATCTCGGAGAGCTGCTTCTTGCCCACCGAGTAGTCGACGAACGGGTAGTCCTCGGGCAGCAGCTCGTTGAAGAGCGCGCGGCCCAGCGTGGTGCGCAGGCGGAACGAGTCACCCTGCTGCCACTCGGGCTCGCCCTCCTCGCGGGCCGGCGGGGTCCAGCCGCGCGGCGGGATGGTGCCCACCGGGAAGCGGATGTCGATCTGCGACTGCAGCGCCAGCTCGCCGGCGTCGAACGCCATGATCGCCTCGGCCGTGGAGCCGAACGCGCGGCCCTCGCCCTTGGTGTCACGCAGCTCGCCGTCGGTGGTGAGGAAGAACAGACCGAGGACCATGTCCTGGGTCGGCATCGTCACCGGGCGGCCGTCGGCCGGCTTGAGGATGTTGTTCGAGGACAGCATCAGGATGCGGGCCTCGGCCTGCGCCTCCGCGGACAGCGGCAGGTGCACGGCCATCTGGTCACCGTCGAAGTCCGCGTTGAACGCGGTGCAGACGAGCGGGTGGATCTGGATGGCCTTGCCCTCGACCAGCTGCGGCTCGAAGGCCTGGATGCCGAGGCGGTGCAGGGTGGGAGCACGGTTCAGCAGCACCGGGTGCTCGGCGATGACCTCTTCGAGGACGTCGTACACGACCGTGCGGCCGCGCTCCACCATGCGCTTGGCGCTCTTGATGTTCTGCGCGTGGTTCAGGTCGACCAGGCGCTTCATCACGAACGGCTTGAAGAGCTCCAGCGCCATCGCCTTGGGCAGACCGCACTGGTGCAGCTTCAGCTGCGGACCGACGACGATCACGGAACGCGCGGAGTAGTCCACACGCTTGCCGAGCAGGTTCTGACGGAATCGACCCTGCTTGCCCTTCAGCATGTCGCTGAGGGACTTCAGCGGGCGGTTGCCGGGACCGGTGACCGGCCGGCCGCGACGACCGTTGTCGAAGAGGGCGTCCACGGCCTCCTGGAGCATGCGCTTCTCGTTGTTCACGATGATCTCGGGCGCGCCGAGGTCGAGAAGCCGCTTCAGGCGGTTGTTGCGGTTGATGACACGGCGGTACAGGTCGTTCAGGTCGGAGGTCGCGAAGCGGCCACCGTCGAGCTGCACCATCGGACGCAGGTCCGGCGGGATGACCGGGACGCAGTCCAGGACCATGCCCTTGGGGCTGTTGGACGTCTGCAGGAACGCGGAGACGACCTTCAGCCGCTTCAGGGCGCGGGTCTTCTTCTGGCCCTTGCCGGTGCGGATGATCTCGCGGAGCTTCTCGGCCTCCTCGTCGAGGTCGAAGGACTCCAGGCGCTTCTGCAGCGCCGCGGCACCCATCGAGCCGTCGAAGTACGTGCCGAAGCGGTCACGCAGCTCGCGGTAGAGCAGCTCGTCGCCCTCGAGGTCCTGGACCTTGAGGTTCTTGAACCGGGTCCACACCTCGTCGAGGCGGTCGATCTCGCGCTGCGCGCGGTCGCGCAGCTGCTTCATCTCGCGCTCCGCGCCCTCGCGCACCTTGCGGCGCACGTCGGCCTTGGCGCCCTCGGCCTCCAGCTCGGCCAGGTCGGTCTCGAGCTTCTTGGCGCGGGCCTCGAGGTCGGCGTCGCGGCGGTTCTCGATCTGCTGGCGCTCCACGGAGACGTGCGCCTCCAGGGAGGGCAGGTCGCGGGTCCGGCGCTCCTCGTCGACGTACGTGATCATGTACGCCGCGAAGTAGATGACCTTCTCGAGGTCCTTCGGCGCCAGGTCCAGCAGGTAGCCGAGGCGCGAGGGGACACCCTTGAAGTACCAGATGTGCGTGACGGGAGCCGCCAGCTCGATGTGGCCCATCCGCTCACGGCGCACCTTGGCGCGCGTGACCTCGACGCCACAGCGCTCGCAGATGATGCCCTTGAAGCGGACACGCTTGTACTTGCCGCAGTAGCACTCCCAGTCCCGGGTCGGACCGAAGATCTTCTCGCAGAAGAGTCCGTCCTTCTCGGGCTTCAGGGTGCGGTAGTTGATGGTCTCGGGCTTCTTGACCTCGCCGTGGCTCCACTGACGGATGTCGTCAGCGGTGGCCAGGCCGATCCGGAGCTCGTCGAAGAAGTTGACGTCGAGCACTATGCGTCAATCCCTCTCAGGGTCGTAAGTCTGTGGTCTGAAACGGGGGCCTGGGGGTCGGCGGGGGCCTCACACGGTGGCGAGGCCCCTACCGGACTCCCGTCAGACCTCTTCGACGCTGCTCGGCTCGCGCCGGGACAGGTCGATACCGAGCTCCTCCGCAGCGCGGAAGACGTCCTCGTCGGTGTCGCGCATCTCGATGGACATACCGTCGCTGGACAGCACCTCCACGTTCAGGCAGAGCGACTGCATCTCCTTGATGAGCACCTTGAAGGACTCGGGGATGCCGGGCTCGGGGATGTTCTCGCCCTTGACGATGGCCTCGTAGACCTTCACGCGGCCGGTCACGTCGTCGGACTTGATCGTCAGCAGCTCCTGGAGCGCGTAGGCGGCGCCGTAGGCCTCGAGGGCCCACACCTCCATCTCGCCGAACCGCTGGCCACCGAACTGCGCCTTACCACCCAGCGGCTGCTGGGTGATCATCGAGTACGGACCGGTCGAGCGGGCGTGCAGCTTGTCGTCGACCAGGTGGTGCAGCTTCAGGATGTACATGTAGCCGACCGAGATCGGGTCCGGGAACGGCTCACCGCTGCGGCCGTCGAACAGCCGCGCCTTACCGGTCGGGAGCACCATGCGCTCGCCGTCGCGGTTCGGGATGGTGTGCTGCAGCAGACCCGCCAGCTCGTCCTCACGGGCACCGTCGAACACCGGGGTGGCGACGTTGGTGCCGGGAGCGACGGAGTCGGCGCCGATCGCCTGGAGGCGCTGGGCCCACTCCTCCGCGAGGCCGGAGACGTCCCAGCCGCGGCTGGCGAGCCAGCCGAGGTGGATCTCCAGGACCTGTCCCGGGTTCATTCGGGACGGCACACCCAGCGGGTTGAGGATGATGTCGACCGGGGTGCCGTCCTCCAGGAACGGCATGTCCTCGATCGGCAGGATCTTGGAGATGACACCCTTGTTGCCGTGACGGCCGGCGAGCTTGTCACCGTCGGTGATCTTGCGCTTCTGCGCGACGTAGACGCGGACCAGCTGGTTCACGCCCGGCGGCAGCTCGTCGCCCTCCTCGCGGTCGAAGACGCGCACACCGATGACCTTGCCGATCTCGCCGTGCGGCACCTTCAGCGAGGTGTCACGGACCTCACGGGCCTTCTCACCGAAGATCGCGCGCAGCAGGCGCTCCTCGGGGGTCAGCTCGGTCTCACCCTTCGGGGTCACCTTGCCGACGAGGATGTCACCGGCGACGACCTCCGCACCGATACGGATGATGCCGCGCTCGTCGAGGTCGGCGAGGACCTCCTCGGAGACGTTCGGGATGTCCCGGGTGATCTCCTCGGGGCCGAGCTTGGTGTCACGGGCGTCGACCTCGTGCTCCTCGATGTGGATCGAGGAGAGGACGTCGTCCTGCACGAGGCGCTGCGACAGGATGATCGCGTCCTCGTAGTTGTGACCCTCCCACGGCATGAACGCCACGAGCAGGTTCTTGCCCAGGGCCATCTCGCCGTTCTCGGTGGCCGGGCCGTCCGCGAGCACCTGGCCCGTGACGATCCGGTCGCCCTCGTCGACGACGACCTTCTGGTTGACCGAGGTGCCCTGGTTGGACCGGGAGAACTTGTGCAGGCGGTACGTGATGTACGTGCCGTCGTCGTTGGCCGTGGTGATGTAGTCCGCGGAGACCTCCTGGACCACACCGTCCTTCTCGGCCTTGACCACGTCGCCGGCGTCGACCGCGGAGCGGTACTCCATGCCGGTGCCGACGAGCGGCGCCTCGGACTTGATGAGCGGCACGGCCTGGCGCATCATGTTCGCGCCCATGAGGGCACGGTTGGCGTCGTCGTGCTCGAGGAACGGGATCATGGCGGTCGCGACCGACACCATCTGGCGCGGCGAGACGTCCATGTAGTCGACGTCCTCGGGGCTGACGTAGTCGACCTCACCGCCGCGGCGGCGGACCAGGACACGCGCCTCGGCGAACCGCAGTTCGTCGTTGAGCGTGGCGTTGGCCTGCGCGATGACGAAGCGGTCCTCCTCGTCGGCGGTCAGGTAGTCGACCTCGTCGGTGACCTGGCCGTCGTTGACCTTGCGGTACGGCGTCTCGACGAAACCGAACGCGTTGACGCGGCCGTAGGAGGCGAGCGAGCCGATCAGACCGATGTTCGGGCCTTCGGGCGTCTCGATCGGGCACATGCGGCCGTAGTGCGAGGGGTGCACGTCACGGACCTCGAAGCCGGCCCGCTCACGGGAGAGACCACCCGGGCCAAGGGCCGACAGGCGGCGCTTGTGGGTGAGACCCGACAGCGGGTTGTTCTGGTCCATGAACTGCGACAGCTGGCTGGTGCCGAAGAACTCCTTGATGGAGGCGACGACCGGCCGGATGTTGATCAGGGTCTGCGGCGTGATCGCCTCGACGTCCTGGGTCGTCATGCGCTCGCGCACGACACGCTCCATACGGGCGAGACCCGTACGGACCTGGTTCTGGATCAGCTCGCCGACGCTGCGCAGGCGCCGGTTGCCGAAGTGGTCGATGTCGTCCGTCTCGACAACGATGGAGCCGCCGTTGTCGCCGGTGGTCTCGGTCTCGCCGGCGTGCAGCTGCACCAGGTACTTGATCGTCGAGATGATGTCCTCGACGGTCAGGATGCCCGCGTCGAGCGGAGCGTCCGCGCCCAGCTTCTTGTTGACCTTGTAACGGCCGACCTTGGCCAGGTCGTAGCGCTTGGGGTTGAAGTACAGGTTCTCGAGCAGCGTCTGCGCGGCCTCGCGCGTGGGGGGCTCGCCCGGACGCAGCTTGCGGTAGATGTCGAGCAGCGCGTCGTCCTGGCCCTGGGTGTGGTCCTTCTCCAGGGTGGCGCGCATCGACTCGTAGTCGCCGAACTCCTCGAGGATCTGCTCGGTCGTCCAGCCGAGCGCCTTCAGCAGCACGGTGACCGACTGCTTGCGCTTGCGGTCGATGCGGACACCGACCATGTCACGCTTGTCGATCTCCATCTCCAGCCAGGCACCCCGGGACGGGATGATCTTGGCGGAGAAGATGTCCTTGTCGGACGTCTTGTCGATCGAGGAATCGAAGTAGACACCGGGGGAACGGACCAGCTGAGACACCACGACACGCTCGGTGCCGTTGATGACGAAGGTGCCCTTGTTCGTCATGAGCGGGAAGTCGCCCATGAAGACCGTCTGGGACTTGATCTCACCGGTCTCGTTGTTGGTGAACTCGGCGGTGACGAAGAGCGGGGCGGCGTACGTGAAGTCGCGGTCCTTGCACTCGTCGATGGAGTTCTTCGGCGGCTCGAAGCGGTGGTCCCGGAAGGTCAGGGACATCGACCCGGAGAAGTCCTCGATCGGGGAGATCTCCTCGAAGATCTCCTCCAGACCGGACTTGGTGGGGACGTCCTGACCGTTCTCAAGAGCCTCCTCGACCCGACTCTGCCAGGCGGTGTTGCCGAGCAGCCAGTCAAAGCTCTCGGTCTGCAGCGCGAGCAGGTTCGGAACCTCGAGAGGCTCCTTGATCTTTGCAAAGGAGATGCGCAGCGGGGCGGTGCTGGCGCCGTTGTTCGTATTCGCGGTCGAGGCGTTGCGCGAGGCGGCCAAGAGGGGGTCCTTCCGAGGGCTCGGACTCACTACGCGCGTGCCGGTCCCTCGACGTGCACGGAGACGGAAACCCCAGGTCAGAGGAGATTCGGTCTACGGTGCTCGAGTGAGGGCAGACCCCTGGTGACGGGCAGGGGACAACTAACAGGCAGCGCAAAGGGTCAGTGTAGCCACTTGGCACACTGATGTCCAGCGCGGGTTTTTGTAGACCCTCGTAGTGCTCAACGCCCTCGTCAACGCCCTCGGCATGCTTGCCCTCAACGCACGTTCATACTGCCCTCTTCGCCGTCGATCCATGCCTCGGATACGGATCCTTGTGACGACGCGTCCTGAGAATTGCGCGCTGCGTGCGGTTCGTCAAGGCCCCCCTGCCCAAACGAGACTGGCCGGAGACACAACGAAGATCACCATACCCCTCGCCGTCACGAGTGCAAGGCAACCGAAGCCGACCTCCGGATACGCCGAAGAGCGACCACCCGGATGGATGATCGCTCTTCGGTGCGTTCGCGTTACAGCCTCAGGAGGCCGCAATCAGCGTGCTGAGGTTCGAGGAACCCCGGAAGGTCTTACTTGACCTCGACGGAGGCGCCGGCGCCCTTGAGGGACTCGGCGGCCTTCTCGGCGGCGTCCTTGGCGACCTTCTCGAGAACGGGCTTCGGGGCGCCGTCCACGAGGTCCTTGGCCTCCTTCAGACCCAGGGAGGTCAGCTCACGCACGACCTTGATGACCTGGATCTTCTTGTCGCCGGCACCGGTGAGGATGACGTCGAACTCGTCCTTCTCCTCCTCGGCCTCGGCGGCACCGGCACCGGCGCCACCGGCCACGACGACCGGCGCGGCGGCGGCGGCGGTGACGTCGAACTTCTCCTCGAAGGCCTTCACGAACTCGGAGAGCTCGATGAGGGTCATCTCCTCGAACTGCGCGAGCAGGTCTTCCTGGCTGAGCTTCGCCATGATGGGCGATCCTTCCACTAATTCGGCGGGTGCCGGATGTACTGGGTGTGGCGGGCGTACGTCGGCCCGCTGCGACCCTCGCCGCGTCAGGCGGCCAGAGTCAGAAAGCGAGCCGAGTTACTCGGCACCGCCCTGCTCGTCCTGCTTGGCCCGAAGCGCGTCCACGGTGCGGACGAGCTTCGACGGGAGCGCCTGGAAGACAGAGGCAGCCTGGGACTGCTTGCCCTTGAACGCACCGGCCAGCTTGGAGAGCAGAACCTCGCGGGACTCGAGGTCCGCAAGCTTCTTGATCTCATCGGCGGACAGCGCCTTGCCGTCAAGGACACCGCCCTTGATGATGAGATTCGGGTTGTCCTTGGCGAAGTCACGGAGACCCTTCGCCGACTCCACCGGGTCACCGGTGACGAAGGCGACGGCCGTCGGACCAGCGAAGAGCTGGTCGTCCAGCGTGATCCCGGCCTCGTTGGCCGCAATCTTGGTCAGCGTGTTCTTCACCACGGCGTACTGGGCGTTCTCACCGAGCGACCGGCGCAGCGTCTTGAGCTGCGCCACGGTGAGACCGCGGTACTCGGTCAGCACGGCGGCGTTGGAGCTGCGGAACTTGTCCGTCAGCTCCGCAACCGCGGCAGCCTTGTCGGGCCTCGCCATAGAGCCTCGGCCTCCTTCCGGGTGATTCGGACCGCGCGGACCCGAAGGAGGACTGGGGAAAACGAAACGCCCCGGCGCAGGCGCTCGGGGCGGACTCGACCGGCCGCACACACTCAGGGCGTGTACTCCGGGAGTTCTTCCACAGTCACCTGCGCGGGTCGTCCACTCTTCAGCGGATCCTTCGGCCACCGCACCCTCGGGGGAGCGCACGGCAACGACCAGCGGTCTTTGGCTTCGGTAGGAGAGTACGGGACCGGGGCGCCGTCGAGCAAATCGGGCTCCGGGGGCGCCGCCGCGGCCGTCCCGCGGGGCGCCCGGACGGGCCGCCCCGCGGGCACGCGCGCCGGCCCGCGGCCGGCGCGCGGCGGGTCAGGAGACGGTGCCGGAGCCGGTGCCGCCCGTGACGCCGCCGGACTTCATGAGGTCCTTGAAGTCCTTGGTGTCGCCGGCCGGGGGCGCCTCGGCGGAGACCTTCACGCCGTAGTCGGTGTAGTAGGCCGTGCTGGTCATGACGCCGTTCGCGGTGGTCGCCTTCTCGATCTTCTTGACCAGCAGGCTCTGGTCGTTGACCCAGATGTCGACGGTCTCGGTGGTGACGCCCGCCTGGCTGAGCTGCTTCTTCAGGCCGGCCAGCTGCTCGGCGGTGAGGTTGCTGTTCTTGCCGGCGAGGTCGGCGACCTGGACCGTGCCCGCGTAGTGCGTGGCGTCCGTGCCGGAGACCTTCTCCTTGCCGACCTTCTTCACGTCGCCCGAGGCCAGCAGCAGCTTCACCGACTGGTTCGGCGTGGTGTTCTGCATCTGGTCCTTGATGTACGCGCCGGAGCCGCCGCCGAACTTGGCGAGGTCGTCGTAGGCGTACCTGATCCAGTGCTTGCCGAACTGCTGGGCGAACTTGTCGCTCATCTTCGCGTAGTAGGCGTCCGGCAGGTAGCGGGCCTGCATCGACGTGGAGCCGGCCTGGCGCATGGCGTCGGCCATCTTGCCGCCGGTGTACGTGATGGTGAGGTTGCCCTTGAGACCGCCGCCCCAGGCGAGGGCGCCGTCGGCGGTCATCGACATGGTGTCGCCGAGGGAGGTGCTGGAGCGGACCTTGGCGGACTCGGCCTTGTCGGTGGACTGCTCGGCGGAGCGCAGGGCGGCGAGCGGGCTCATGTCCGTGACGGTCTTGCCGACGGCCTTGTCGCCCTTGTCCGAGCCGCAGGCGGCCAGTCCCGTCAGCGCGGCCACCACCGCGACGGAAAGGCTCACCCGGCGTACGGTCCTGCTGTTCATGTCGTCCCACCCCTATGCGAGAGTCCTGTGCCTGCACGCTGGGCCAGGCCAATGACAGTCGTGCGAAAGGTCGCACACAGAAAGGACGGGCCCCGCACCCGGAAGGTTCCAGGTGCGGGGCCCGCCCTCGCTCACGCGTCGCTGACGCGGCTGCCGGTGGAGCCGGGGGCTCAGACGGCGGCCGGGTCCTCCTCGACGAGGAGGTTGCGGGTGCGGTTGGGGTCGACCGGAATGCCGGGGCCCATCGTGGTGGTGATGGCGGCCTTCTTGATGTAGCGACCCTTGGCGGCGGACGGCTTCAGACGGAGGATCTCCTCCAGCGCGGCGCCGTAGTTCTCCACCAGCTTGTCGTCGTCGAAGGACGCCTTGCCGATGATGAAGTGCAGGTTCGAGTGCTTGTCGACGCGGAACTCGATCTTGCCGCCCTTGATGTCCGTGACGGCCTTGGCCACGTCGGGGGTGACGGTGCCGGTCTTCGGGTTCGGCATCAGACCACGCGGGCCGAGGACGCGGCCGAGGCGGCCGACCTTGCCCATGAGGTCCGGGGTGGCGACGACGGCGTCGAAGTCCAGACGGCCCTTCGCCACCTCGTCGATCAGTTCGTCGGAGCCGACGATGTCGGCGCCCGCGGCCTCCGCGGCCGCAGCACGGTCACCGGTCGCGAAGACCAGGACCCGGGCAGTCTTGCCGGTGCCGTGCGGCAGGTTCACGGTGCCACGGACCATCTGGTCGGCCTTGCGCGGGTCGACACCCAGGCGGAAGGCGACCTCGACGGTGCCGTCGAACTTGGTCGTGGAGGTCTCCTTGGCGAGACGGACGGCCTCGAGCGGGGCGTACAGCTTCTCCCGGTCGATCTTGGCGTCCGCAGCGCGGAGAGCCTTGCTGCGCTTGCTCACAACTTGCTCCTGTGTGTTCTGAAAGGAGTCGTGGTATCCGGGCCGAGCAGGCCCTGCCACGTGCGACCGGCTACGGCCGCATGGACTACTGGGGGTGGGGTCAGCCCTCGACCGTGATGCCCATGGAGCGGGCGGTGCCGGCGATGATCTTCGACGCGGCGTCCAGGTCGTTCGCGTTGAGGTCGGGCATCTTGGTCTCGGCGATCTCGCGGACCTGGGCCTCGGTGATCTTGGCGACCTTGGTCTTGTGCGGCTCGCCGGAGCCCTTCTCGACACCCGCGGCCTTGAGGATCATCTTCGCGGCCGGCGGCGTCTTGGTGACGAAGGTGAAGGAGCGGTCCTCGTAGACCGTGATCTCCACCGGGATGACCCAGCCACGCTGCGACTCGGTCGCGGCGTTGTAGGCCTTGCAGAACTCCATGATGTTGACGCCGTGCTGACCGAGCGCGGGGCCGACCGGCGGGGCGGGGTTCGCCGCACCGGCGTTGATCTGGAGCTTGATGAGCCCCGTGACCTTCTTCTTCTTGGGAGGCATAGCTCTCCGGGTCCTTTCGATTCGGGTCCTGCCGGCATCCGGGGACCACCCGGACGCAGGCATACCGCACAACGATAACGGGTATAGATGCGCGGCCAAAAACCGTGCAGGTCAGACGGGCTGAAGCAGCCTGTCTGACCTGCACGGAAGCAAGAGGTCCAGAAAAGAACTAGTTCTTCTGGATCTGGTCGAAGGAGAGCTCGACCGGCGTCTCACGCCCGAAGATCTCCACCAGGCCCTTGACCTTCTTCGAGTCGGGGTTGATCTCGTTGATGGTCGCCTGCAGCGTGGCGAACGGGCCGTCGGTGACGGTGACCGAGTCGCCGACCTCGAAGTCCAGCACCTGGACCTCGACCTTGCGCTGCGGGGCGGGCTTGCCCTCGGCCTCGGCGGCCTCGCGGGCGGCCTTCTCCTCGGCCTCCGGGGCGAGCATCTTGACGATCTCGTCCAGGGTCAGCGGGTACGGGTCGTAGGCGTTGCCGACGAAGCCGGTCACACCCGGGGTGTTGCGGACGACGCCCCACGACTCGTTGGTCAGGTCCATGCGGACCAGGACGTAACCCGGCAGCTTGTTCTGCTTGATCGTCTTGCGGTCGCCGTTCTTGATCTGGACGACCTCTTCCTGCGGCACCTCGGCCTGGAAGATGTAGTCCTCGACGTTCAGCGAGACGGCGCGCTGCTCCAGGTTGGTCTTCACGCGGTTCTCGTAGCCGGCGTAGGTGTGGATGACGTACCACTCGCCGGGCAGGAGGCGCAGCTCCTGACGCAGGGCCTCGATCGGGTCGACGGGCTCCGCGGGCTCCTCCGTGACGGCCTCGGCCGTCTCGTCGCCGGCGGCGAGCTCGTCGCTCTCGTCAGCGGCGTCGACGTCCTCGGCCTCTTCGGCGTCCTCGTCCTCGACGTGCAGCGCGGCCTCCTCGGCCGGCTCCCCCAGTTCGGCCTCGGCAGCCTCGAACTCGTCCTGCTCGTCCGCGCCTTCGACGATGTCGAGCTCGTCGTCCACCGACTCGGCGGCATTCCCGCGAGGCTCGATGGCGTCGTTCAGGTTCGGGTCAGACACGATGGCTGCTTCTTCCTGGATACATAGGGGTGGAACATGCGAAAACGGGCGCCGGTACCACGGCGCCCTTCGCTCTTGGCTCAGCCGAAGACGTACTTGGCCGCGTGGTTGAGCCCATAGTCAATCACGGTCACCAAGGCGATCATGATGGCAACGAAGAAGATCACCACTGTGGTGTACGACGTCAGCTGGTTGCGAGTCGGCCAGACGACCTTGCGGAGCTCCGCGACGATCTGGCGGTAGAAGATGGCGAGACGCTTCAGCGGGCCCTTCTTGGCGCGCTTGCCGCCCTTGCGGGCCTTCTTCTTGGACTCGGGCACCTCATCGGCGTCAGGCGTGTCGATGGAGCCCACGGCGTCCGTCATTCGTCCTCACCTGATCCCGGGTCGTGGCCGTGCCGCGCCCGGTTTCTGAGCCGCACGGCGGTGCATTGCTGTACGTACAAGCGCACACATCCTGGCGGTGTGTGTAGCAGGGCCGGAGGGACTTGAACCCCCAACCGCCGGTTTTGGAGACCGGTGCTCTACCAATTGAGCTACGACCCTTTGGTGTCCCCCAACGTACCGCATCCGACCGGGTGCTCGGTGTGCACCGGCCCCGGAACGGCCGCTGAAGGCCAACGAGGTGAGAGTGTACGTGGTCGGCGGGCTTGCGTCGAACAGAAAGTGCCCGCCCAGGACGCCCCGGCCGAAGATCGTCCTGGCCGCGGGCGCGATTCGTACCCCTGTTCACGCCTCGACCCCTTGCTGTTCAGTCCGTGAAACCCGTGTGCCGGGGGCATTTCCGGTCTGGAACGATGGACCCCATGAGCGCTGCAACCCCTCCCACCGAGCGCCGGGTCTCCGCCCGAGTCGGCGCGATCTCCGAGTCCGCCACCCTCGCCGTGGACGCCAAGGCCAAGGCCCTGAAGGCCGCCGGGCGTCCGGTGATCGGCTTCGGCGCCGGCGAGCCCGACTTCCCGACCCCGGACTACATCGTCGAGGCGGCCGTCGAGGCCTGCAAGAACCCGAAGTACCACCGGTACACGCCGGCCGGCGGCCTGCCCGAGCTGAAGGCCGCGATCGCCGCGAAGACGCTGCGCGACTCCGGCTGGGAGCCCGACGTCTCGCAGATCCTGGTGACCAACGGCGGCAAGCAGGCCATCTACGAGGCGTTCGCCGCGATCCTCGACCCGGGCGACGAGGTCATCGTCCCGGCCCCGTACTGGACGACGTACCCGGAGTCGATCCGGCTGGCCGGCGGTGTCCCGGTGGAGGTCGTCGCCGACGAGACGACCGGCTACCGGGTCTCGGTCGAGCAGCTGGAGGCCGCCCGCACGGAGAAGACGAAGGTCGTCCTCTTCGTCTCCCCGTCCAACCCGACCGGCGCGGTCTACTCCGAGGCCGAGACCGAGGCGATCGGCCGCTGGGCCGTCGAGCACGGCCTGTGGGTGCTGACCGACGAGATCTACGAGCACCTCGTCTACGGCGACGCGGTCTCCGTGTCCCTGCCCGCGCTCCTGCCCGAGCTGCGGGACAAGTGCATCGTGGTCAACGGCGTCGCGAAGACGTACGCCATGACCGGCTGGCGCGTGGGCTGGGTCATCGGCCCGAAGGACGTCGTCAAGGCCGCGACCAACCTCCAGTCGCACGCCACCTCGAACGTCTCGAACGTGGCCCAGGTGGCCGCGCTGGCCGCCGTCTCCGGCGACCTGGACGCCGTGGCGAGGATGCGCGAGGCCTTCGACCGCCGCCGCAGGACCATCGTGCGGATGCTCAACGAGATCGACGGCGTGCTCTGCCCCGAGCCCGAGGGCGCCTTCTACGCCTACCCGTCGGTCAAGGGCCTGCTCGGCAAGGAGATCCGCGGCAAGCGCCCGCAGGACACCGTCGAGCTGGCCGCGCTGATCCTGGAGGAGGCCGAGGTCGCGGTCGTCCCGGGCGAGGCTTTCGGCACGCCGGGCTACCTGCGGCTGTCGTACGCGCTCGGCGACGAGGACCTCGTCGAGGGCGTCAGCCGGATCCAGAAGCTGCTGGCCGAGGCCCGGGACTGACCGGCCGGGAAGACCCCCGGCCGCTTCGGCGCCTCACGCGCGCGTGCGGGCCGTCTCCCTGCGGGGAGGCGGCCCGTCCGCGTGTGCGAGCAAGACCACGTTCGGGGAAAGAGCTACCGGGGCGGCGGTGACGTGCGGCAGGATCCTGGGATGGAGCGTGTACGTGATGTCTCTGAGCTGCCGAAAGCCCATCTGCACCTGCACTTCACCGGCTCGATGCGGCCGGGGACCGTCCTGGAACTGGCCGACAAGTACGGCGTGCGTCTGCCCGATGCCCTGACGGAGGCGCTGACCAGCGGCGAACCGCCGAAGCTGCGGGCCACCGACGAGCGGGGCTGGTTCCGCTTCCAGCGGCTGTACGACGCGGCGCGCTCCTGCCTCAGGCAGCCGGAGGACATCCAGCGGCTGGTCCGGGAGGCGGCGGAGGAGGATCTGCGGGACGGCTCGGGCTGGCTGGAGATCCAGGTCGACCCGACCTCGTACGCCCCGCGCCTGGGCGGTCTCATCCCGGCGCTGGAGATCATCCTGGACGCGGTGGAGACGACCGCGCGCGACACCGGCCTCGGCATGCGGGTGCTGGTCGCCGCCAACCGCATGAAGCACCCTCTGGACGCGCGCACGCTGGCCCGGCTCGCGGTGCGCTACGCCGACCGCGGTGTGGTGGGCTTCGGGCTGTCCAACGACGAACGCCGGGGCATGGCGCGCGACTTCGACCGCGCCTTCGCCATCGCCCGCGACGGCGGGCTGCTCGCGGCCCCGCACGGCGGCGAGCTGACCGGACCGGCGTCGGTGCGCGACTGCCTGGACGACCTGAGCGCCTCGCGGATCGGGCACGGGGTGCGGGCGGCCGAGGACCCGCGGCTGCTGAAGCGGCTCGCCGACCGGGGCGTGACCTGCGAGGTGTGCCCGGCCTCGAACGTGGCGCTCGGCGTCTACGAGAAGCCCGAGGACGTGCCGCTGCGCACGTTCTTCGAGGCGGGTGTCCCGATGGCCCTGGGCGCCGACGACCCGCTGCTCTTCGGTTCCCGGCTGGCCGCCCAGTACGAGATCGCCCGCGTCCACCACGACTTCACGGACGCGCAGCTCGCCGAGCTGGCCCGGCAGTCGGTCCGGGGCTCGGCGGCGCCCGAGGACGTCAAGGCGCGGCTGCTGGCCGGCGTGGACGACTGGCTGGTCAGCCCGGCCGCCTGAAGTGGGCGTAGGGCGGGTAGGGCTTGAAGCACACCATGACCTCGTCGGGGTGCCCGCCGCCCCCGCCGGGCGGCTCGACCAGCGGCAGGACGGTCATCAGGCGCATGTGCCCCTTCCCGACGCCCTTCTCGCGCGGTCCCCAGCCGGCCGCGTGGGCGAGGGAGGTGGCCGTCTCGGCGAAGACGTCCCGGCTGCCGAAGAGGAACAGGGTGCGGGCGTGCGTGGTGTGCCGCAGTTCGTCCCGCCGGTCGGGGCGCTCCTGGCGGCCGCTCCACCGCTGACGGGCGCGCCAGGCGGCCGCGTCCCGTGCCGTGCGGGCCTCGTCGGTGCGCACGGAGAGCGGGGCGCCGGGCCCCAGTGAGCGGCGCAGCCCGGGCCAGGCGCTGGGCCGCAGTCCGTACGTGTGGTGGACCAGGAGGAGGTCGACCAGTTCCCCGACACCCTCGTCCGGCGGGACCCCGCCGCGCAGCGGTACGTGGACGACGGTGCGGCGGGAGTAGGCGGCGAAGGAGAACAGGCCGGCGAGGCGGTTCAGTCCGTCGTGGTCGCCGAGCAGCAGGCCGATCGGCTCCGGGGCGCGCAGCGAGGTGTGGCGCAGGGGCTGCCACGGCTGGACGACCCGGTGTTCGTGGGGTCCCGTCCGGGGACGGAACTCGCGCAGTCTCAGCCGCATCCGGGTGCCCTCATGCCTCCAGGGTCGCGGCCGGGCGGGGCGGTCGGCAACGGGGTTTTCCGTGCCGGCGGCCGCCCGGGGCGCGCGGCCCGGTACGAGGGGGAGCCTCTAGAGGCCGACGCCCACCGTCACCGGCTCGTTGACCAGAGTGACGCCGAACGCCTCGCGGACCCCGGCGACGACCTCGCGGGCCAGGGCGAGCAGGTCCTCGGTGGTGGCGCCGCCCCGGTTGGTCAGGGCGAGGGTGTGCTTGGTGGAGATGCGGGCGGGTCCGGTGCCGTAGCCCTTGGTGAAGCCGGCCTTGTCGATCAGCCAGGCCGCCGACGTCTTCGTACGGCCCTCCCCCGCCGGGTAGGCGGGCGGCTCGGCGTCCTGGCCCAGCCGCTCCCGCACGCGCGCGCGGAAGGCGGCGAACTGCTCCTCGGTGAGGATCGGGTTGGTGAAGAAGGACCCGGCGGACCAGGTGTCGTGGTCCTCTGCGTCGAGGACCATGCCCTTGCCGGCGCGCAGCTTCAGGACGGTCGCGCGGGCGTCGGCGAGCGGCACCCGGTCGCCGGGCTCGACGCCGAGCGCGCGGGCCGCCTCCGCGTACTTGACCGGCGCGGACAGACCGTCCGCGGCCTCCAGTTCGAAGCGGACGCGCAGGACGACGTAGCGCTCGGGGTCGGCCTTGAAGCGGCTGTGGCGGTACGAGAAGGCGCACTCCTCGTTCGTCAGCGTGACGGTCTCGCCGGCCCGGCGGTCGTAGGCGATCACCTCGGTGATCGTCGAGGAGACCTCCTGGCCGTAGGCGCCCACGTTCTGGATCGGGGTGGCGCCGGCCGAGCCGGGGATGCCGGCCAGGCACTCGACGCCGGCCAGTCCGGCCTCGACGGTCCGGGCGACGGCGTCCGTCCACACCTCGCCGGCCGCCAGCTCCAGGGTGGTGCCGCGCAGTTCGACGCCCCGCGTGGCGATGCGCAGGGCGGTGCCGTCGAAGCCCTTGTCGCCGATGACCAGGTTGGAGCCGCCGCCGATGACCAGCAGCGGGGTGCCGCTGTCGTCGGCCTCGCGGACTGCGGCGATCACCTCGGCGTCGGTGGAGGCGGTGACCAGCCGGGCGGCGGGGCCGCCCAGGCGGAAGGTGGTCAGCGGGGCCAGGGGGGCGTCGTGGAGTACCTGCACGGGCCCAAGACTACGAGACGGCGCCGGCGGCTCCGCGACGGCCGGGGCGGCGCCGTCCCCGCCACGGCCGCCGTCCCGGTGCCGTCCCGAGCGGAGAGGGCAGGATTCGAACCTGCGTGGGCCGCATGGGCCCGACCTCGAGCGGACTCGCCGGTCCCCGATCAACCACTCCGGGCACCTCTCCCTTCCCGGCCCGGTCTCCCGTGCCGTTCACGTGCATCACTGTGGCAGCGGCCGCTGACGGCGCGCTGACACCGGCGCGCGGCGGTTCCACGGCACGCGCGCGTGGACCGTGAAAGAGGTCCACGCGCGCGTGGAGGCTGTGGTGCGGCGGGGACCGGAGGCGGGTCGCTTCAGCCCAGCCGGCGGAAGGCCCGACCACGGCGCCCGCAGCAGCACCGGCCGGTGCGGGCGTCCGGTGGTGCGGTCCTCCGGTGGTGCGGTCCTCCGGTGGCCTGGTCGTCCGGTGGCGTGGTCCTCCGGTGGCGTGGTCCTCCGGTGGCGCCGGTCCGTCCCGGCCGTGCCGTCCGCCCCGGCCGTCCTCGCCGGGCGGACCGTCCGGCCGTGATCAGGAGGACGCGGACCGTCCGGCCGTGATCAGGAGGACAGGGCCTCGACGGCGGGGCCGGGCGTCTGCCCGGCGGCCGGAACGCCGTCCCGGGCGGGTCGCCGGGCCGGGATGAGCAGGGCGGCGACCGCGGCCAGGGCGACCACGCCGGAGCCGGTGACGAGGGCGGGCCGCAGTCCGTCCACGAAGGACTGGGCGCTCTCGTAGCCACCCTGGGCGGAGAAGATCGACGACATGACCGCGATGCCGAGCGCGCCGCCGACCTCGCGCAGGGCGTTGTTGGCGCCGGAGGCGATGCCCTGCTCCTGCGGGCGGACGCTGGACATGACCAGGTTGGCGGCCGGGGCGAAGTACAGGGCCATGCCGATGCCGCTGACGATCAGGCCGGGCAGCTGGGCGGTGTAGGAGACGTCGGCCGACACCACCCAGGCCATGTAGCCGAGCCCCACGGCCTGGAGGAACAGGCCGGTGGCGACGACCGGGCGGCCGCCGACGCGGTCGGAGAGGATGCCGGCGACCGGCGCGACGAGCATGGGCATGCCGGTCCAGGGCAGCATGCGCAGGCCGGCCTCGGTGGGCGAGTAGCCGAGCACACCCTGCATGTACTGGCTGAGCAGGAAGATCGAGCCGAACATGCCCACGAACATCAGCAGGCTGGCCGCGTTGATCCCGGAGAAGGCCCGGGAGCGGAACAGGCGCATGGGCAGCATGGGGTTCTTGGCGCGGGTGCTGTAGAGGACGAAGCCCACCAGCAGGGCGCCCCCGGCGAACAGGGCGGTCAGCACCAGGGAGTCGGTCCAGCCGTCGGCGGGCCCGCGGACCAGCCCGTACACGATGCCGAAGAGCCCGCCGCTGGCGAGCAGGGTGCCGGGGAGGTCGAGCCGGGCGCCGGTGCCGCGGGATTCGGCGAGGCGCAGCCGGGCCAGCGGCAGCAGGGCCACGCCCAGCGGCACGTTCAGCCAGAAGATCCAGTGCCAGGAGATGTGCTCGGTGAGGCTGCCGCCGATCAGCGGTCCGGAGGCGACGGCGAGGCCGTTGACGGCACCCCAGATGCCGTAGGCCGTACCGCGCCGGGCGGCGGGCACGGCGGCGGTCAGCAGGGTGAGGGTGAGCGGCATCATGACGGCGGCGCCGACGCCCTGGACCGCGCGGGCGGCGATGAGGGAGCCGATGCCGGGGGCCATGGCCGCGGCCGCCGAGGCGGCGGTGAAGACCGCGAGTCCGGCGATGAAGAGGCGGCGGCGGCCGAAGCGGTCGCCGAGGGCGGCGCCGAACATCAGCAGCACGGCGAAGGTGAGCGTGTAGGCGCTCACGGTCCACTCCAGGTCGTCCAGCGCGCCGCCGAGGTCCTCGCGGATGGAGGGCAGGGCGGTGGTGACGACGAGGTTGTCGAGGGCCGCCATGAATCCGGCGACGCTGGTGATGACGAGGGCCCAGACGGCTCCCCCGCGACGTGCGGTCTGCTCTGACATCGCTCCCCCAGAGGTGATCGGTGGTGACCACCGCAGTTGATTAGTTATTACTGACTAACTTCTGCGCCCATGAAGCGGCGGAGGTTCCCGCCCTCCGGGCGCCGCTCCCGGTGCCGTTCGGACCTGCTCGGTGCTCGGTGCTACTTCTCCAGTCGCCCGGTGAGCCGGGCGGAGGGGTACATCCCCTGCCAGACCCGGTGCTCGGGGGGGAACCCCATGGCCGCGAGGGTGTTGACGAGCATCCCGTAGGCCAGGAAGGTCGTGGTCTCGCCGTCGTCGGCGCCCAGCGGAAGGTGCACGGTGTCCCAGAGCTCCATCCAGCCGGCCCGCACGACCTCGCCGAACTCGTGGTCGCCCTCCGCCTCGGCGGCCGAGACCGTGAGGTACGTCTGCATCTGCATCTGGAGCGTCTCGGGGCGCTCCGTGATCAGGTGCACATAGGCGTTGGCCATGGCATGCAGGGCCTCCTCGCCCTCCAGCCCCTCGGACGCGTCCGCGAAGACCCGGCGGACGTCCTCCACGCACCGCAGCGAGGCGGCGGCGAAGATCGCCTTCTTGCCCGGGAAGAGGCGGAAGAGGTAGGGCTGCGAGACACCCACCCGCCGGGCGATCGCCTCCGTGGAGGTGCCGTAGTAACCCGTGCGGGCGAACTCCGTGACCGCCGCGCGGATGACGCTCTCGCGCCGCTCCTCCGCACTCATCCTGACCATGTCCGCAAGTTAGTACTCAATCACTAACCGCGTCAACCAGTCCCGTCGGGCACATGGACGTCAAGCACGTGAACAAGGGGCGCACATGGGTGAGGGGCGTCCGCTGGTGGCGGACGCCCCTCACTCGACGAACGGGTGTGCGGCTGGTCGTGGTGCCGGGTGCCGTCAGGCCAGGCGGACGACCGCCCGGGACATGCCCAGGACCTTCTGGCCGCCGCTGGTCGCGGTCAGGTCCACCCGCACGGTGCTGTCGTCGAGCTTGGCCGCGACCTTGGCGCTGACCTCGATCACCGCGCCCTCGTCGTCGTTGGGCACCACGACGGGCTTGGTGAAGCGGACGCCGTAGTCCACGACCGCGCCCGGGTCGCCGGTCCAGTCGGTGACCACGCGGATCGCCTCGGCCATGGTGAACATGCCGTGCGCGATGACGTCCGGCAGGCCCACCTCCTTGGCGAACTTCTCGTTCCAGTGGATCGGGTTGAAGTCGCCGGAGGCACCCGCGTACCGCACCAGCGTGGCGCGGGTCACGGGGAAGCTCTGGGCCGGCAGTTCGGTGCCGACCTCGACGTCGTCGTAAGCGATCTTCGCCGTCATCGGTACCTCACGCCTCCTCGGCCGCGCGGGCCACGAGCTTGGTCCAGGCGGTCACCACGAGCTCGCCCGCCTCGTCGTGCACCTCGCCGCGGATGTCCAGCACGTCGTTGCCCGCGAGCGACTTGATCCCCTCGATGGTGGAGGTGACCGAGAGCCGGTCACCGGCGCGCACCGGGCGGACGTACGCGAACTTCTGGTCGCCGTGCACCACGCGGCTGTAGTCGAGACCGAGCTGCGGGTCCTCGATGACCTGTCCGGCGGCCCGGAAGGTGATGGAGAACACGAAGGTGGGCGGGGCGATCACGTCGGAGTGACCGAACGCCTTGGCGGCGTCCGGGTCCGTGTACGCGGGGTTGCTCTCCCCGACCGCCTCGGCGAACTCGCGGATCTTCTCCCGGCCCACCTCGTAGGGCTCGGTGGGCGGATAGGTCCGTCCCACGAAGGATTGGTCGAGCGCCATGGCCCGGCACCTCCTGGTCTCGGCGGCGTGTCTGCTTCGGACAGCGTGTGAAACGACGTGAGGCCGCCCCCCGAACTGCGGGGGCGGCCTCACGTACGAGCCTGAATTATCGCGTTTCGCGGTGCGCGGTGTGCGCGTTGCAACGCGGGCAGTGCTTCTTCATCTCAAGACGGTCCGGGTTGTTACGCCGGTTCTTCTTGGTGATGTAGTTCCGCTCCTTGCACTCCACGCAGGCCAGCGTGATCTTCGGGCGGACGTCGGTGGCAGCCACGTGAGTGCTCCTAGGACGAACGGATGGGTTTAACGCAAGAAAGAGTAGCCGATCGAAGGACCGACCCCGCAATCGGCTACCGTCAGTAGCGGTGACCGGACTTGAACCGGTGACACAGCGATTATGAGCCGCTTGCTCTACCGACTGAGCTACACCGCTTTGATGAGATCGGAACCCGCCTTGCGACGGGAACCTCTCACACCAGAGCCCCAAAACGGAATCGAACCGTTGACCTTCTCCTTACCATGGAGACGCTCTGCCGACTGAGCTATTGGGGCGAGCGATGAAGACATTACACGGTCCGCCGCCGTTCGCCCAAATCCATATCCGGCCGCCCCTCGCTCCCCTCGTCACGGGCCTCCCGTGGGCCCCGAGCAGCACGTACGGCGCCCCCGCGCGCGCGTGCCGACGGGGTCGGCCACGCCGGTACGACTATTGCGCTCCTCCGCGCCCTGCCCGGTTCCCCACCCTAGGCTCGACTCACTCTGCGTGATCTTGGGTCCGCCGGGGCCCCGTGCTCCTGACGCGGCCCAGTCCGAGTCCCCGGCCCGAACCCCCGCTCCCGAACCCTGGAGTCCGATGCCCGACAGCCAGCCGCAGCCGCCCTCGTCGTCGAACCCGTCCGGTTCCTCCGGACAGCCCGACCCGGCCGCCCTGCTGCTGTGCGGGGCGCGGCTCACCGACGGCAGGACCGTGGACGTACGGCTGGGCGGCGGGCGCATCGAGGCGGTCGGCACCGCCGGCAGCCTGACCCCGGGCCCGGGCCGCAGGGGCGTGGCCCGGGTGGACCTCGACGGCTACCTCCTGCTGCCGGCCCCGGCCGAACCGCACGCCCACAGCGACACCGCGCTGTCCGCCGAGCGCCCGGGGCCGGCCTCGTACACCCCGGAGGACGTCCAGCGCCGGGCCACGGAGGCCGCGCTGCTCCAGCTCGGCCACGGGGCGACGGCGCTGCGCGCGCACGTGCGCGTGGGCGACGTCCAGGGGCTGGGCGCGCTCGGCGCCGTCCTCCAGGCGCGGCGCTCGCTGCGGGGCCTCGCGGAACTGACCACGGTGGCGATGCCGCGCCTGCTGACCGGGGTGGCCGGGGCCGACGGGCTCGCGATGCTCCGGGACGCGGTGAAGATGGGCGCCTCCGTGGTGGGCGGCTCCCCCGACCTCGACCCGGACCCCACGGGCTACACGGAGGCCGTGCTGGAGGTGGCCTCGGAGCACGGCTGCCCGGTGGACCTGCACACGGACGCCGCCGATCCGGCCCGGCTGTCCCGGCTCGCGGCCATGGCGGGCGGCCTGCGCCCCGGCGTGACCCTCGGCCCGTGCGCCGGCCTGTCGCGCCTGCCGGCCGAGGTCGCCGCCCGGCTGGCCGACCAGCTCGCGGCGGCCGGGGTCGCGGTGGTGTGCCTGCCGCAGGGCGGGTGCGGCGGCGCGGAGCGGCGGGGCGCGGCTCCGGTACGGCTGCTGCGCGCGGCCGGGGTGCGGGTGGCGGCGGGCAGCGGCGCCCTGCGGGACGTGTCGAACCCGGTCGGCCGCGGCGACCCGCTGGAGGCCGCGTTCCTCCTCGCCTCCGCCCACGGCCTGCGCCCGGAGGACGCCTACGAGGCGGTGAGCGGCTCGGCACGCGCGGTCCTGGGTCTGCGCGAGGTCCGGGTGGAGGCGGGTTTCCCCGCCGAGCTGCTGGCCGTCCGCGGCGACGGCCTGTCCGGCGCCCTGTCCCTCGCCTACAGCCGGCTGGTGGTCCACCGCGGCCGCGTGGTGGCCCGCACGAGTGCGGTCCGCGAGTACTGCAGCTCGGCCTCGGCGGCGGAACCGGGGCTGCCCCGGCAGGGGCGGAAGGAGCTGTCCTGAGGGGCCGTGGGCAGAGGCGCCCCCGTGCCGGCTTGGCGTCAGCTCCGCTCGCGGGCGCCGGAACCCGGCGCCCGCCCCGTGTCGGCCCGTGCGGCACGTGCGCCTCCCGGGGCGTACGGTCGGTCTCATGCGCACAGTCATCGCTGGGGGTCATGGTCAGATCGCGCTGCGGCTCGAGCAGCTGCTCTCCGCGCGCGGGGACGAGGTGGCGGGGATCATCCGCAAGGCGGAGCAGGGTGACGATCTGCGGCGGGCCGGTGCCGAACCGGTCCTGCTGGACCTGGAGTCCGCCTCGGTGGAGGAGGTGGCGGCGCATCTGCAGGGCGCGGACGCGGCGGTCTTCGCCGCGGGTGCGGGCCCGGGCAGCGGCACCGCCCGCAAGGACACGGTGGACAGGGGCGCGGCCGTGCTGTTCGCGGACGCGGCGGTCCGCGCGCGCGTGCGCCGTTTCGTGGTCGTCTCCGCGATGGGCGCGGACCCCGCGCACGAGGGCGACGAGGTGTTCGACGTGTATCTGCGCGCCAAGGGCGAGGCCGACGCGTACGTCGCCCGCCAGGACGCGCTGGACTGGACGATCCTGCGCCCGGGTGCGCTGACGAACGACGCGGGCACCGGGCTGGTCCGGCTGGAGGCCCGCACCGGGCGCGGTCCGGTCCCCCGGGACGACGTGGCGGCCGTACTGGCGGAGTTGGTGGACACCTCGGCGACGGCCGGTCTGACGCTGGAGCTGATCGCCGGGTCGACGCCGGTGTCGGTCGCGGTGAAGTCGGTCGCCGGGAACTGAGGCGGCACCGCCGGCCGTTCATCCGTCAGAAGAGCGGCAGCTGCCCGGGGAAGTCCGGCACGGCGTACCCGTCCAACGTCGGCTGGGCCGCTCCGAGCTGAGCCTGTGTCCGTGACCCGGAGCAGGAGAGGAGTTCCCCGTTCTCCCGTGCTCCGGGCGGGTCGTGACGTGCGAAGCGCCCGGCCACGACGGCGATCTCGCGGCGGCACACGGGACAGGTTCTGCGGCGGGAGGACATGCCGCCAGTGTGCCCGCCGCCGTCCCGGACGGCGGTGCCGCCGGGCGGTGTTCCGCCGTGGCGGGCCGCCCGTCCGGCTGCCGCGCGCCGTCCGGCTACCACGCGCCGACGGTCATCAGCAGGACGTGGAGGTCGTGGGCGGCTTCGGCGGTGGACATGGCCGCGGCGCCCACGACGGCCGCGGTCGCCGCGGCGAGGACCGGGTGGCGGCCGAGGGGCGGTGCGAGGAGGGCGGCGACGCGGCGGGGTACGGGTCCCGCGCCGGCCAGCGCGTCCTTGGCGCCGCGGATGCCCAGGGCCGCGCTCATGCGGGTGCGGGCGGGCGCGCGGTGGCCGGCGAGGGCGGCCTTGCCGACGGCGCGGGCCACGCGGGTGCGGTCGCCCGTGGCGGTGGCGGCGTTCTCGTCGGCCCAGCGCTCGATGGTGTAGGTGACCCCGGCGGCCAGCGGGCGCAGCAGCGGGTTGGCCGCCGCTCCGAGTTGGGCGAGGGCGACGAAGGCGTAGTGATGGGCCTTCAGGTGGGCGCGTTCATGGGCGAGCAGGATGGCGTGCTCGCTCTCGTTCAGGGTGCGCAGCATGCCGGTGGAGACGACGACGCGGCCGGGCAGGCCGGGGAGCGCGAAGGCGTCGGGGGCCTCGTCCTCGACCACGACCAGGCCGTCCTCCGCGGGCATGCAGGCCGCTTCGACGGCGGCCGCGGCGAGGGTCCGGGCACGCCTCCAGAGCATGCGGGCGGCCATGAGGACGGCGCCGCCGAGGAGCAGTCCGGCGACCAGCGAGACGGACAGTTCGGTGGGGTCGGAGCGTTGCGCGGTGTGGGCCGACCAGTGGCCGAGAGTGGCCAGCAGGGGGACGCGGATCAGTCCGGTGACGGCCAGCAGGCCCAGGGAGACGGTGCTCGCCGTGCCCAGCACGAGCGCCGACGTGGTGAGCAGCCAGGTGGCCAGGCGGGGCTCGCACCGCTCCGCCAGCGGGCGCGCTCCGAAGGGGGCGATCAGGGACAGCAGCAGGGGGAGGTAGACGGCTATGCGCATCCGGCGGCCTCTTCTTCTACTGGTCGGGGCCGAGCAGCTGGCGCAGCAGCTCCGCGTCGTCGGCGGACAGGCCGTCGGCGAAGCGGGCCAGGACGGCCTGCCGGTCGGACCGCTCCTCCAGGACGGACCGCATGCGGCGGGCCGCGAAGCCGGGGTCGTCGGTCACCGGGGTGTAGGCGTAGGCGCGGCCGCGCGGGGTGCGGGTCAGCAGCTGCTTGGTGTGCATGCGGGTCAGGATCGTCACCACGCTGCTGTAGGTGAGTTCGCCGCCGAGGCGCTCGGCGACCTCTCCGGGGGTCAGCGCGCCGTCGGCCCGCTGGAGCACCCCGAGAATCTCGGCCTCGCGTTCGCCGTTGGCCCGCCGGGGGCCCTGTCCCTGCGTGTGCGCGCCCATGGGGTTTGGCGTTCCTTCCCGCATCTTCTACAGTCGTGTAGAACTTCTACAGCGGTGTAAAAGCTGCTGCCTTCCGAGTGTGTCATGCGCCCGTACCCGAGGACACCCCTGGCCCGGACGGCGCACGGGCGGAAAGGACCCGCGGTGCCCCTGCCCCCGCCCCGCCGGCTGTCCCCGTCGCCCGCAACGCCCGCCACCGTCCGCCCGCCCCGGCCGGCACGGGACCGGCGCGGGGGTCCACCCGCCCGCCGCCGTACGGGCGAGCCCGCCCGCTTCGCCGCCACCCGGTTCGACCCGGCGCACGTCGCCCACGCCTACGAGGACCTGTTCGCCCGCCTCGACGCCACCCGGCGCGGCCGCGCCCGGACGCGCCGCAGGCCCCGCCGGCGCGGCCGGGCGGGCCGCCCCCCGCGCCGGGTGCGCCCCTGACCCGGTCACCACTCCCGCCCCACCGGCAGTGCCTCTGCCCCGGCTCCGGCCACACGCCCCGCCCCCGCCCTCCATCCCCCGCCGGCAGCCCGGCCACACGCCCGTCCGGCGTCCGCGTCGCCGGTGCCCGCGTCCACCACAGAAACGGATCCAGATGAGCGTGATCAGCGTCGGCCAGGCGGTCGTCCTCGGCGTCGTGGAAGGGGTCACCGAGTTTCTCCCGGTGTCGTCCACGGGCCACTTGAAGATCACCGAGGGGCTGATGGGCATCCCGGTCGACGACACCTCGGTGGTCGGTTTCACCGCCGTGATCCAGGTCGGGGCGATCGCCGCGGTGCTGGTGTACTTCTTCAAGGACATCGTGCGGATCGTCTCCGCCTGGGGCCGCGGCCTCGTCCACCGCGAGGAGCGCTACCACCGCGACTACAAGTTCGCCTGGTGGGTCGTCTACGCCACCCTGCCGGTCGTCGTGGTCGGCCTCGTCGCCAAGCCCTTCATCGAGGGCCCCCTCGCCTCCCTCTGGGTGGTGGCCGGATCGCTCGTCGTCGGGTCCGGCGCCATGTGGGCGGCCGACCAGATGGGGCGGCACAAACGCGGTGAGGACGACGCCGGCCTCAAGGACGCGATGCTGGTGGGCTGTTCACAGATCCTCGCGCTGCTCTTCCCGGGCTTCTCCCGTTCGGGCGCCACGATGTCCACCGCGCTCGTCCTGGACCTGGACCGGGTCGCTGCCACCCGTCTGTCGTTCTTCCTCGGCATCCCGGCGCTCACCGGCGCGGGGCTGTACGAACTCAAGGACGCCATGGGCGCCGGGGTCGGCGGTGCGCCGCTCGTCGTCGGAACCGCGGTCTCGTTCGTGGTCGCCTACGCCTCCATCGCCTGGCTGCTGAAGTTCGTGGCCCGGCACTCCTTCAACGCCTTCGTCACCTACCGGATCGCCGTCGGCGTCCTGCTGTTCGGCCTGCTCACGAGCGGAGTGCTCAGCGCATGACCACCGCCACGGGCCTGGACGGCGTGCCGCGCCTCGCCACCCGGTACCGGCCGGCCCGCGCCGTCCCGTGGGCGGCGCTGGTGGCCGTCGCCTACGCGGTGGCCCAACTCGCCCTCGTCGTCCCGCACCTGGGGCTGGGCTGGGACGAGACGGTGTACGTCTCCCAGGTCGACCCGCACCGCCCGGCCGCCTGGTTCAGCGCCCCGCGCTCACGCGGCATCAGCTTCCTGGCCGCCCCCGTCCTCGCGGCCACCGGCTCCACCACCGTGCTGCGGGTCGTCCTGGCCCTGCTGTCCGCCGGGGCCCTGTACGCGGCCTACCGCGTCTGGCGGCCGCTGCTCGGAACCCGGCGCACCGCCCTGGCCTCCCTGCTGTTCGCCGGCCTGTGGACCACCCTGCTGTACGGCCCGCAGGCCATGCCCAACCTGTGGGTGGCCCTGTCCTCGGTGGCGGCGGCCGGCTGGTTCCTGCGCGCCGTACGGCTCCGGGAACGGCGGCGGGTGCCCCTGCTCGGTCTGGGCGTCATGGTCGCCACCGCCACGTCGTTCCGCTTCTCCGACGGCGTCTGGCTGGCGCTGCCCCTGCTGGCCGCCTGCGCGCTCGTCCCGGCCCGGCGGCGCCTCGCGCCGGCGCTCGGCGTGGTGGCCGGACTCGTCGCGGGCAGCGCCGAGTGGATCGCGGAGGCGTACGTCCGCTGGGGCGGCGTCGGCGCCCGGCTGCACGTCTCCAGCGCCACCGAGGGCGGCATGGGCCTGCACTGGGCGGCCGGCCTGGCCTGGCGCAGCGTCGACGGTCCCCTGCTCTGCCGGCCCTGCCACGCGCGACTCGACCACCCCGGACTCGCCCTGTGGTGGCCCGCGTTGCCCGTCCTCGCCCTCGCCGCCTGTGCCGTGGCCTGGCGCACCCGGCGCGTCGCGGTCACCGTGCTGCCCGTGGCCTGCGCCGCCGCGCTGAGCGTCCCGTACCTCCTGCTCATCGACTACTCCGCCCCGCGCTTCCTGCTCCCCGCCTACGCCCTGCTCGCCGTACCGCTCGCCACACTGGCCGCGGACGGCGTACGGGCGGTCGGCCGGCCCCGGCAGCGGGCCGTGGCCGTCGCGCTGGCGGTCGTAGCGCTGGTCCTGCACCTCGGCACACAGGCCGTGGTCCTCGGCCGGAACGTGGCCGACGCCCGCGCCACCGCCGGCCAGTACCGCACCGCCGCGAACGACCTGCACCGCCTCGGCCTCGCCGCGCCCTGCCTGGTCAGCGGCGAACACGCCCCGCCCATCGGGTACTACACCGGCTGCGCCTCGGCCAACGTCAGCGGCAACAACCGCGACACCAGCGTGCCCGCCCTGCTGCGCCGCGCCGCCCGTGAGCCCAGCGCCGCCCTCGCCCGGACCCGCTCGGGACCGCCCCACTACGCCCGCACCTGGACCCCCCACCGGCTGCCGGGCACCGGCCTGACCGCCTACCTGCCCGCCCGCCACGGCTGAGGTCGCCGTCCCCTGCCCTGCGCCTGCTGTCCGCGTACGCCGAAGGGGGCGGCGCGCTCCGGCGGATCGCCGGTGCACGCCGCCCCCGGGCGGGACGAGTCGTGGGTCGTGGGCGGAGGCAGAGGACGGGAGGCGAGGCGCGGGCGGTGGGCGGAGGCAGAGGACGGGAGGCGAGGCGCGCGGGCCGTGGGGCGAGGCGCGGGCCGAGGCCCGCTCGGTGGTCGCGGCTACTCCGCGGCGCGGTCGAACTTGGCGGCCGACCAGAAGTAGCCGAGCACCGCGAGACCCACGCACCAGGCGACGGCCAGCCATCCGTTGTGGCCGATCGGGGTGCCGAGCAGCAGGCCCCGCAGGGTCTCGATGGCGGGCGTGAACGGCTGGTACTCGGCGACCGGCCGGAACCAGCCCGGCATCGCGTCGAGGGGGACGAAGGTGCTGGACAGCAGCGGCAGCAGGATCAGGGGCATCGCGTTGTTGCCGGCGGCCTCGGCGTTCGGGCTGACCAGACCCATGCCGACCGCGATCCAGGTGAGCGCCGTGGCGAAGAGCACCAGCAGACCGAAGGCCGCGAGCCACTCCAGCACGGTGGCGTCGGCGGAACGGAAGCCGATGGCCACGGCGACGGCACCGACGAGGATCACGCTGACGACGGACTGGAGCACGCTGCCGACGACGTGCCCGACGATCACGGAGCCGCGGTGGATCGCCATCGTCCGGAAGCGGGCGATGATGCCCTCCGTCATGTCGTTGGACACCGAGACCGCGGTGCCGACCACGGTGCTGCCGATGGTCATCAGCAGCAGGCCCGGTACGACGTAGGCGATGTACGCGGATCTGTCGGGACCGCCGCCGCCGATGCCCGCGCTCATGGTGTCGCCGAAGATGTAGACGAAGAGCAGCAACAGCATGATCGGCGTGAGCAGCAGGTTCAGGGTGAGGGACGGGTAGCGCCGGGCGTGCAGGAGGTTGCGGCGCAGCATCGTGGAGCAGTCGCGCACGGCGAGCGGGAACCGGGTCGCGCGGGCGGGAGCCGGGGGTGTGCTCATCGGGCGGTCTCCTCGGTCTGGTGGGTGGCGGTGGTGGCGGTGGTGGCGCTCGTGGCGGTCGTGGCGTCGGTCAGGGCGAAGAAGACGTCGTCGAGGTCGGGGGTGTGCACGGTCAGCTCGTCGGCCTCGATGCCCGCCGAGTCCAACCGGTCGAGCACGGCGCGCAGTTCGCGCTGGCTGCCGTCGCTCGGGAGCTGGAGCGCGAGGGCCTCGTCGTCCCGGGCGGCGTCGCGCAGGGCGGCCAGGGCGCTCCGGTAGGCGGCCGGGTCGGTGAAGCGGAGCCGGACGTGCCCGCCCGGGACGATCCGCTTCAGCTCCTCGGCGGTGCCCTGGGCGGCGATCCGGCCGTCGTGGAGCACGGCGATACGGTCGGCGAGTTCGTCGGCCTCCTCCAGGTACTGGGTGGTGAGGAAGACGGTGGCGCCCTCCGCGACCAGCTCGCGGATGATCCGCCACATGGTGTGCCGGGAGCGCGGGTCGAGGCCGGTGGTCGGCTCGTCGAGGAAGATGATCCGCGGGTTGCCGACCAGCGTCATGGCGATGTCGAGGCGGCGCTTCATGCCGCCGGAGTAGGTGGAGGCGGGCTTCTTCGCGGCCTCGGTGAGGTCGAACCGCTCCAGCAGTTCGGTGCTGACCCGGCGCCGCTCGCGCTTGCCGAGGTGGTGCAGGTCCGCCATGAGGAGCATGTTCTCCTCCCCGGTGATCAGGCCGTCGACGGCGGAGAACTGCCCGGTGACACCGATCGCGGCCCGCACGGACCGCGGATCGGCGGCGAGGTCGTGGCCGCCGATGTGGATCGGGCCGGTGCCGGGGTCCGGCGCGACGAGCGTGGAGAGGATCTTGACGACGGTCGTCTTGCCGGCGCCGTTCGGGCCCAGCAGGGAGAAGACCGTTCCCTGCGGTACGGCCAGGTCGACGCCGTCGAGGACGGTCTTGTCGCCGTAGGACTTGCGCAGCCCGTACGCCGCGATGGCCAGGTCGGTCATGTGAAGTGCCCCCTCTTGGAACGGCTGCGGTCACAGGCTGCGGGCGGTGATGTCGCCGTAGGCGGTGGTGGCGTGGACGGTGAGCGCGGCGGTGGCGCCCTCGGTGTTCCGCAGGGTGTTGTCGATGCGGCCGTAGGTGGTGCCGGCGTCGAGGGTGGCGGAGGTGCCGCGGGCGGCGCCGACGGTGATCTGTCCGTACTCGGTGCGCAGGGTGAGGGTGCCGCGGACGGCTTCGGTGATGTGCAGGTCGCCCTTGAGGGTGCTGATCTCGGCGGAGCCGGTGAGGCGGCCGATGGTGACGGGTCCGGCCTGGAGGGTGAGGTCGGCGCTGTCGGCCTCGTCGAGCTTCACGGTGGCCTGGGCGGCTTCGAGGGTGACTTCGCCGAGGCGTCCGACGCCGCGCAGGTCGGTGTCGGCGGCCTTGGCCTGGACGCGGGAGCCGGCGGGGAGCTGGACGGTGATCTCGACGGAGCCGGAGTGGCCGAGGAGGCGGTGCTTCGCCTCCGGGGTGCCGATGCGCAGGACGCCGTCGTGGTAGCTGACCTCGACCTCCTTGGCGGCCTTCAGGTCGCGGTTCCTGGTGGCGTCGGCGGGGCGGACCTCGACGGTGGTGTCGTCGCGGTCGGCGGCGATGAGCTGGACGCGGCCGGCGGGGATGTCCAGGACCGCGACGACGGGGGCGGTGGTGGCGAACCTCTGCATGGTGTTTCTCCTTGGTATGCGGTGCGAGCCGATGCGGCCCGCTGTTTCCGATATGAGAAACGCTACGTTGCATTCACAGTACTGGCAACGCACTTGCGGCGCTTGAGTGGCTCAACTGCAGGCCAGTGCAGGGAAATCGTTGCAACGGCATGGGATCTAACGCAACGCCACCTGAGTGCGATCGTTGCAATGAGCAGAAGGTGAACGCTATGCTGGCACCGCCGCGCAGCGGCACGACGCAAGCAACACGGAGCAGCACGCAGAAACACGCAGAAACACGGAGGAGGCCGCGATGCCGGGAGGCAGGCTCACCCAGCAGGAACGTCAGCGGATCGCGCTGGGGCTGGCCGAGGGCCTCGCCTACGCGGAGATCGCCAGGCGCCTGGAACGCCCGACCTCGACCGTCACCCGCGAGGTCATGCGCAACGGCGGCCCGACCGCCTACCGCGCCGAAGTCGCCCACCGCGCCACCGAACACCGCGCCCACCGCCGCAAGCAGGCCGCGTCCCGCGGGCCGGCGGCTCCTGCGCAGGCCCACGGGCGCGATCCCGAGGCCGTGCGCGCGTACGAGGAGACGCTCACCACCGTCTTCATGCAGTCGGGCACGCCGCAGATGATGGCGCGGGTGATGGCGTGCCTGACCATCAGCGACACCGGCAGCCTCACCGCGTCCGAACTCGTCCAGCGCCTCCAGGTCAGTCCGGCGTCCGTCTCCAAGGCCGTCGCGTTCCTCGAGAGCCAGGACCTCGTCCGCCGGGAGCGCGACGAGCGCCGCCGCGACCGCTACGTCGTCGACGACGAGGTCATGTACCAGGCGATGATGGCGAGCGCCCGGTCCACCGCCCAGGTCGCCGAGACCGCACGGCAGGGCGTGGGCGTCCTCGGCGCGGGCACCCCGGCCGCCACCCGCCTGGAGAACACCGCCCGCTTCCTCGACTTCGTCTCCGAGAGCCTCGCCCGCGCCGCGGACCAGGCCCGCGAGATCCTCCACACCAAGCCCGAGTCCACTCCGGACGCCCCGGCGGGGCCTGCGGCGGACGACTGAGCGCGGCACAGCACCCGACGGGGCCGGGGCCGTCCGGACTCCGGCCGCCGCAGGGCGTCAGCGCACGTCGACGTAGTCGGCCGCGCTGGTGGCGACGCCGGTGGTCGAGTTGCCGAAGTACACCCAGCGGTAGGAGCCGTCGAGCGAGGCGGTGACCGTCGCCTTCAGCGTCCCGGCGCTGCCGGTGGTGGCCTTCTTGACCGTCTTGAAGGCGGCGGCGCCCTTGGCGCGGAACTGGAGGCTGACCGTACGGCCGCCGTAGGCGTCGTACTTCTTCGTGCCCCAGTTCGCCCGGGTCACCTTGCCCGTCACGGTGATCGGCCTGCCCTTGGTGACCGGCTCCGGCGAGGCGTCGGTGGTCGCCCTGGCAGCCCGCTTGAGCCGAACGGTCAGGGAGCGCGGCTCCCGTTCGGCCGCCTTGAGGCCGCCGTCGGCCTTGAACAGCCGCAAGGAGACACCGACCTTCCAGGTCGTGGCGTCACTGTTGGAGTCGACCTCGTCGCGGCTCGGGTCGGGGTCGATGTGGAGTTCGCCCTCGCAGTGGGCGTGCTTGGTGTCCCTCTCGAAGCAGGTGTAGCCACCGGGCCCGATGAAGTTCTCCCCCGTGTCGGCCGCCGTCTCCATGCTGCCGCGGTACAGGAAGGGGAAGGCGTCGTAGCGGGAAGGGTCATCGGTGCTGTACCCGGCAGGCAGCGCGATGTCGAAACTGATGGGCGGCTTCACCTCCTTCGTCGTACCGACGACGACCGGCTTGCCGTCGTTGATGACGATGTCCGACACGGTGATACCGGTGTCCGCCGCCTGAGCCGTCGGCGCGTTCAGCGCCGAGAGCCCCAGTGCCCCCACGAACGCGGCCGCCGCCGCGGTTCGTCTGCCTGTCTTCATTCACACCTCGTCAGAGAGCCGTTGTCACAGGAAGCGGCAGCCTACTTGGCACGGCCATGACGCCTGCACCGCGGAAACTCCAGGTGGACGTACAACCAATGCCCCAGGTGGACGGTCTCCTGCACACCCGGACTCCACGAGCGGAAATCCGGTCCCCCGTTCCAGGAGAGCCATGCACATCCGTACGGCCGCGGCCGCCACCGTCGGCAGCCTCATGCTGCTCACCCTCGTCGCGCCCCTCGCACAGGCGGACGAACACAAGGGCGACATCGTCTTCACCTCGGTGACCTTCAGCAAGTCCACGGTCGACGTGGGCGTCAGCGCGCCGCAGAAGCTGGCCGTGACGGCCACCGCCAAGGACGACTCGGGCATCAGGAGCATGGTCGGCCTCAAGCTGGTGAGCTCCGACGACCGCATCCAGTACGCGAAGTCACCGACGTGCACGCGTCCCACGTCGAAGACCATGAAGTGCTCCTGGTCGTACAGCCTGGAGGCCGACCGCACCGACTACGCCGACCTGCGCAACAGTTCGGCCGGCACCTGGCACCTCGACGTGGAAGCCGCCGCCTACGACGGCGACTTCTACACCCTCGACAGCAGCGCCAAGGTGAAGGTCAAGCGCCACGCCAGGCTGGCGACGACCCAGGCGACGCCCGAACCGGTCGTCAAGGGCAGGACCCTGACGGTGACCGGCGCCCTGACCCGGGCCGACTGGAACACGAACGCCTACACCGGCTTCGCCGCCCAGAAGGTCGCCCTCCAGTTCAGGAAGTCCGGTTCCTCGACCTACACCACCGTCAAGACGGTGACCACCGACAGCGCCGGCAAGCTGAGGACGACGACCACGGCGAACGCCTCCGGCACCTGGCGCTGGCACTTCGCGGGAACGGGAACGACCGGCTCGGCGACTGCGGCGGGCGACGGGGTCGCACTGAAGTAGGACTGAGCGGCGGTGAAGCGATATGCCGGGGCTGCTTCGTCCAACTCCCGGCAACTGGCGTCTGCGACTCTTGCAGCTAGGAGGCAGCTTTATAGTCCGCGCGAGGGGGGCCTTTCCACCTGCGCTTTCTCCCGGTCAGGACTGCCGCGTCCCGGTCCTGACCTACCGCCAGGCAGTTCGTACAGTGCCGACGGGAACACCACTCGGCCGACCTCAGTGGCAACTACCGCTGCCCCTCTCGGGACCTCCGCCTCTGACAGGGCGTTCCAGGCGGCGAGGGTCAGTCGACTGAGTTCCGGTATCCGCTGCGAATGGAGGGCACCGCGGGAACGGCTACGCGAAAGGTTGCGAGGCTGCCAATCACCGGAAGTGCGCCGCCGGCGGCTGTTCAAGGGAGGGGCCGTTGCCAGTTGAAGGGCGTGCTCCAGCGCAAGTCCGCAGACCGCGGAGCCCATGGCTTCAACCTCCAACTATTCGGACCGTGGCGCCTCGCAGAGCAGCAGCGGCCAGCGGATCACCACCACCCTCTCCCAGACTTCGGGTGGCACCGTGTTGGCTAGGTGATGGCTCTCGCCCACTGGAAGGTCGCGCAGGCGACGTTCGGCCTCCTGCGTTTGCCCTACGTAGCAAAGCCCTGCACCTGATGCAAACACTCCGTAGAGCACCGGGCCCGCAGTACCAGAGCTGTCGCAGTGCATCTCGGTCAGTAGGGCTCCGACTCGGTGAGCGAACTGATACCGGCGCTCCTGCCATCGCGCCAGCAGTGAGGTATCCCCTAGCAGAGTCGCCAGTGAAGATCGCCAGGCGTGACAAGCGTCCTCGTACGCTTGGTCACACTCACTAGCCCCCCAAGAGATCATCCATGCACCGCAGCGTAGACCTACGCACTGATGGCCACGGAACGACTAGGAGCCGTCCCGTTTACAGTCTGCGCGACGCAATCAGCTTGAGCTGGGCCTTTCCCACTCTGGGGGCACCAACCCCACATGGCCCCACCACCACTTAGGTACGGTCTCTAAACCAGTTCAGGACCCCTCGGGCATCCGTGATCACGTTCGTGGACGTCCTCCTCTCCCCGTCGTCGTCCTGGTACTCATAGTCCTGGCGGATGCCGACGTCGTCGGTGAAGGTGTCGGTGAACGTCTCGCGATATGTGTATTTCCCGTCGGAGCTCCAGCCGGCACCACTCCTGGTGCGGGTCTCCGTGTGCCCCCTGTAGGTCTTGTCGTACGCGTCGATGAAGTTGCCCAGGAATGTCGCCTCGTCGTCCGTCAGGCGCGTGCTGGACACGTCCAGATGCTCGCCGATGGAGTCGCGGAGCCGCCTCTTCTCGTGTCGATCCACGTGTCCCTCCCTGTTCCCGTCCGGTGGTCCGGAGGGCTATCCAAAAAGTAGAGCTCGAGTTGGGTGACATTCTCCAAGCTCCGGGGGAAGACCGTTAGCGATCCGCGGTAACGGACGCTGAGGATCTTCCGGACGAGCGCCAGGTCCGCCGCTTCACCTTCTGGTCACGCTAGGTCACCTCGCCCACGCCTTCCTCGCGGTCGTCCGTGCCGACGAGGACTCGCCAGGCCGGCCTAACCCCTCGTCAGACAGACTCTCGAAGTCGGTCACTGGTGGACGCCCAGAACGTGCAGGTGAAGCGAGACCAGAACTGCAACCAGATGCCTGCGCCTTGAGTCAGGTAACTCCATGCCTGTCGACCTCTACATGAATCACTCCCGCCCTCGGTGACCACTTCCCACCTCCGGCCCCGAGCCTTCCTGAACCGGCAACGTCTCCCGGACCGTGAGGACTTGTACGCACCTTCTGACGTGTGATTAGATTATTAAACGCGCTGTCTCCCAAAATCCCCGGCATAGCCGACAACTTCCCCCTAACGCAGCGCTGAAGGGCACAACCATGCCTAAGGCTCGGTACTCGTTCGATCTTCCTGAGCACGACGTGGACTATGGGGTTGAGCTTCCCATTACGAAGCTCAACATCGACCCGCAGGCACAGCGGACTCTCAACGAGCGGCGCGCGCAGACCATCGCGAAAAACTTGGTGCGCGAAGCCATCGGCTCCATCATCGTGTCGGAGCGCTCCGACGGTGACCTCTACATCGTCGACGGACAGCACCGGTGGCGCGCCTGCGCACTGGCGGGCATCCCCACGATCAGAGCTGAAGTCCATCACGGGCTGGAGCAGGCGCAGGAGGCGATTCTGTTCCTGATCAAGAACAGGGAGTCCCACAAGCCCCGTCCCATCGACGAGTATCAGGTCGGACTCACGGGCGGTGTCCCCCTGTTCGTCGACACGGACAGGATCTTGGACAAGCACGGGCTGACCCTCGGCTCGTCATCGACCAACGGTGTCGGCGCCGTGTCCGGCGTGCTGCAGATCGTGGACCGCTACGGCGCCGCTGTCTTCGACCGCACGCTCACCGTCGCCGAGGAGGCGTGGGGACGCGCCGCGGAGACCTGGGACGGCATGCTTCTGGGCGGCATCGGGGCCTTCCTCGGCCGATGGGGCGACCTCGTCGACGACACGGAGTTGGCCCGCAAGATCCTGAACATGGGCACGGCGGCCAAGTGGCGCTCCGAGATCCTCAGCCAGTCCTCACGCGGCGGCTTCAACAACAGCGGCACGGGCTCCAGGGTGGCCACGGCGACCCGCCTCGTGGTGAACGCCTGGAACAAGGGCCGCAAGATCGAGAACCGCATCGAACCGTAATTCGACGACAAGTCGGCGTCTCCAGGGGCCTACGCCCCTTAACCGGCTTGGCCTGAGCGTGGTGCTTGCTCACAGACGCCCCCTCAGAGGGTGCCTCTGCGAGCAGCAGCGCCCTGCACCAAGCAGGCGGGCTCTCAGGTCCGCGTATGGGCTAAGGCCCGCCGGGATGTGCTGAGCGAGGCGGAGACAGCCTCACTGCTGGCCCGGCGTCCCTACGACCTGCGGCACGCTGGGGTGTCGTTCTGGCTCAGCTCCGAAGTGGACGCCATGGAGTGCGCCCGCCGCGCCGGCCACAGCATCGCAGTGCTGCACAAGGTGTACGCCAAGGTCCTTGACCAGACCCCCGAGAGCGGGCGAACAGCCGGATCGACGCAGCCCTCCGGGAATGGCACGAGCCCGAGTGAACATGCCCTCCCCCGGGGGACACCTGGGGGACACGCAGTGACTGACGTCGGGATACGGGCGGTACGAGGTGAGACGCGGCCGCACTTCGTCCACGGCGAATCGAACGGACTCCTACAACGAAAAACCCCCTCTGATCAGGTAAGTAACCTGATCAGAGGGGGTTTCCCTCCGTGTGGCGGCGCCAGGATTCGAACCTGGGAAGGCTGAGCCGGCAGATTTACAGTCTCTGTACGAAAGCTCAGTTGAGCTGGGGTTTTTGGCGTGCCCAACTAGACGACCCCACAAGCTCCCCATGGCGACTGTCGGTGGGACGGCCACACCTGGTGGGTCGCGGGTGCAACATGCCTAGCTCTGCTCGTTCCCGGGACTACCAGTCAAGGCTCTGCCGGCAAGGCCGAAGATCGTGCCAAGCCCAGAGAGGCCAGCGCCCTTCATGGTCTCGATGGCGGTCTTCACTTGTTCGCCGTGAGGGCTCGTAACAACGAGCACTACGTACGCCAGCCAGAACGCTGCGGTGAAGCCAACCACCGTCCAAAAGATCGTTCTGAACGAGACCTGGCCTCCACCTGCCGAAGGCGAAGTGCCAGGGGATGGCGGTGATGCAAGGGAGCTGGATGCACACGTGGACTGCGTCACCCGCATCGCCCCCGCCCGACCCCCCGGTCACACCGGCCGCCCTGCGTGCGCGCACCCAAGAGGAGATACCGCCCGCATTGCGCCACGCTGAAGAGCGGCCAGGCAGCTACATCCGTCGCCTTGAAGCGGTCTTTCACTGGCGCCCCGGGCCACTTACCCCGGACTGGTAGCCTTCCCATGGATCTCCATTCATGCAGAGTGCGAGTTTCCGCAGGTCAGCGAGGTGCGAACTCGTCGACCTAGGCGGCCGGACGGGTGCGAACCGTCCGGCCGTTCCTGTTGCAGAGAAACCTAGCCGACGCCCGCAGTAGGCCGCTGACCTGCAAAAAAGTTCCGGCGCCGAGAATTCCAGCGATCAAGAAGGCAAAGGTTGCCTAAAGGGGCTTCTAGCGGTATTTTCCACAAGGGTGCTACGCCTGGGCTGACCTGCAGTGACACGGTCAGGAATGTCCACTTCAGTTAAATTGAAGTGCACATTTCCCTATAGGCACAATTTTGTCTATAGCTTGACCGATTCATCCACATTGATTCACATTTGAATGAGCATTTATACATGGCCGAAAATAGTCGGTAAGCGGGTGCGGCCATCGATCGTCATTGCTGCCGGCGGTTACTCGCTGTCTGCCCGCGGCGTCTCTGGGCACTGCCCAACTGAGTACGGTTGTCAGGGCTCTGATCTACCGTGTCGCCCATGCCACCTTCCGAGATCACGCGCGCGGGGATCCTGCGAGCGATTGCTGAGTGTGACCGGCGCGGCCCCGAAGCCTTCCGTGCCGAGTACGGCTACCAGGCGGCCGCAAAGTACCTGCTCGTTCACGAGGGGCGGCAGTACGACTCGAAGGCCATAGCCGGGGTCGCCCATCTGTACGACTTCGGCGTAGCGCTCAAGCCCTCAACGCCGGGGTTCAGCGGAGGCCTTAAGCACGCGGTGGCCTGGTTGAGACGGGAAGGCTTCACCGTCGTGGAGCCGCCCAAGACCTTCCATCGCCGCGTGGGAGACGTACGGCCGGCACGCCGCGTGGACGGAACGGCGTTGCACAGGCCCGTGCTTCTTCTGTGGGCAATCGGGCAGGCTGTGGCCGGCACCCCTCGCACGCGATCCTGGTCGGCTACGCGTGATGCCGTGGCATCGCTGTTGGTGAAATATGCCCAGGTCGATGATGGAACGGATGCCGCCCGATATCCATTTTGGGCACTCGTGCGCGACGACTTGTGGGTCTTGGATTGTGCAGAAGACCTCATCCTCACCAGCCGGGGACGCCGTCCCACCCAGGAGTCCTTGAACCAAGTCGACCCCGCCGGCGGGCTCCGTGAGGACGACTATGCACTGCTGCAGTCTCATCCCGAAGCCGCGGCCTCTGCCGCAGCTGGCCTCATCCTGCGGTACTTCTACCCGCTGCCCCCCGACCTGCTCAAGGACTTCGGGCTGCACGAGCTACTCGCCGGCCGGTGGGCCGACGCGCTTCGCCCACAGCTAGGCGAGAGCTTCAAGGACCGCGACGCCATCTGGCGGGCGTACGGCGGTCAAAAAATGGCAGGGATCGGCTGCCTCGCCGACGGCATCTTGAGTGCCTTCTCGGACGAGAAGGGGCCATATAACGACAGCCGCATCCCGGACACGAACTGGATCGCTTACGTGGGAGACGGACTGTCTGGCGACCAGAAGATCACCGATGGCAACGAGCTGATGGCCGAATACCAGGCCGCGGGGCGCCCTCTCCGCTACTGGCACAAGCCCTACCAGGGGCAGTTCAGCTTCGAGACTTGGGCTGTCATCGTCCAGCGCCGGATGCGATGGGGCGTCGGAGCAGACAAAGAGTGGCGACGCGAGTTCCACTGGATCCTGGCTCCGGTTCCCTCTCCGGAGCGGGAGACATGGCCTTCGGAAGTCTTCGAGGCCCTGGATGCCGACACGGGCATCCTGTACGACGACACAGACTCCTACCGCCCGAGCGACGTAGATCCGAAGGTGCGTGACACCTCCGAGAGCGACGAGGACGCATACAAGCGTCTGACTCTGAACGCAGAAGCCAACGCCGAGCGACGAGGGCGGCTCCAGAAGCCTTCGCTTGCGGACCGCTTTGTCCGTGACCCCGGCGCCAGAGCGGCAGTCATCCGCCGCAGCAAGGGCAACTGTGAGAGCCCCCGATGCGCCGGCCACCCCAAGGAGCTCACTGCAGCCGGCAACCCAATCTTGCAGGTCGACCACGTACAGGACCTGGCCAAGGACGGGCCTGACGTCCCCTGGAACATGATCGCCTTGTGCCCCAACTGCCACGCTCTCAAGACGTATGGCGTCAACCGAGAGAAGCTTCGCCGGATCCTCGCCGCCACCGCAAAAGACCGGCACTCAGCGGCACTCCGCTAGTCCTCGGCAGGCCCTCCCCTGGAGACCAGGGGAGGGATGGGTCTTCCTACCTGTCCGCAAGGACTACGCATTACGAGTTGTCAGATCTTGGTCCGGACGTGTCCACGGACATCTGTCATGAGCCTTGCGCCGCTGGTCAGGCGCCGTGCCAGACGGCCGTGGACAGAAACGAACCACCTCGGAATTAGTGTCAACTGGGACTGCAACTGAGACCAGGGGCAGAGGCCTCATGCCAAGCCGGGACGATCCGCCATCGGCTGGCGCAAGACCGCCGCCTTTCTAGTTCCTTCCGCACGCCCTGGCGCCAGTGTCAGAGTCGCGTCGGCGGCCGCCCTGCGAGGTGGGAGGCTGTCTCATCTGATACGGCACCGCCGCCGCTGTTGCCGTCGAAGGCTGCCGTCAGCGTGTACGGACGCGTCAGTTGCCCCGGCCTTACGCAGTTGGTTAGGCGGCTTCGGAGGCCCTTGGATTAGCCAAGCCCTGCCCCTGACCTCCAATGCACTGGAGGGAGCGGCCAGGCCGCCCATCTCGGACGAAGCTGGCTACAGGCCACACAATTAACCCTACCGATATTTCGCAAGTAGGCCCGGCAGTTGCCCCCATTGAGCTACCTTGTCGATGCGCGGGCACACCTTCCTGGGGGTCACGAAATGGAATCTTCCTTCCTGACAGGGTTCGAAGGAATGTGGAGAAGGTCAACGGAAGACTACAAGAAAGGAGTTACCGAGTATCTCGTAACGCTCGACACTAACGTCCTGCTGAATCTATATAGATTCACCCCTCAAGCGCGTGACGAGCTTTTGCAGGCTCTGACAAAACTGGAAGATCGCTTGTGGGTCTCCCATCAGGTGGTGAAGGAGTATTATTCTCGTCGAGTTGATGCCATAAAGGAGCACATCGCCCTCTACACGACCGTCCCCAAGGTGTTGAATGAATCAAGGAACAAAGCGATCCAAGAGATCAACACCTTCACCAAGCGGCGCTCCATGTCTCCAGAGGAAAAGAGGGCGTTGATCGATCCCCTAAACAAGGCATTCGATATGGCAATAGACGAAATCAAACGCCATGGTGACGCGTTTGATTTGGATTTGGTTAAGGTCATCACCGATGACCCAATCCTGCAGTCATTGGCTGATATCTTCGATCAGAAGGTCGGAGCGCCGTTCGCCGACGAAGAAGAAAAGGAGTTCCTAGAGAATTACAGCACGCGAGCAGGCGATAGGATCCCGCCGGGATATCGAGACTCAGGCAAGGCAGACAATGCCCACGGTGATTATTTCGTCTGGGAGCAAGTATTGCGCGAGGCCAAACTCCGCGAAATGCCAGTGATTTTAGTAACGAATGACACTAAGGACGATTGGGTTTACAGCGAGGCCGGACTAACGATTGGTCCCCACCCTAAGCTGATTTCTGAGTTTAAGGAGCGCTGTGGCCAGGATTTCTTGCTAACCGATTTGGGAACGTTTCTGAAGGTCGCTAAGTCTGAGCTAGGGGCGATCGTCAGCGAGTCCACCGTCGCCCAGGCGCAAGAGGGTAGTTCCAACACCAAAACCTTGCACCTACACCCGGACGAATTCAACGCCCTGATGGTTGACCTCTTGAAGATAAGGGATCATTTTCATGAGGAAACGATCTCACCCGGACGCAATCCAAGCCGAGTCCGAGCCGCACGCACAATCGCGAATCGGGCAGATCAGCTCCTGTACCTCATCGAGAGGAGCATCGAAGAATTGCCCGACGGGTCAGTAGCACTCAATATCTCGCGGCGGGATTGGGAAATGACGGAAGATCTTAGAGCACTCCTGGGCGATTTGAATTCCTCTACTGACAGAAGGGAGAAATCCACTCAGGTCGGGACACCTCGCCCTTCTAAGGAGTCTCAGCACAAGCTTGCCTACACCCGTGGCCGACTCGATGCAATGAATACGCATCTGGCCGAACTGGATGAAAAAATTCGCGAACAGGGTGCCAATGCACCCATTTCGCTCCTTGGGCGGCGCCAGCAGCTAGCGATGGAACGCGACGTCCTGAACGAAGAAATTGCACAGCTAGAGCAGCGGATGCCCAGTTACCACCAACCGCTCATCGACGGCAGTAATGACGGTGATCACAATTCGCCGATATGATCATTGATTACGACTCGCTCATGCGCCTGTACCTGGCGGCTTCTGAGTGATGGCCGCGCGGTCTTACCTACTAGCCCGCATGCGGAGCATCGCTGGCGCACCACTCCGGTTGGCGGGTCCATGTAGTAGTGGACCCGCCAACCCGTCACACGTTAGGACGAGAGGCGACCTCACCGGACAGGAGTCGGCTCGTGAAGCCCTCGGTACACAGGCGCTCATAAGCAGCCACGACGGTGTCCGGCACAGCCTGTTCGATGGCCAAGTCCCAGCCCGGAAAGACAAGCACCCTTTGCAGGGCGCCCACGATCATGTCGATGACCATGCGAGCGTCCCCAATGGAGTCGGCGTACTCCTTTAGCTCCATCGGCGTGGACGCGCACACCACATCGACCTCAGCCCAGAGCTTCCGCATCATGGCGTACGAACGCCGCTCTTCGTAGGGCTTGCTCACTAGGAGGACAGAGGTCACCTCGACGCCAGCGTCCGCCAGAACTGCTTTGGTGAACTCGATGTTCTCACCCGTGTTCGTCGCTCGCGGCTCCAAGATTACGGCCGAATCGGGCACGCCGAGCTCCAGCACTCGCTCGCGGTACTGGACAGCTTCACCGCGTGGCATGCGCGCCCGGGTCGTGGGGCTGGTGGCCCCTGTGAACACGATGACCGGCGCCATGCCCTGGTGATACAGCTCCGCCGTCACATCAGCTACACCGAGATCGTGACTGCCCAGACCGACGGCTACCGAACAGGGCCGCAGATCGTGATGCATACGGTGGTAGTTCCACAGAAGCCGGGCATCCTCCCACGTCTGTGTCGAGATCATTCCTGCCCCTTCCCGTCGTGCGCTGAGTCCGGAATCTTGAAGTCGTACTCCCATGCGAATCGAGAAGCCGAGTGGACGCCCACCGCGAACTCGACCACCGTGCCGTCTGCCATGTAAGTGGTCCTGTGCAGCTCGACTACAGGTTCACCGGCGGGGAGCTGCAGGAGCTGCACCTCGTCAGCCGTGGGGATGCGGGCGAACAGGGCCTCTCTCATGTGGTCGATCTCGTATCCGGCGTCATAGAGGACCCGGTACCCGCCACCACGGCCGGCAGGGCCTGGAGTGGGGTCAACAATGCGCGTCCCCTCTACATGCTCTGGTTTGTAGTAGCTGGTCAGGGTATGAGTTGGCTGCGTCCCCTCTTTCACGAGACGTGCTCGTGCGTACACCTCGGAGCCAACTGGGACGCCGAGCCCCTCCGCTACAAGGCTGTCCGCCTGGACGCGGCTCACAGTCTGCGTCTGCTCGTCGCGCTTGTATGCGCGACCCGATGCGACGCGGTCAGCGATGAACGCGACTTCCTCGCCGTCGCGCCACTTTGCCTTGTCGTATCGGGCAATGCCGAGCCTCTTGAGCGGCGTACGCGACCGCACCACGGTGCCGTGTCCGCGCGTCGAGGTTACGAGACCTTCAGCCTCCAACGCCTTGTATGCCTTGTGGACGGTCTCCTTGGAGCCTTCCCCAGCCTCGACTAGGTCTCTGATCTGGGGCAACTGGGCGCCCGGCGGATACTCACCGCTCTTGATCTGCTCCGCGAACCTGTCCGCCAGGTCGCGCCACTTCGGTGCCACGCAGAACTCCTCTCGACGCGATTCAGTCAAGCACAGTCCTAGGACTGTTGACAGTCCTAGGACTGCGTGCCATGGTCTCCTCAGGTCGCTCGCAGTCCTAGGACAGCGGGCCGGGAGGGGCTTTCTTAGGGCTGCCTTCAAGCCGTGCGGTTCGGGATAGCTCGCTTCCATGTGGGGCCCTGAGCTGCTGGGTCCTTGACAACCTCACACAGGGAACTGCTGGTAACCCGTGGTCCGCCTGCCCGAAGGGGTCGGAAACAAGGCGGAGAAGACCGGCGTGCCCCGTACGCAGCCCGACCGGTTCGAGTCCGGTCCGGGGCACTTCGGCCGCTGCTCAGTGGCCGGGCCGCGTGAAACGCGCGGCTTTCTCCGATCACCGGCGCGCACCCCCCGGAGGGGCAACTCCGAGGGGTGCTGTTCGGGCCGTTCCACCTCGAAAGGAACACGACCCAATGGAGCACATCGTCACAGTTCAGGACGCTGTTACCGCGTTCGCCGACTTCATGGAGCCGACGGACGCGGAGCTGGACGCGATCGAGCGCGAGATGCCCGTCATCCTGGCGGACGTCGACCTGCTGGACGCGCACATCGTCACCCTGGACCGCACCCCGACCGAGCTGGACGCCCGCCGCATCCGTCGCGCCCGCCGCCGGGCTCTCGCCGCGCGGGTCGCGCTGGTCAACCGTGCGGCCGGCACGCGCCTGTCGGGCGGTGCCGCGTAATGAATCGCAAGGAACTGACCACCCCGCAGCGCATCGTTCTCGGGGTCGCATTCGTCATCATGGCCGCCGTCGGCGGCATCGGCGCCTACGGCACGTTCAGCAATATCGGCCACGCCTACGGCACCGGCACCGCGCTCGGTGCGGTCGCCGCCGGCGAGGGCGCCACCGCCGTGCTCGGCCTGGTCCTGCTCGGCCTGACCATGCTGGGACAGTCCTCACCCCGCCTCGTCCGACTCGGCTTGTGGGCGCTGCCCGCCGCCGCCTCGGTCATGGCCGCGATGGTCGGCCCGGACGCCGGCCGTACCGTGATCTACGCCGTGACCCCCATGGGCATGTGCGTCTCGGCCGAGGGCATGGCGTTCCTTGCCCGGCGGATCGTCGTCCACACCGATGGCCACGACGCCGAAGCCGAGGCCCGCGCGGCGGCCGTCGTACGGCAACTGGCCTATTACCGGGCGGTGGCCGCCAACCACCCCAGCGACCGCGTTAAGAAGTGGTCCGAGCGCAAGTCGTGGCGTCTGGCCCGCAGGGTCGGCACCGGCGACCACACCCTAGGCACCCGGCTGCTCGATGTGCAGTGCGAGCGCGTCACGGCAGGTGCGGATGCCGCGCTGGCAGGCATGTTCACCACCCCGACCGACCCGCCGTCCCTGCCGTCGGTCGGCCTGATCGGTCCGGCGACCACCGCGAGCACGAATGCGGAGGAATCGACAAAGACCGAGATGATTCGGTCTACGGCTGACCAGCCGGAATCGACCCCGGTCACGATCACCCTGACTCGCCTCCCGGTACCCGACCCGGTCCCGGCGGACGCGGGCAAGTCCAGCCTGCCGCTCAAGCCGATCCCCGCGCTTGCTGCCCCGATCGAGTCGACCCCTACGCATCCGACCGTGCGCCGATCAGTGGCTGCCGAGTCGACCCGGCAGCGTCGGGCGACGTACCGGGTCCCGGACGCCGCCAAGGCACCCCGGACGCGACGCACCCCCGAACAACTCCTGACCGAGGCCCGCACCATGACCGCCGACTGGCCGGACGCGCAGATCACCGGCGAGGGCATCCGCCGGGAACTGCGCACCTCCCCGGCCAACGCGCGCAAGCTGCGTGACGCGCTGCTCGCCGAGCGGGCCGGCTGATGGGGGCACTGCCGGTCTTCCGGTGGCGCCTCGCCCCGGACGGCTACGCCACCCGCCGCCAACTCCGCGCACGCGGCCTGCGGCCGGGCGGCCAGGACGTGGCGGCACAGCTCGAACGGCCGCGCCGACGGCGGGGCCCGCTGGTCGCCTACCTGTACCGCGTCGACCTGGCCAAGCCCGTCCGGCCCATGACGCCCGCACGGCGAGCGGCGCTGGCCAAGGCCAACCGCGCCCGCCGCCTCTGCCCCTCCTGCCGCCGTGACGCGGGCTACGTCATCCCCGCATCGCTCGGCATGTGCACCCCCTGCGCCTTCCCCGAACCCTCCCTGAGGAGTGCCTGACATGGGCAAACCCGACACCCGCCGCCTGGACAAGGCCATCCAGCAGACCAACCGCAAGCTCGAAGCCGTCCGCAACCGCGAGATGTGGCCGCTGGACGGCCGCGAGCGCCGCGCCGTCCTCGGTGCCCTCGCCGGCGGCTCGTACCGGATCGTGAGGGGCAACAGCCCCGCCCGCGCCGAACGGCAGTTGGACACCGCGTGGCAGTCGGCCGAGACCCGGCTCGTCGCGGAGATCGCCGCGCTCCACACCGAGCGGCAGCGGATCGTCAACGAGGCCGCCACCGCCCGCGCCGCGCAGAAGTCCTCCCGCTGGTGGTGACCAGCCCGGCCGGGCCCACGCGGCCCGGCCCCCTCACCGCGCCCTCCCCCCTCGCTTCGCCCCGATCCGGGGCAGTCAGGAGCCTGCCGTTATGAGCGGCAACGTCGTCCACCTGCACAAAGACACCAACCCCGAGCCCGACCCGCCCGTGACCACACTGACCGTGGTCCCCGACCCGCCGGCCGCACCGCCGGTCCCCCTGTGGCTCCGGTCCGGACGCGCCGTACGCACGGCCGTCACCCACGAGGCCACCAGGACGGCCGCGCGCACGGTCGCCCGGCACAGCCTGTACGTCCTCGGGGGCGCGCGGATCGTGGGCCGCCGGGCGTGGGACGGTCGCACCGCCGCCCGGTACGAGCGCATGCTCCGCGCCGCTGAAGCCGCGGGGAACTTCGAGGCGGCTGCCGAGTGGGAGGAGCGGGGGCAGCGATTCCGCGACGCCCGCCACCGCCGCCGCATGGACCTGCTGCACTCGCCGCTGGACGCGGCCAAGGGCGCGGCCGTGAGCGCCGGTATGGGCGTCGGTGGACTGGTCCTGCTCGGCGTCGCGATGGCCATCGCCACCAAGGACGCCACCGAGGTCGTCACTCCGCTCATGGCGGTCATCAAGTTCATCAACCTGCTGATCACCATCGTGCAAGTGGTGTGGGGACCGGCCCTGACGGTCGGCCCGTTCCTCGCCCTGCTCGCCCTGTGGTCCGTCGGGGCCCACCAACAGGCCGCACCCCAGTGGGCACTGCCGGCAGGCGTCCGCAACGGTGAGGGCGAGCCGATCACCCCGTCGATCGTGGTCAAGGCCCTACGCGACCTGGGGGTACCTGCCCTGCGTAAGGCGATTCAGGAGATGGGCGACGCGGGTGCGTCGATGCTGTCCCCGATCGTCATCGCCGGATGCGGCGTGGAAGTCGACGTCACCCTCCCGTCGGGGGTGTCCACGATCGAGGTGCAGAACCGGCGTCGGAAGCTCGCTGAGAACCTGTCCCGGCACGAGCACGAGGTGTTCATCACCATCCCGACCGCCGCCCGCACAGTGCGGCTGTGGGTGGCCGACTCCGGGGCGCTGGACGAGCCGATCGGCCCGTCCCCGCTGGCCACCGACGACACGATGACCGCCGACTACGCCAAGGGCAAAGCGCCGTGGGGTCAGGACCTGCGCGGCGACGCCGCGAACTTGAGCCTGTATCAGCGGCACCTGCTCATCACCGGCCTGTCGAACCAGGGCAAGACCGTGGCCCTGCGGTCCCTGGCGCTGTGGCTGTCCCTGGACAAGTCGGTGCAGTTCCTCATGGGTGACCTCAAGGGCGTGGGCGACTGGAAGATGTTCGACGGCCTCGCCCTCACCCTCATCCAGGGCCCCACCGATGAGCACGTGATCCAGGTGACCGAGATGGTCGAAGGCGCGGTGGACGAGATGAACCGCCGCATCCAGGCCCCGCCCGGCACCCAGTTCCCGCCGCTGATCGTGCTGGTCGATGAGGCACAGGTCGCGTTCATGTGCCCGGCCAAGGACGAGGACAAGCGCCCCTACGGCGGCGCCAAGGCCAACTCCCGGTACTTCATGGCCGTCCGCAAAATCCACAACCAGGGCCGCGCCGTCAACGTCCTGATGTGGCAGGGCACCCAGGACCCCACCAACGAGAACCTGCCCAAGCTGGTCCGCGAGGGCGCCCACACCCGCGCCTCCCTCGCACTCGGCACCGAATCGCAGGCCCGCATGGCGCTGGGCGACAAGGCCGTGGACGGCGGCGCCGCCCCGAACCTGCTGCGCCCAGGGCTGGACCGGGGCACCCTGGTCGTCGCCTCCGACGGCATCACCATCCCGGCCGGCCAGTCCTCCATCACCGTGCGCACGCACTTCATCGACGACGCCACCGCCGAAGCCATCACCGACCGGGCCAAGGCCCTGCGCGACGGCGTCACCACCCTGCACGCCATCGAACGCGACGACGAGGAGCGTGACCCGCTCGCCGACATCGCCGCCGTCATCGGCGACGCCCCGCGGCTGCGCACCCAGGACGTGCTCAAGCGGCTCTCCGTACTGAACCCGGACGCCTACGGCACCTGGTCGCCCGTCGACCTCACCCGCGTCCTGGACGGCACCGGCGCCGAGCCGTACAAGTCCGACGGCCGCATGGTCGTCGGCCGCGACCACATCGCCCGCGCCCTTGCCCATCGTGACACCGACGGTTCCGCTTCCGACGCCGGATAGCAGGGAGCCGCCCCGCCCGGATCAGGGAGGCAGGGAGAACTCCCTCACCCCCTCCCTGACCCGCCTCCCTGGCCGTGACCAGTGCAAATGATCGCCCAGGGAGGCAGGGAGGCACCCCAGCTCAGCGGCCCGAAACCCCCTCCACACGGCATCCCCAAGGGGGTGCCGCCGCCTCCCTGACCCAGCACCGGAAGGGATTCCACATGTACCCCGAACAGCACCTCCCGGCGTCCGCGCTGCGGGATGTCGCGGTCCATCAGCCCGCCCCCATCACCCCGGCCGCTGTCGTACCGGCGCCGGTCGTCCTCATGCAACCGGGCGCCGTGCCGGCGGTGGCGAGCATCGTCCTGCCCAACGGGCGGATCGTCACCGGCTACGCCGTCAACGCCCTGCAGCCCGAACCGCTCGCGGCGAAGCCACCCGTGTCCCGGACGGCGGTGAACGTCGCCCTCGGGGGTGTCGGGTTCCTCGCCGTGTGCGGCGGACTGCTCCTGCTCACCACGTTCATCACCGCACTCACGGCGCTGATCACCCAGCTCATCATCCTCGCCGCCGTCCTCTTCGGCGGCTGGATCGCCGTCCAGGTCTTCAGCTCCAACGGCCACAAGGGCGGCACCACGGTCCACATCCGCCGGGCGGTCTTCAAGCGCAACCACTTCCACAGCTAGCTACGCCAAGGGCGGCCCCCATCGTCTCGCCAAAGCCGCGGGGCCGCCCTTGTCACCCAGCACCATCAAGAGAACTGGAGACATCCAGCATGACCCATGACGCCCAAACCGCGCTGCTCCGTGCAGCCTTAACCGCCGCCGAGCGCGGCTGGCACGTCTTCCCGTGCAGGCCCGGCAGCAAGCCGCCCGCCCTGCACGGAGAGAAGACCTGCACCCGCACCGACCCGTGCACGACCGGGCACGTGAAGTGGGAGCAGCGCGCCACCACCGACCCCGCCCGCATCCGCGCCGCATGGTCGCGGGCGCCGTTCAACGTCGGCATCGCCACCGGCCCGTCCGGGCTGGTCGTCATCGACCTGGACGTGCCCAAGGACAAGAACAGTTCGGACGCGCCTTGCGGCGCGACCACCTTTGCAGCGCTCTGCGAGCGCGCCGGACACGCCGTCCCCAACACCTACCGGGTGCGGACCGCGAGCGGTGGAGAGCATCTCTACTTCACCTGCCCGCCGGGCGCCCGGCTGGGCAACACGGCGGGCACCGTGGCGGATTCGGTCGACACCCGCGCGTGGGGCGGATACGTCGTCGCCGCCGGTAGCGTCACCGCCGCCGGATGGTACGAGGCGCTGTGCGCCTCTCTGGCCGCCCCTCTGCCCGCGTGGCTGCTGAGCATCCTGGAGCCCGCGCCCGCGCGCCCTGAGGGGTCGCTGCGGCTGCCAGCGGTGGGCGGCAGCCGGGCGGCACTGGCCGCGCTGGAAGCCGAGTGCGCGGTGGTGACCGCCGCCCCGGAAGGCTTGCGCAACACCGTGCTAAACCGATGCGCCTTCAAGGTGGGGCGATTCGTCGCGTGGGGCGACCTCCCCCGGCAGACGGTTGAGGACGCCTTCCAAGGGGCGGGCGAGGCGGTGGGACTCACCGCGGCCGAGTGCCGCACCACCATCCGCAGCGCCCTGGACGGCTCCATCCGCAAAGCCCGACCCAGGCAGGCGGCATGAGCGCCCCCGCCACTCCCCGCTTGGAAGGCCAAGCCCCGACACCCACCGGCCGGCACGGCGCCGAGAAAGCCGGGCCCGGGCCAGCCGTGGGCGAGCCGACAGGCGCCGCCCGCAAGGGCGTCGTCACTGCACTTCGCTCTGAGCGGTTCCAGACCGACGAAGCCCGGCACGGCACGGCCGACCCCACCCCGGAGCGGCCCGGTATCCGGATCTACGCCCCACCGGTCTACCGCCACCACTGGGACGGCGCCCGTTGGTCCACCCGCCCCGGCGACACTCCCACCGCCGCCTACACCTGCCCCTGCGGACAGACCAGCACCGCCACCGGCCCCCAGGCCGTGACCGCGCTGGTCACCGAGTACGACGCCCACCGATCCGCCTGCACCGGAATGCCCGCCGTATCCACCGAAGGGAGGGCCGCCGCATGACCCCCACCATGGACGGGGCCGCGCTGCTGGACGAGGTGGAAGCCTTCCACCGACGGTTCAACGTCTTCCCCACCGAGGCCGCCTACGTCGCCGTCGCCCTGTGGGACGCACACGCCCACCTGCTCGACTGCTTCGACTCCACGCCCCGCCTGGCCTTCCTGTCCCCCGAGCCGGGATCGGGCAAGTCGCGAGCCCTGGAGATCGTGGAAACGCTGGTGCCGCAGTCCATGACGGCCGTGAACGCGTCCGCCGCCGCTCTGTTCCGCGCGGTGTCGGGGGCGAACGGCCGGCCGACGATCCTGTTCGATGAGATCGACACGATCTTCGGGCCGAAGGCGGGGGACAACGAGGAACTGCGCGGGTTCCTCAACGCCGGACACCGCCGCTCCGGGGTCACCTACCGGTGTATCGGCGATGGCGGCAACCAGACTGTGCAGGCGTTCCCCTCGTACTGCGCGGTCGCGGTCGCCGGGCTCGGCTCCCTGCCCGACACGATCCTGACCCGCTCCGTTGTCATCCGCATGCGCCGCCGGGCCCGCAACGAACGCGTGGAACCGTTCCGGGCTCGCATCCACGAGGCGCAGGGGCACAAGCTCCGTGAGCGGCTGGCGCAGTGGGCCGAACAGGCACGTGCGCGAGTGGTGGACGCCTGGCCGGACATGCCCGAAGGTGTCACCGACCGACCGGCGGACGTATGGGAACCCCTGCTCGCGGTCGCGGACGCCGCCGGCGGTGCTTGGCCCGAGCGGGCTCGGGAAGCATGCGTGACCCTGGTGACGGCGTCCAAGGCCAACGACAAGGGCAGCATGGGGATTCGGCTGCTTGCCGATCTACGCGATCACGTCATGGTCGGCATCGACCGCCTGCCCACCGTCGCCATCCTGGACCGGCTCAACGCCCTGGACGACGCACCCTGGGCCGACCTGCACGGCAAGCCGCTCGACAACCGGCGCCTGTCCCGGATGCTCGCCGAGTACATGACGGCCGACAACGAGCCCATCGCCTCCCGCAACATCAAGACCGCCGGAAGCGTCCTCAAGGGCTACTACGCCGCTGATCTGCACGACGCGTGGGCCCGCTACTGCCCCCCACCCCCGGAAAGTCCGCTACCTCCGCTACCTGGCACCGAAAACACGGCTTGACCAGTGATAACGCGGTAGCGGTAACGGGCATCCGAAGCCGCTACCGCACCGCTACCCGTCCGCTACCGCTACCCCTTCCCGCTACCTCCAACAGGCCCGTGACCTGCGAGGTAGCGGCGGTAGCGGAAGTAGCGGACTTCTGAGAGTGCCGCCGGACGCCTCACCCCAAGAAGGAGTCACCGCCTTGGCCAGCACCAAGATGCTCAAACTCCCCGAAGTCCTCCAAGAGATCAGCATGAGCCGCGCCGCCTTCTACCGCATGCGCGCGCGTGGCCAGGGGCCGCGGCTGGTGAAGCTGCCCAACGGCCACCTGCGGGTGCGACGCACCGACCTCGACGACTGGCTCAACCGCCTGGATTCGCCCGCCTACTGACTCCACCAGCTCACCGGCATCGCCCAAGGGGGCCCGGCGCATACCGGGCCCCCTTTCACAGGAAGGCCCCCGATGGGGAAGACATACGACGTTCGCATCTGGTCAGTACGGCAGAGGAAAGACCGGGGCCAAACCTCCGCAGAGCTGCGCTGGAAGACAGGCGAGACTCCGCACTCTCAGACGTTCCGCACAAAGACGCTGGCAGAGGGGCGACGCGCTGAACTTCTGCGCGCGGCACACGCCGGCGAGCCCTTCGACGAGTTCACCGGCGTACCACTCTCCGAGCTGCGGCAGCGCAACGACGTGAGTTGGTATCAACACGCCCGCGAGTACATCGAGATGAAGTGGCAGCACTCCCCCGGCTCGACGCGCCGGACACTCGCGGAAGCCATGGCCACGGTGACGCCGGCGCTCGTCAAGGACAGCAAGGGCATGGCCGACGCTAGGACGGTGCGGACGGCTCTCTACAGTTGGGCATTCAACGTGAGCCGCCGGAACGAAGAACCGCCGGACGAGGTAGCCGCCGTGCTGGCATGGTTCGAGCGGAAATCCCTGCCGACCTCTGCACTGGCGGACCGCATGCAGGTGCGCGCCGCCCTGGACGCCCTGACCATGAAATTGGACGGCACCACGGCGTCCGCGTCGACCATCCGCCGGAAGCGGGCCATCTTTCACAACGCGCTCGGCTACGCCGTCGACGCCGGCCGACTGACGGATAACCCTCTGCCACAAGTGCAGTGGAAGGCTCCGGAGCAGGTTGCGGAGGAACTGGACCCGGCCTCGGTCCCAGATCCCCGGCAGGCTCTCGCACTGCTCGACGCCGTGCGCACACAGAGCGCCCGCGGGCGCCGCCTGGTCGCATTCTTCGGGTGCATGTACTACGCGGCAGCACGGCCGGCGGAAGTCATCGGCCTCCGCCTACAGGACTGCGACCTCCCCCGCCGAGGGTGGGGGACCCTATGGCTACGGGAGACCCGTCCGCGCTCAGGATCAGCATGGACCGACAGCGGCGAAGCACACGACCGGCGAGGGCTCAAGCACCGGCCTCGGAAGGCGGTCCGCCCGGTGCCGATCCCGCCCGACCTCGTGAGCCTGCTGCGGTGGCACGTCATCGCGTACGGCGTCGCCCCAGACGGACGCCTGTTCCGCACCCAGCGCGGTGGGCTCATCCAGGACACCGGATATGGCGAGGTGTGGGCAGAAGCTCGCGCACGGGCCCTCACGCCCGCTCAGCGCGCGTCGCAGTTGGCCAAGCGTCCTTATGACCTTCGGCATGCTGCCGTGTCCACATGGCTCAGTTCCGGGGTGGAGCCGCAGGAAGTGGCCGCGCGCGCCGGCCACAGCGTGGCCGTACTGTTCCGGGTGTACGCCAAGTGCCTGGACGGCGGCGCCGCCACGGCGAACGCCCGGATCGAGCGAGCGCTGAAGAACGGCGGGTAGAGGTACGCGAAGCTGCCCCACGCCTGCCCCACACGGGCTGGTCAGCACGCGAATCCAAGTGAGACAGACTGGGAAAAAGCGCACATAGCACCCACACTGACCCCGTCAACGACGAAAGGGCCTGCGATCAGCATTGCTGCTGGTCACAGACCCTTTCGGTCGTGTGGCGGCGCCAGGATTCGAACCTGGGAAGGCTGAGCCGGCAGATTTACAGTCTGCTCCCTTTGGCCGCTCGGGCACACCGCCGGGGATGCTGCCGTTCGAACCGCTTTTCGGCGGTGCTCCGTGGCAACGACGTAAACAATACCCGATGCACAGGGGTGCTTCGCCACCCGATTGATCTGCACCCGGCGGGTCGCGGGGTGGCTAGGCTGGGGCGGATGCGGACCGGCTCCCTGCCGGGCCCGGCGGCCGCCGCCGCGTACGCCGGTACGCACCCGATACGCACCCCGATACAAGGAGCCACAGGACATGGCCGACTCCAGTTTCGACATCGTCTCGAAGGTCGAGCGGCAGGAGGTCGACAACGCCCTCAACCAGGCCGCCAAGGAGATCTCGCAGCGCTACGACTTCAAGGGTGTGGGCGCCTCGATCTCGTGGTCCGGCGAGAAGATCCTGATGGAGGCCAACTCCGAGGACCGGGTCAACGCCGTCCTCGACGTCTTCCAGTCCAAGCTGATCAAGCGCGGCATCTCGCTCAAGGCGCTGGACGCCGGCGAGCCGCAGCTGTCCGGCAAGGAGTACAAGATCTTCGCCTCCATCGAGGAGGGCATCTCGCAGGAGAACGCCAAGAAGGTGGCGAAGATCATCCGTGACGAGGGCCCCAAGGGCGTCAAGGCCCAGGTCCAGGGCGAGGAACTGCGCGTCAGCTCCAAGAGCCGCGACGACCTCCAGACCGTGATCGCCCTGCTGAAGGGCAAGGACTTCGACTTCGCGCTGCAGTTCGTCAACTACCGGTAGGACCGGTGGGCGGCAGGTGACATGACGGAGGGGCGGGCATCCGGTGATGCCCGCCCCTCCGTCATGCCGCCCGCGCGCCGCCGGGCGCCCCCGCAGCGCCGAGCCGCGCCGCCTCAGTCGCGCGAGTTGCCGAACAGGATGCGGTACAGGATCAGCAGGACGAGGGAGCCGCCGATCGCGGCGGCCCAGGTCGCGCCGTCGTAGAAGTGCTTGCTGACCGGGTGGTCCAGCCAGCGGGCCGAGATCCAGCCGCCGATGAACGCGCCCGCGACGCCGATGAGGGTCGTCCCGATGAAGCCGCCCGGGTCGCGGCCCGGGAGCAGAAGCTTGGCGATGGCTCCGGCCAGAAGCCCCAGGATGATCCAACCGATGATGCTCATGCCCTGAACCTGCCCTCCCGCGCTGTCCCCGTGCTGACCGGCCTCTGAGAATCCGGTGAGGATCGGCTGTCCGGCGCGCGCGTGTTCATGTCGTGTCGGTGAAGAGGACGTCGCCGGTCGCTCGCACGGTTGCGCGCCTCAGTAGGGTGCGCCCCATGACCACTTCCGGCACCGAGCTGCGACGCAGCCTGGGGCTGCGGGACGCCGTCCTAGTCGGTCTCGGTTCGATGATCGGCGCGGGCGTGTTCTCCGCCCTCGGCCCGGCCGCGCGCGCCGCTGGGCCGGGTCTGCTGCTCGGGCTGGCCGTCGCGGCCGTGGTGGCCTACTGCAACGCCATGTCCTCGGCCCGTCTGGCCGCCCGCTGTCCGGCGTCCGGTGGGACGTACGTGTACGGCAGGGAGCGGCTGGGCCCGTTCTGGGGCTACCTCGCCGGCTGGGCCTTCGTCGTCGGCAAGACGGCCTCCTGCGCGGCCATGGCGCTGACCGTGGGGGCGTACGTCTGGCCGGGGCAGGCGCACGCGGTGGCGGTGGCGGCCGTGGTGGCGCTGACCGCCGTGAACTACGGCGGCATCCAGAAGTCCGCCTGGCTGACGCGGCTGATCGTGGCCTTCGTGCTCGCCGTCCTCGCCGCCGTGGTGGTGGTGTGCCTGACCTCGCCGGCGGCCGGTGCCGGGCGGCTCGGGATCGGGGTGCCGTCCGGGGCCGGCGGTGTGCTCCAGGCGGCCGGGCTGCTGTTCTTCGCGTTCGCCGGGTACGCCCGGATCGCGACCCTCGGCGAGGAGGTACGCGATCCCGCGCGCACCATCCCCCGGGCCGTCCCGCTGGCCCTCGGGATCACCCTGGTCCTCTACGTGGCCGTTGCCGTCGCCGTGCTGAGCGTGCTCGGCCCCGGCCGGCTGGGGCAGGCCACGGCGCCGCTGGCCGACGCGGTGCGGGCGGCCGGGGTGCCCGGTCTGGTGCCCGTGGTGCGCGTGGGGGCCGCCGTGGCGGCGCTCGGGTCGCTGCTCGCGCTGATCCTCGGTGTGTCCCGCACGACGCTCGCCATGGCCCGCGACCGCCATCTGCCGGGGGCGCTGGCCGCCGTGCATCCGCGGTACCGGGTCCCGCACCGGGCGGAGCTGTCCGTCGGCGCGGTGGTCGCCGTGCTGGCCGCGACGGTGGACGTGCGCGGCGCGATCGGCTTCTCCTCGTTCGGCGTCCTGGCCTACTACGCCGTGGCCAACGCCTCCGCCTGGACGCTGAGCCCCGCCGTGAGGACGCGGGTGGTGCCGGCCGTGGGGTTGCTGGGGTGCGCCACGCTGGCGTGCGCGCTTCCGGCGGCCTCGGTCGCCGTGGGGGCGGCGGTGCTGGTCGTGGGCGTGCTGGCCTACGGCGTACGGCGCCGGTGGGCGGGGCGGGGCGCCGACGGCTCCGGTCGGGCTCGGGGGCGGTAGGGCCGGCGCCGGGGGGGCGGCGGGTCCGGCGGCCGGGGGCCGCGGGTCCGGCGCCCGGGGGCGTCCAGGGGCGGTGCTCAGCGTCCCGCGAACGGCTCGTCCGTGCTGACGATCTCGCGGCCCAGGGGCAGCAGGGAGACCGGGATCAGCTTGAAGTTGGCGATGCCGAAGGGGATGCCGATGATCGTCAGGCACAGGGCGATGCCGGTGGTGATGTGCGCGAGGGCCAGCCACCAGCCGGCGAGGACCAGCCAGAGCACGTTGCCGACGCAGGAGGGCGCGCCCGCGTCCCGGCGCTCGACCGTGGTGTACCCGAAGGGCCACAGGGCGTAGACGCCGATGCGGAAGGAGGCGATCCCGAACGGGATGCCGATGATCGTGACGCAGAGCAGGACGCCCGCGAGCAGGTAGGCGAGGAACAGCCAGAAGCCGCTCAGGACGAGCCAGATGATGTTCAGGATGATTCTCACTGGTGTCGACCTGCCATCTTCTCGAGCCGGGCGATGCGGTCCGCCATCGGCGGGTGGGTGGAGAACATCTTCGTCAAGCCCTGACCGGCGCGGAAGGGATTCGCGATCATCATGTGGCTCGCGGTCTCGATCCGCGGCTCGGGGGGCAGCGGGAGCTGCTGGGTGCCGGCCTCCAGCTTGCGCAGGGCGCCGGCGAGGGCCAGCGGGTCGCCGGTGAGCTGGGCGCCCGAGGCGTCGGCCTCGTACTCCCGGGAGCGGCTGATGGCGAGCTGGATGAGGCTGGCGGCGAGCGGGCCCAGGATCATGATCAGCAGCATGCCGAGCAGGCCGGGGCCGTCGTCGTCGTCCGACCGGCCGATGGGGATCAGCCAGGCGAAGTTGACCAGGAACATGATCACCGAGGCGAGGGCGCCGGCGACGGAGGAGATCAGGATGTCGCGGTTGTAGACGTGGCTCAGTTCGTGGCCGATGACCCCGCGCAGCTCGCGCTCGTCGAGCAGGCGCAGGATGCCCTCGGTGCAGCACACGGCCGCGTTACGCGGGTTGCGGCCGGTGGCGAACGCGTTGGGCGCCTCGGTCGGGGAGATGTACAGGCGGGGCATGGGCTGGCGGGCCTGCGTGGACAGCTCGCGGACCATCCGGTACAGCGCCGGGGCCTCGAACTCGCTGACCGGGCGGGCGCGCATCGCGCGCAGCGCCAGCTTGTCGCTGTTCCAGTAGGCGTACGCGTTCGTGCCCAGCGCGATCAGGACGGCCACGATCAGTCCCGTCCGGCCGAAGAAGCTGCCGATGACGATGATGAGCGCGGACAGTCCCCCGAGGAGTACTGCGGTCCTGAGCCCGTTGTGCCGGCGGTGCACGGTACGCCCTCCAAGTCGTGCAGCGGGGGAACCCTTTGGGTCCAGTGGACCCTCCCGCTCTGGTCAACGCCAGGCGGCGGGCGCGAGTTCCCTGGTGCGTGCGTGGGCGCGCGTCGGCCGTACGGGTGACGTGCCCGTACGTGCCCGTACGGCCGACGCGCGCGTGGGGGCCTCGGGTGCCCTACGCGCGCGTGACAAGTCCTCAGAACAGTCCGGTGGCGGCGAAGCGCAGGACCAGTTGGGGCACGCCGGACAGGGCCACGCCGAGGACGCCGGTGAGGGCGAGGGCCGCGGTGAGGGGCGCGGGGACCCGGTGTCGCGCGGGTTCGCCCTCGGGGGCGCGGAAGAGCAGGGCCGCCCACTGCAGGTAGTAGAAGAGGGCGATCACGACGTTGACGGCCATGACCACGGCGAGCCAGCCCAGGCCCGCGTCGACGGCCGTGGCGAACACGGTGACCTTGGCGAACAGGCCGATGACGCCGGGCGGCAGGCCGGCGAGGCACAGCAGGAAGAAGGCCAGCAGCAGCGCCGTGACGGGGTTGGTGGCGTACAGGCCGCGGTAGTCGCTGATCCGGTTGAGGGACTTCGACCGGCCGACCACGGCGGCCACGGCGAAGGCGCCGAGGTTCACAGCGGCGTACATGAGGGCGTAGGCGACCGTGGACCCGATCGCCTTCTGGCCGTCCCTGACGTATCCGGCGGCGGCGATGGGCACCAGCAGGTAGCCGGCCTGGCCGACGGAGGACCAGGCGAGCAGCCGTACGGCGCTGTACGCGCGCGTGGCCTTCTGGCGCAGGGCGCCGACGTTGCCGACGGTCATGGTGAGGGCGGCCAGGGCGGCGAGCGCGGGTCCCCAGACGTCGGCGTACGACGGGAAGGCGAGGACGGTGACGAGGATCAGGCCGGAGAAGCCGACCGCCTTGCCGACGACCGACAGGTAGGCGGCGATGGGCAGCGGGGCGCCCACGTAGGTGTCGGGCACCCAGAAGTGGAAGGGGACGGCGGCCGTCTTGAAGGCGAAGCCGACGAGGGTGAGGACGACGCCGGTCTGGGCGAGGGTGTGGAGCTGTCCGTCGACGTGCTGGATCCGCTGGGCGACCTGGGTGAGGTAGAGGGTGCCGGTGGAGGCGTAGACGAAGCTGATGCCCATGAGGCTGACCGCCGTGGCGGTGACCGAGGACAGGAAGAACTTCAGGGCCGCCTCGGAGGACCGCTTGTCGCCGTGCCGGATGCCGACGAGGGCGAAGGCGGGCAGGGAGGCGACCTCCAGGGCGACGATCAGGGTGGCCAGGTCGCGGGAGGCGGGCAGCAGGGCTGCGCCGGCCGCGGAGGAGAGAAGCAGGAACCAGAACTCCCCCGCGGGGACGCGCCGGTGCTCGTCCTGGACGTTCGTGACCGACAGCAGGGCCGCGAGCAGGGCGCCGCCGAGGACGAGGAACTGGATGACGAGTGTGAAGTGGTCGGCGGTGTAGCTGCACACGCGCGGGTTCCCGGGCAGGCAGAAGGTGCTGCGGTCGCCGTCCAGGAGCGGCAGCAGGGTCAGGGCGGCGACGGCCAGGCCGGCGACGGAGACCCAGCCGAGCAGCGGCTTGCGCGCCTCGGGCACGAACAGGTCGGCGACCAGCACCGCGAGGCCGACCAGGGCGGTGACGGTGGGCGGCGCGATGGCGAGCCAGTCGACGGACTGGACCGCCGACGGGACCGCGGACTCGGCCAGGGCCTGGGCCAGGGCGCTCATCGGGTGCCTCCTGCGAGGAGCTGCTGCACGGCCGGGTCGGTCAGGCCGAGCAGCGCCCTCGGCCACAGTCCGGCGAGGACGGTGAGGGTGACGAGCGGGGTCCAGGCCGCGAACTCGTAGCCGTGCACGTCGGCGAGGCGGGGGGCTTCCCGCGGCACGTCGCCCATGCAGACCCGGCGGACCACGACGAGCATGTACGCGGCGGTCAGCAGGGTGCCGAAGGCGCCGATCGCCATGAAGGTGAGGAACGCGGGGCGGCTGAGGCCGGCCCCGGGTTCGAACGCGCCGAACAGGGAGAGCATCTCGCCCCAGAACCCGGCGAGTCCGGGCAGGCCGAGGGAGGCGACGGCGGCGAAGGCGAGCAGTCCGCCGAGGCGCGGGGCCTTGCCGTAGAGGGCGGCGCCGGTCTCCTCGGCGAGGGTGTCGAGGTCGGTGCTGCCGGTCCGGTCCTTGAGCGCGCCGACCAGGAAGAACAGCAGGCCGGTGATGAGGCCGTGGGCGATGTTCGCGAACAGGGCGCCGTTGACGCCGGTCGGGGTCATGGTGGCGATGCCCAGCAGGACGAAGCCCATGTGGCCGACGGAGGAGTAGGCGATGAGCCGCTTGAGGTCGCCCTTGGCGCCCCGCTTGGCCAGGGCCAGGCAGGCCAGGGATCCGTAGATGATCCCGACCACGGCGAAGGCGGCGAGGTAGGGGGCGAAGGTGTGGAAGCCGTCCGGCGCGACGGGCAGCAGGATGCGGACGAACCCGTACGTGCCCATCTTCAGCAGGACGCCGGCGAGCAGGACGGAGCCGACGGTCGGGGCGGCGGTGTGGGCGTCGGGCAGCCAGCTGTGCAGCGGCCACATCGGTGTCTTGACCGCGAGCCCGAGACCGATCGCCAGAACGGCGATGACCTGCACGGACGTGGTCAGTGACCGGCCGTTGTCAGTGGCGAGTGCCACCATGTCGAACGTGCCCGCCTTGATTCCGATCAGGAGCAGGCCGAGCAGCATGACGACGGAGCCGAGCAGCGTGAACAGGATGAACTTCCACGCGGCCCGGGTCCGCCCCTCGCCGCCCCAGCGGGCGATGAGGAAGTACATGGGGATGAGCACGGTCTCGAAGGCGAGGAAGAACAGCAGCAGGTCGAGGACGGCGAAGGTGGCGAGGGTGCCGGTCTCGAGCAGGAGCAGCAGCGCGACGAACGCCTTGGGGGACGGGCCCGTGGGCGGCTTGAAGTAGGAGTAGAGCGCGCAGAGGAAGGTCAGCAGCGCGGTCAGGACCAGGAGGGGGAGGGAGATGCCGTCGATGCCGAGGTGGATCCGCACGTCGAGTGCGGGGATCCAGCTGATGTCGGTCGTGGCCTGCATCTTCGACGGGTGGTCGTGGTCGAAGCCGAGCGCGAGGACGATCGCCGCGGCGAGGATCACGCCGGTGACGCTCACGCCGTGCCGGAGCACGGCCTGCTCGGGTGACTTCCCCTTCAGTCCGGGCGGGGCGGGCAGGAGGGCGGCGACGGCGCCGAGGAGCGGGCCGACGACGACGAACGCCAGAAGGAACTGCATCACGGACTCGCTGATATCGATCACGCCTGCTCACGCTCCCGTGGCGACGAGGAGGACGGCGACCGCCAGGACGACGGTGCCGGCGAGCAGCGCGCTCACATAGGTCTGCACGTTGCCGGTCTGCGCACGGCGTACGGCGGCCCCGAGCAGCCGGGGCAGCGCGGCCGCACCGCGCACGTAGGTGTCGACGACCTCGCGGTCGAGGAACCGGACGAGGCTCGCCCCGGCCTGGACCGGGCGGACGAACAGTGCCGCGTACACGGCGTCCAGGTGGAAGCCGGCGGCCGCGGGCCGGTGCAGCGGGCCGAGCAGCAGCCGGCCGGGGTCGGCCGGGTCGGGTGCGTAGGCGATGTCGCCGTAGGCGGGTTCGTGGGTGGCGATGGCCTCCGCCTCGACCAGCCCGGCGTCGCCCTCGGGGTGGGCGGCGACCGCGCCCAGCGGCACCAGGGCGGCGAGCGGGCTGGTGCGCTGCCAGACGCCGTAGGTGAGGAGGCCGCCGACCACGGCGAGGCCGGTGCCGAGGATCGAGGTGGTGAGGGTCGGGGTCAGGTCGTGGCCGTCGAACCAGCCGGGCAGCGAGCGGTAGGCGAGCCCGCCGAAGGCGAGGGAGGGCACGGCCAGGACCCACAGCACCACGGTCATGGTCAGCGGCTGGCGGCCGTGGTCGGGTGCCTCGGCGCCCCGGCCGTGGAAGGCCAGCAGCCACAGACGGGTGGCGTAGGCGGCGGTCAGCAGGGCGGTGAGCAGGCCGGCGACCAGGACGAGCCAGCCGGCGGCGCCGGGGGCGTGGGCGGTGTGCCCGGTGGCCGCGTGCTCGGCGGCGCCGAGGACGGACTCCTTGGAGAAGAAGCCGCTGAAGGGAGGGATCGCGACGAGCGCGAGGAGCGCCACGGTCATCGTCCAGTAGGCGTCCGGGACCCGGTCGCGCAGGTGGCTCATGCGGGACATGGCGGCCAGCGAGTTGGTGCCGGCGGCGTGGATGATCACGCCGGCGGCGAGGAACAGCAGCGCCTTGAAGGCGCCGTGGGACAGGAGGTGGAAGACGGCGGCGCCGCGTTCGCCGACGGCGAGGGCGCCGGTCATGTAGCCGAGCTGGCCGATGGTCGAGTAGGCGAGGACGCGTTTGATGTCGTCCTGGGCCAGGGCAGCCAGGCCCGAGCCGGTCATGGTCACGGCGGCCATCACGGCGAGGACCACCATCGCGGCCTGGGAGGCCTCGAACACCGGTAGGAGGCGGGCGACGAAGTAGACACCGGCGGCGACCATCGTCGCGGCGTGGATGAGCGCCGAGACGGGGGTCGGACCCGCCATCGCGTCGGGGAGCCAGGTGTGCAGCGGGAACTGGGCCGACTTGCCGGCCACGCCCGCGAGCAGCAGCAGGGCGACCAGGGTCGGGTGGTGCAGTCCGCCGCTCGCCACGGTGGCGAGGACGCGGGGGATGTCGAAGGACCCGGCGTCGGTGCCCAGCGCGAACAGGCCGATGAGGAAGGGCACGTCGCCGAGCTTGGTGACGAGGAAGGCCTTCAGGGAGGCGGCACGGGCCTCGGGGGTCTCCCAGTAGTGGCCGACCAGGAAGTAGGAGCAGATGCCCATGACCTCCCAGCCGACCAGCAGCACGATCAGGTCGCCCGAGTAGACGACGAGGAGCATCGCGGAGGTGAACAGGGAGACGAGGGCCGCGTAGGAGGCGTAGCGCGGATCGTCGCGCAGGTAGCCGGTGGAGTAGATCTGCACGCAGGTCGCGACGAAGGCGACGAGGACGGCGACGAGCGCGGCGAAGCCGTCGATGTCCAGGGCGAGGTCGATCGGGACCGAGCCGGTGGGTGTCAGTTCGGTCTGGGCGTGGAGGGCCGGGCCGCCGCCCTGGCGCACGGCGACCGTGGCGGCGAGCGCGAGCGCGGCCAGGGCCGGCAGCACGGCGAGCGGGCGGACGAATCCGGGCGCGGTGCGGCCCAGGAGGAGTCCGGCGGCGGCGCCCAGGAACGGCAGGAGGGGGACGAGTACGGCGAGGGTGGTCGTGGTCACGCGGTGGCCTCAGCCTTCTCGGCCGCGGAGGTACCGGTGCCGGGGCCGTCGGTGTCGTCGCCGTGGCCCTCGGCGGTGTCGCGGAGTCGGTCGATGTCGGAGGTGCCGCGGTTGCGGTGGACGGCGAGCACGATGGCCAGGCCGATGCCGATCTCGGCGGCGGCGATGGCGATGGTGAACAGGGTCAGCGCCTGGCCGGAGTGCAGGGTGTCCCGGGCGGCCCGGCTGAGCCAGACGTCGAAGGCGACCAGGTTGAGGTTGACGGCGTTGAGCATCAGCTCGACCGACATCAGGACCAGGATCGCGTTGCGGCGGGCGAGGACGCCGTACAGGCCGGTGCAGAAGAGGAGGGCGGAGAGGACGGCGGGGTAGGCGAGGTGCATCAGCGGGCGCCTTCCTTCGCGCCGGGGCGGGGCGCGGGAGCGGTGCCCGGGGCGCCGGCGGCCTCGGCGCCGGTCGCGGGGTCCGTCGGGGCCTCCGCCTTCGCCTTGCGGGACAGGACGATGGCGCCGACCAGGGCGGCCAGGAGGAGCACGGAGAGGGCCTCGAAGGGCAGGACCCAGTGCCGGAAGAGGCTCTCGCCGGTGACGCGGGTGGTGCCGGCGGCCGGGCCGCCCAGGTCGATCCAGGTGGTGCGGAACGCGTCGACGACCACCCAGACCAGGGCGACCGCGGCGGCCAGCGCGACGGCGAGGGCCGCCCACCGGTTGCCGGAGTCCGCGTCCGGGGACCGCCCGATGGGGGCGCGGGTGAGCATCAGGCCGAACAGGAGGAGGACGACGACGGAACCCACGTAGATGAGGACCTGCACCCAGGCGATGAACTCCGCCGTGAGCAGCAGGTACTCGACGGCGAGGCCGCCGAGCGCGACCACCAGCCACAGTGCGGCGTGCACCAGCTGCCGGGTGGTGACCGTGACGAGCGCGGCGCCGAGGGTGACCAGGCCGACGAGCAGGAAGGCGATCTCGACGCCGTTCGGGGAGAGGAAGCCGTGCTGGGCCGCGGCGAGACCGAGCCCGATGCCGTGCCGGGCTGCGGCGGGGCTCATGACTCACCGCCCTGCTGCGGCTCCGCCTGCGCGGCCGCCAGCTTCTCGGCGGTCTTGCGGGCGGCGGCGATCTCCTTGGGCTCCTCCGCGCTGGCGTCCAGGGCGGGCGGGGCGGGGACGGTCCACATCCACTCGCGGAGCTTGTCGCGCTCGTGGGTGAGTTCGCGGATGTCGGTCTCGGCGTACTCGAACTCCGGCGACCAGAACAGCGCGTCGAAGGGGCAGACCTCGATGCAGATACCGCAGTACATGCACAGGGAGAAGTCGATGGCGAACCGGTCGAGGACGTTGCGGCTGCGCTCGCGTCCGCCGGGTGCGGCGGGCGGGACCGTCTCCTTGTGGGAGTCGATGTAGATGCACCAGTCCGGGCACTCCCGGGCGCACAGCATGCAGACCGTGCAGTTCTCCTCGAAGAGGCCGATCACGCCGCGGGTGCGGGGCGGCAGTTCGGGCAGGACGTCCGGGTACTGCTCGGTGACCGTCTTCTTCGTCATCGTGCGCAGGGTGACGGCCAGGCCCTTGGCGAGGCCGGAGCCGGGGATGGGGGACATGGTTAGGAGATCACCACCTTGACGATGCCGGTGAGGGCGATCTGGGCGAGGGCGAGGGGGACGAGGAGGGTCCAGGAGAGCTTCTGGAGCTGGTCCTCGCGCAGGCGGGGATAGGTCACGCGGAGCCAGATGACCACGAAGGCGAGGACCGCGGTCTTCAGCAGGGTCCACACCCAGCCCAGGCCGTCGGCACCCCAGGGGCCGTGCCAGCCGCCGAGGAAGAGGACGGTGGTCAGGCCGCACAGGACGATGATCCCGGCGTACTCGGCGAGCAGGAACAGGGCGAACCTGAGGCCGGTGTACTCGGTGTACGCGCCGAAGATGATCTCCGAGTCGGCGACGGGCATGTCGAACGGCGGCCGTTGCAGCTCGGCGAGGCCGGCCACGAAGAACACCACCGCTCCGACGATCTGCCAGGGGAGCCACCACCAGTGGAAGGCGTGCAGGATGCCCGGCAGGGAGACGGTTCCGGCGGCCATGGCGACGGAGGCCGCGGCGAGCAGCATCGGGAGTTCGTAGGCGAGCAGCTGGGCCGCCGTGCGCAGGCCGCCGAGCAGGGAGAACTTGTTCGCGCTGGCCCAGCCGGCCATGAGCGAGCCGAGGACGCCGACGCCCATCACCGCGAGCACGAAGAAGACGCCCGCGTCGAGGACCTGGCCGACGGCTCCCTCGCCCGGTCCGATCGGGATGGCGAGCAGGACGAGCAGGTACGGCAGCAGGGCGACGGCGGGGGCCAGCTGGAAGACGCGGCGGTCGGCGCCCGCCGGGACCACGTCCTCCTTCTGCGCGAACTTCACGCCGTCGGCGATGAGCTGGGCCCAGCCGTGGAAGCCGCCCGCGTACATCGGGCCGAGACGGCCCTGCATGTGGGCCATCACCTTGTGCTCGGTCTGGCCGACGATCAGCGGGAAGGTGAGGAAGACGACGAACACGATCAGGAGTCGCAGGGCGACGTCCAGCGCGTCGTTCACTGCGGACCTCCTGTGGGGTCTTCGGGGGTGTCCCGGTCGGCGGGGGCACGGTCTTCGGGGGCCCGGGGGGCTTGGAGGGCCTCTGGCGTTTCCGGCTGGGGCGCCTCCGCCTCGGGCCGGGGCTCCTCGGGCCGGGGCGCCTCCGCCGCGGGCTCCGGTGCCTCGGGCTGGGGCTCCGGTGCCTCGGGCTCAGGCCCGGGTTCGGGCGACTGTGCCCGCTCCGGCTCGCTTTCCTCGTCGAAGGCCGGGCGGGCGTGGTGCCACGGGGCGTCCGAGCTGCGCGGGGCCGTGCCGCGCCGGGCGGGACGGCCGGGGCCGTCGCCCGGACCCGACGGTTCGGTGCTCGCCGGCCCGCTTCCCGCCGGCTCGCCCTCTGCCGGTTCGGTCCCCGCCGGTTCGGTCCCCGCCGGTTCCTCCGTCGCCGCCCGCTGCGAGGCCGAGCCGCCCGAGGCGCTGCGGGCGCGGCGCGGCCCCGCCGGCGCGGGCGCGGACGTGGGCTCATGCGCCACCGATGCCTCGGCCGCCGGGCCCTCGACCTCGGGAGTCTCCGCCGCCGGACGGGAGGCGTCGCCCTCGGCGGCCGCCTGCTTCCGCTCCGCCGCGTCGTCCCCGGCCGCCGACTCGGCCGTCCGGCTCACCGAGCCCTCCCCGGCACTCCTCGACCGCCGCGGCCGACCGGCCGCACCAGCCGGACCAGTCGCACCAGCGGAACCAGCCGCCGCACCGGTCGCCGACTCGGCCGCAGCACCGGACGGCGTCCCGGCGGCCGTACCGGACGGCGTCCCGGCCGCGGTCCCGGCCTCCGCCGCCCCTGCCGTCTGGCTCGCCGAGCCCTCGCTCGCGCTTCTGCTCCGCCGCGGCCGCGCTGCCGCACCGGCGGGACCGGCCGCCGCGCCGGACTTGGTCTCCACCGCGCCGGGGGCGGTCGCGGCGGTGTCCGGCTCGGCCGCCTGGCTCGCCGAGCCTGCCGCTGCCGTGCGGGTGCGCCGTACCGGGCGGTCGCCCGCCGCGCGCGCGGGGCGGGCCAGGCGGGCCGGGGCGGCGGGGAGGGTGCCCTTGAGCGGGCCCCACTCGTTGGGGTCCGGGACGCCTGGGGGCAGCATCTGGCGGCGCTTGGGGCCGCCGTGGTCGGACTCGCCCGGCTCCTTGGCGCCGGGCCAGGCCTTGGCGACGCGGGCCGCGAGGACGAAGTCCTTGCGCAGCGGGTGGCCCTCGAAGGTGTCCGGCAGGAGCAGGTGGTCGAGGCCGGGGTGGTTCGCGAAGTCGACCCCGAACATCTCGTGTGTCTCGCGCTCGTGCCAGGCGGCGCCCGCGTAGACGCCGACGGCGGAGGGCAGGGCCGGCGCCTCGTGCGGGACGGTCGTGCGCAGCAGCAGCCGGCGGACCGGCGAGAGGGCGACGACGTGGGCGGAGACGCGGAAGCCGGTGCCGGGCTCGTCGACCGCGCTGAGCCAGTCGAAGTAGGTGCAGGACAGGGTCGTACGGGCGGTTTCGAGGGCGGTGAGCCAGGAGGACGGCGGGACGTCCACCGTCAGGACCTCGTACGCCTCCTCGGCGGTGGCCTCCGGGCCGAACAGCTCCTCGGCGGGGGCGGGCAGCCAGCCTGCCGTGCTCATCACGCGTCCCCCTCGGCGGCCGCGGGCACCGGCGGCTTCACCAGGCCGCTCTGCAGCGCGGCGGCGGACGGCCGGGCGTCGCCGTAGCGGTGTGCGAGCGACTCGCGGGCGATCTTCTCCTGGAGCTTGAGGATGCCCTGGAGCAGCGCCTCCGGACGCGGCGGGCAGCCGGGGACGTACACGTCCACCGGGATGATCTGGTCGACGCCCTTGGTGACGGAGTAGGAGTCCCAGTAGGGGCCGCCGCAGTTGGAGCAGGCGCCGAAGGAGATGACGTACTTCGGTTCCGGCATCTGCTCGTACAGGCGCTTGACGGCCGGGGCCATCTTGTCCGTGACCGTGCCGGAGACGACCATCAGGTCGGCCTGGCGGGGGCCCGGCGCGAAGGGGATGACGCCGAGCCGGATGAAGTCGTGGCGGGCCATCGAGGCGGCGATGAACTCGATCGCGCAGCAGGCCAGGCCGAAGTTGAAGACCCACAGCGAGTAGCGGCGGCCCCAGTTCAGGACCACCTTCATCGGCTCGGGAGCCAGCCGGGCGAGCGCGCCCAGGCGCTTCGGCTCCGGCAGGTGAACGGGCTCGTGCGCGGGCTGGTGCGCGGGCTCGGGGTTCACGTCCATGCCAGGACCCCCTTCTTGTAGGCGTAGAGCAGGCCCACGGCGAGGAAGCCGAGGAAGACGAACATCTCCACGAGGGTCGTCGCGCCGTAGCCGGGGGCGGCGAAGACGGTCGCCCACGGGAACAGGAAGACGGAGTCGACCGCGAAGATCACGTAGAGGAAGGCGTAGACGTAGTAGCGGACCTGGGTGTGGGCCCAGCCCTCGCCGACGGGGTCGACGCCGCACTCGTAGGTGAGGAGTTTCTCCGGGGTGGGCACGACCGGCCGCAGCAGGCGGCCCGCGCCGAAGGCGACCGCGACGAACAGCACGCCGACGAGGGCGAGCAGTCCCACGACCGAGTAGGACCGGAAGTAGCCGGCCGCGACGACGTTCCCCGCGGCGACCGCCGAGTGCCCCAACGTCTCCCGCACCGTCCGTCTCCCTCGTTCCCTGACCTCGTGACCTTGCCGAACCCTGTGGCGCGCCGTGATTCGAGGATCTGTACGCACGGGAGTCTAGGCCCTGATAAAGACACGGTAAGCGGCCCGTCACGGCGTGAGACGCGGGGGCCGTGCGCGGGGTGGGGTTTTCCCCCGCACACGGCGGCGGCGCACCGCATGGCGCGAGGGGTGCCGGGCACGGCAGGCTGGCCGCCATGACCGCTTCCGCCTCCGCCGCCGGCCGGACCGACGGCCCCGACCGCCTGCCCGCGGCCCGGCTCGCCCTGGACGCGCACACCTGGAAGGAGATCGCGCATCTCCTGCTGAACCTGCCGGTGTCGCTGTTGGGCTTCACGTACGTGTTCACCGTGGTGCTCGTCAGCGGGGTCCTCACCGTCACGGTGGTCGGGCTCCCGCTGCTGGCCGTCTGCCTGCTGGGCGCCCGCCAGCTCGGCAAGCTGGAACGGGCCCGGGCCCGTGCGCTGCTCGGGCTGTGGGTGGAGGAGCCGACGCCGCTGCCGATCGCCCGTGGCGGCGGTCCGGTGCAGCGGCTGTGGCTGGCGCTGAAGGACCCGGTGGGCTGGCGGACCCTGCTGTACGACCTGATCCGGCTGCCGTGGGGGGTGCTCACCTTCGCCGTCGTGCTGGTCTCGCTGTTCGTGCTGTGGCCGGTGCTGCCGTTCGTCGCCCGGGGGCTGGCCAACGCGGACCGGGCGATGGTGCGCGGGCTGCTGTCGCCGTCGGACGAGCTGGAGCGCCGGATCGCCGAGCTGGAGTCGGACCGTGGGGTGGTCGTCGACACGGCGGCCGCCGACCTGCGCCGCATCGAGCGTGACCTGCACGACGGGGCGCAGGCCCGGCTGGTGAACCTGGCGATGGGGCTGGGTCTCGCCAAGGAGAAGCTGCTGGAGGACCCGGACACGGCCGCGGCGATGGTGGCGGAGGCGCACGGCGAGGTGAAGCTCGCGCTGCAGGAGCTGCGCGACCTGGCCCGGGGCATCCACCCGGCGGTGCTGACCGACCGTGGCCTAGACGCGGCGCTGTCGTCGGTCGCCTCCCGGTGCACGGTGCCGGTGCGGGTGACGGCGGACCTGCCGGCGCGTCCGGCGGCGGCCATCGAGGGCATCGCCTACTTCACCGTCTCGGAGCTGCTGCAGAACATCAGCAAGCACAGCGGGGCGCGGACCGCGTCGGTGGAGGTGTGGCGCTCGGAGGACCGGCTGCTGATCCAGGTCCTGGACGACGGCCGCGGGGGCGCCCGGCTGGACGGCGGCAGCGGGATGCGGGGGCTGGCGGACCGGCTGGGCGCCGTGGACGGGCTGTTCGTCGTGGACTCGCCGGAGGGCGGCCCGACCGTGGTCACGGCGGAACTGCCGTGGCGGGACCGCGCGGGCACGGACTGACCGGGCCCGAGGCGGGCCCGAAGCGGGGCCGGGGGTGCCGAAGGCGGGGCCGGGGGTGGGGAAAACCCCCGCTCCAAGAGGCCGACGGCCTCCATGGCCCGCCGAGGCTCCGCGCGCCAGGCTTCTTGCACGCCGCGAAAAGACACGGCGGACACGGCGGCACCACCGCCATGACGAGGAGAACGGGACGAAGCCGATGGCCACGGAGTACGGACAGGAGCACGGGCGGGGACACGGGCACCCGGCCGGATCCGGCTTCCCCGCCTACGAGGGGGCCGGGCGCTCCGGGCTGCCCGCCGTGCTGCGGGCGCCCTTCGAGGTGCGCAGCCGGCGCGAGTTCGGCTATGTGCTGCTGAGCCTGCCGGTCGCGATCGTGCTGTTCACCTGGACGGTCACCATGGTGGCGCTCGGCGCCGGCCTGCTGGTGACCTTCCTCGGTGTCCCGGTGCTCGCGGTGGCGCTGGCCGGCTGCCGGGGGTTCGGTGCGCTGGAGCGTTCCCGGGCCCGCGCGCTGCTGGGCGTGGCGGTGGCGGCCCCGGAGCCGCTGCGGACGGCCAAGCCGGGTGTGTTCGCGTGGATGGGGGCGGTGCTCAAGAGCGGCGCCTCGTGGCGGAGCCTGCTGTACGCGCTGCTGCAGTTCCCGTGGTCGGTGTTCTCGTTCGTGGTGGCGGTGAACTTCTGGGTGTACGGCTGGGCGCTGCTGACGTACCCGCTGTGGTTCTGGGTGTTCCCGATGTACGCCGGGCAGGGCGGTCTGCAGCTGTACGGCGACGCGCACCACAGCGTGTATCTCGACAACCCGTTCGAGATCACCATGACCTCGCTGGTCGGACTTCTGTTCACGCTGGTCACGCCGTGGGTCGTGCGCGGGCTGACCGCGGTGGACGGGCTGATGGTGCGGGGGCTGCTGGGGCCGTCGCGGCTGTCGGCGCGGGTCGTGGAGCTGGAGGAGGACCGCGGGATGGTGGTCGACACGGCGGCCGCCGACCTGCGCCGCATCGAGCGGGACCTGCACGACGGGGCGCAGGCCCGGCTGGTGGCCCTGGCCATGGACCTGGGGCTGGCCAAGGAGAAGCTGCGGGAGGACCCGCGGGCGGCGGCCCGGATGGTGGAGGACGCGCACGGCGAGGTGAAGACGGCCCTGCAGGAGCTGCGGGACCTGGCCCGGGGCATCCACCCGGCGGTGCTGACCGACCGCGGTCTGGACGCGGCGCTGTCGTCGGTCGCCTCCCGGTGCACGGTGCCGGTGCGGGTGGAGGTCGACCTGCCGGCCCGGCCGGTCCCGGCCATCGAGGGCATCGCCTACTTCACCGTCTCGGAGCTGCTGCAGAACGTCAGCAAGCACAGCCGGGCGCGGTCGGCGTCGGTGGACGTGTGGCGCTCGGCGGACCGGCTGATGATCCAGGTGATGGACGACGGGGTGGGCGGCGCGGACGCGACCCGCGGCTCGGGCCTGGGCGGCCTGGCGGGCCGGCTGGGCGCGGTGGACGGCGTCCTGGTGGTGGACTCCCCGGCCGGCGGCCCCACCCGCGTGATCGCCGAACTGCCCTGGCGGGCCTGACCTGGAGACCGCCGAGCTGCCCTGCCGGGCGGGCGGGCGACTGCCGAATGGCCCCGGCGGCCTGGCCCGGTGACGGCCGAGCTGCCCCGACGGGCCTGACCGGGAGGCCGCCGAGCCGCCCTGCCGGGCGGGGACCGCCGGGCTGCCCCGGACGGGCCTGACCCGGTGACGGCCGAGCTGCCCCGGCGCATCCGACCGGTCCGACCGGCCGCTCCCGCCCCGGCTCGCGTCAGGACGATCCCCCGCGGTCCCCGGCGCCGCGCTTTGCCCGGCTCCTGCGCACGACGGCCCGTTTGCTGGAATGCTGGACTTCCGTACGAGGACGCCGTCGGAAGGTCGGGGCTGTGGGGGGCCGGGAGAACGTGGAGGACAGGGTGCGGGTGGTCATCGCCGAGGACTCGGTGCTGCTCAGGGAGGGCCTGACCCGGCTGCTGACCGACCGCGGGCATGACGTCGTGGCCGGCGTCGGGGACGCGGAGGCGCTGGTCAAGACCATCGCCGACCTGGACGCGCAGGGCGCGCTGCCGGACGTGGTGGTGGCGGACGTGCGGATGCCGCCGACGCACACCGACGAGGGGGTGCGGGCCGCCGTACGGCTGCGCAAGGAGCACCCGGGACTCGGCGTGCTGGTGCTGTCACAGTACGTCGAGGAGCGCTACGCCACCGAACTGCTGGCCGGTTCCAGCCGGGGCGTGGGCTACCTGCTGAAGGACCGGGTCGCCGAGGTGCGCGAGTTCGTCGACGCGGTGGTGCGGGTGGCGGAGGGCGGTACGGCGCTGGACCCCGAGGTGGTCGCGCAGCTGCTCGGCCGCAGCCGCAAGCAGGACGTGCTGGCGGGGCTCACTCCGCGTGAGCGCGAGGTGCTGGGGCTGATGGCGGAGGGACGGACGAACTCGGCCATCGCGCGGCAGCTCGTGGTCAGCGACGGGGCGGTGGAGAAGCACGTCAGCAACATCTTCCTGAAACTCGGGCTGTCCCCGAGCGACGGCGACCACCGGCGTGTTCTGGCCGTACTGACCTACCTGAACTCGTAACGGGCCGACACTGTGTCAGCAGCGCGTCAGACGGTCCGGCTTCTGTGGAAGCCGGGTACTCGGGTGGGAGGCCACGCAGGGAGGACCGAGGAAATCGCGGGGAGCGTCTACACCGGCGCTCGAGCGGTGCGGGACATCATGACAAGTCAGCGCGACAGGCCGTCTCGAAAAGCCGTCCATCATACGGATGGCCACGGGAAGGCTACCTAACCGACGTAGGGTTGATCCTGGGATGGTCCCTGGGAAGACCACGCCCGGACAGCCGCCTCGAAGGAGGTCCAGTTCAGTGACCAGCCAGGTCAGCAGCCCAGCGGAGCAGGCCGACGCCGCCGTCGTGGGAGAGCAGCGCAAACCGGGCGGAGCGAAGGACGTGCGGCGCCTGGACCGGGTGATCATCCGGTTCGCGGGGGACTCGGGTGACGGCATGCAGCTCACCGGTGACCGGTTCACCTCGGAGACCGCGTCCTTCGGCAACGACCTCTCCACGCTCCCCAACTTCCCCGCCGAGATCCGTGCCCCCGCCGGCACCCTGCCCGGTGTCTCCTCGTTCCAGCTCCACTTCGCCGACCACGACATCCTGACCCCGGGCGACGCGCCGAACGTGCTGGTCGCGATGAACCCGGCCGCCCTGAAGGCCAACATCGGCGACGTGCCGCGCGGCGCCGAGATCATCGTGAACACCGACGAGTTCGGCAAGCGCGCCCTGCAGAAGGTCGGCTACGCCGCCTCCCCGCTGGAGGACGGCTCGCTGGACGGCTACAACCTGCACCCGGTGCCGCTGACCACGCTCACCGTGGAGGCGCTCAAGGAGTTCGACCTCTCCCGCAAGGAGGCCGAGCGCAGCAAGAACATGTTCGCCCTGGGCCTGCTGAGCTGGATGTACCACCGGCCCACCGAGAACACCGAGAAGTTCCTGCGCAGCAAGTTCGCCAAGAAGCCCGAGATCGCCGCGGCCAACATCGCCGCGTTCCGCGCGGGCTGGAACTTCGGCGAGACGACGGAGGACTTCGCCGTCTCCTACGAGGTCGCCCCGGCCACGAAGGCGTTCCCGGTCGGCACCTACCGGAACATCTCCGGGAACCTGGCCCTGGCCTACGGCCTGGTCGCCGCGTCCCAGCAGGCGGACCTGCCGCTGTTCCTCGGCTCCTACCCGATCACCCCGGCCTCCGACATCCTGCACGAGCTGTCCAAGCACAAGAACTTCGGCGTGCGCACCTTCCAGGCCGAGGACGAGATCGCCGGCATCGGCGCCGCGCTGGGCGCCGCCTTCGGCGGTTCGCTGGCGGTGACGACCACGTCCGGCCCGGGTGTGGCGCTCAAGAGCGAGACGATCGGTCTGGCGGTCTCGCTGGAGCTGCCGCTGCTGGTGGTCGACATCCAGCGCGGCGGCCCCTCGACGGGGCTGCCCACCAAGACCGAGCAGGCGGACCTGCTCCAGGCGATGTTCGGCCGCAACGGTGAGGCGCCGGTCCCGGTCGTCGCCCCGATGACGCCGGCGGACTGCTTCGACGCGGCGCTGGAGGCGGCCAGGATCGCGCTGACCTACCGCACCCCGGTGTTCCTGCTCTCCGACGGCTATCTGGCCAACGGCTCCGAGCCGTGGCGGATCCCGGACCTGGAGGAGCTGCCGGACCTGAGGGTGCAGTTCGCCTCGGGCCCGAACCACACGCTGGAGGACGGCACCGAGGTCTTCTGGCCGTACAAGCGGGACCCGCAGACCCTCGCGCGGCCGTGGGCGGTCCCGGGCACTCCGGGCCTGGAGCACCGCATCGGCGGCATCGAGAAGCAGGACGGCACGGGCAACATCTCCTACGACCCGGCCAACCACGACTTCATGGTCCGCGTCCGCCAGGCCAAGATCGACGGCATCGAGGTCCCGGACCTGGAGGTCGACGACCCGCACGAGGCGCGCACGCTGGTCCTCGGCTGGGGTTCGACGTACGGCCCGATCACGGCGGCGGTACGGCGGCTGCGCGCGGCCGGCGAGTCGATCGCGCAGGCGCACCTGCGGCACCTCAACCCCTTCCCGCGCAACCTGGGCGCGGTGCTGGGGCGCTACGACAAGGTCGTGATCCCCGAGATGAACCTCGGGCAGCTGGCCACCCTGATCCGGGCGAAGTACCTGGTCGACGCCCACTCGTACAACCAGGTCAACGGCATGCCGTTCAAGGCGGAACAGCTCGCCGCCGCGCTGAAGGAGGCCATCGATGACTGACGCCACCAACGGGCTGCTGCAGCTGGTCCCGAAGGCCGAGGCCAAGCAGTCGATGCGGGACTTCAAGTCGGACCAGGAGGTGCGCTGGTGCCCGGGCTGCGGTGACTACGCGATCCTGGCGGCGGTGCAGGGCTTCATGCCGGAGCTGGGGCTGGCGAAGGAGAACATCGTCTTCGTCTCCGGGATCGGCTGTTCCTCCCGGTTCCCGTACTACATGAACACCTACGGGATGCACTCCATCCACGGCCGTGCCCCGGCCATCGCCACCGGTCTCGCGACCTCGCGCCGCGACCTGAGCGTGTGGGTGGTCACCGGTGACGGCGACGCGCTGTCCATCGGCGGCAACCACCTGATCCACGCCCTGCGCCGGAACGTGAACCTGAAGATCCTGCTGTTCAACAACCGGATCTACGGCCTGACCAAGGGGCAGTACAGCCCCACCTCGGAGGTCGGCAAGGTCACCAAGTCGACGCCCATGGGCTCGCTGGACGCGCCGTTCAACCCGGTGTCGCTGGCGATCGGCGCGGAGGCGTCCTTCGTCGCGCGCACGATCGACTCCGACCGCAAGCACCTGACCGAGGTGCTGCGGGCGGCCGCCGACCACCCGGGCACGGCCCTGATCGAGATCTACCAGAACTGCAACATCTTCAACGACGGTGCCTTCGACGCGCTGAAGGACAAGCAGCGGGCCGAGGAGGCGCTGATCCGCCTGGAGCACGGGCAGCCGATCCGGTTCGGGACCGACGGCGGCCGCGGTGTGGTGCGGGACCGGCGGACCGGCGATCTGACGGTGGTGACGGTGACCCCGGAGAACGAGGCGGACATCCTGGTGCACGACGCCGGCGCGGCGTCCCCCACCACCGCCTTCGCGCTCTCCCGGCTGGCCGATCCGGACACGCTGCACCACACCCCGATCGGCGTGTTCCGGTCCGTGGAGCGGCCGGTCTACGACACCGCGATGTCCGACCAGCTCGACGCGGCCATCGAGCAGCGCGGCAAGGGCGACCTCGGGGCGCTGCTGGCCGGCGGCGACACCTGGACGGTCGTCGGCTGAGCCGTCCGGACCGCGACGGCCGGCGCCGTCGCGGCGGTTCCTACGAGGCCCGGGGCGTCGCTTCCCGGGCCTCGTCGTACGCCTGCCTGGCCTGTTCCACCTGGGCCAGGCGCTCGTGCGTCCACCGGGCCAGCGAGCGCACCTGCTGAGCCGCCTCTCGGCCGAGGCCGGTGAGCGAGTAGTCGACGCGGGGCGGGATGACCGGCTTGGCGTCGCGGTGCACCAGGCCGTCGCGCTCCAGGGTCTGGAGGGTCTGGGTGAGCATCTTCTCGCTGACGCCCCGGCCGCCCCACCGGCTGATGGCCCGGCGCAGCTCGCTGAAGCGGTACGGCCGCTCCAGCAGCTCGATCAGCACGAGGACGCCCCAGCGGCTGGTGACGTGCTCCAGCACGAGCCGGTGGGGGCACATCGCCTCGGACTCCAGGACCTTCTCGCTTACCGCCATGGAAGTACCTTACTTCAAAGTGGGTACTTTCAATTGGTTAGTGCCACTCCTAGGGTGAGTGCAAAGCCAACCCCCAAGGAGTGCCCCCCTCATGAGCATCGTCGTCACCGGAGCCACCGGACACCTCGGCCGTCTCGTCGTGGAGCAGCTGCTGGAGAAGGTCCCGGCGGAGCGGATCACCGCCGTCGTGCGCGACGAGGCGAAGGCCGCCGGGCTCGCGGCCCGCGGTGTCCGTCTGGCCGTCGCCGACTACAACCGGCCCGAGACCTTCGACGGCCTGTTCGCGGCCGGCGACAAGGTCCTGCTGATCTCCGGCAACGAGTTCGACAAGGGCCGGGTGGGCCAGCACCGGGTCGTCATCGACGCCGCACGCGCGGCGGGCGTGGCCCTGCTGGCCTACACGAGCGCGCCCGGCAGCCTCAAGGCCGCGCTCGCCGACGACCACCGGGCCACCGAGGAGGCGCTGCTCGCCTCCGGCCTGCCCTACAGCCTGCTGCGCAACGGCTGGTACCACGAGAACTACACCGAGAACCTGGGCCCGGTGCTGGAGCACGACGCCGTCGTCGCCGCGGCCGGCGAGGGCCGGGTCTCCTCGGCCTCGCGCGCCGACTACGCCGCCGCGGCGGTCGCCGTGCTGACCGGCGAGGGGCACGAGAACACGACGTACGAGCTGGGCGGCGACGAGGCGTGGAGCTTCGCCGAGTACGCGGCCGAGCTGAGCCGGCAGACCGGCCGGGAGATCGCCTACAACGCCGTCACCGTGGAGGCGCTGAAGGGCATCCTGGCGGGCGCCGGACTGCCGGAGCCGCTCGTCGAGATCTTCGCCGGGGTCGACGTGTCGATCGGCAAGGGCGAACTGGTCGTCACCACCGGCGACCTGTCCCGCCTGGCCGGCCGTCCGACCACCCCGCTCGCGGAGGCGGTCGCCACCGCGCTCAAGGGCTGACGAAGGCGCGCGTGAGCACCCTCACCCCGCCTGTCATGACCGTATGGCGATACGGACATGACAGGCGGGGTTTCCGGCGCTACCTTCGTTCTCGCGTGCTGCGTGTGTGAGGTGAGAAGGAGGGGCCCGTGCCCGGGACGTCCAAGGGTGAGCATCGGACAGGCCTGCTGAACGGTTTCGCCGCGTACGGCATGTGGGGCCTCGTCCCGCTGTTCTGGCCGCTGCTGAAGCCCGCCGGGGCCATGGAGATCCTGGCCCACCGCATGGTGTGGTCCCTCGTCTTCGTCATCGCCGCCCTGGTCTTCGTACGGCGCTGGGCCTGGGCCGGTGAGCTGCTGCGGCAGCCGCGGCGGCTGGCGTTCGTGGTGCTGGCCGCGGCCGTCATCACCGTGAACTGGGGCGTCTACATCTGGGCGGTGAACTCCGGCCACGTGGTCGAGGCGTCGCTCGGGTACTTCATCAACCCGCTGGTGACCATCGCGATGGGCGTGCTGCTGCTCAAGGAGCGGCTGCGGCGCGCGCAGTGGGCGGCGGTCGCGGTGGGCTTCGCCGCCGTCGTCGTGCTGACCGTCGGCTACGGCCATCCGCCGTGGATCTCCCTCTGCCTCGCCTTCTCCTTCGCCACCTACGGGCTGATGAAGAAGAAGGTCGCCCTCGGCGGCGTCGAGTCGCTGGCCGCGGAGACCGCCATCCAGTTCGTGCCCGCGCTCGGCTATCTGCTGTGGCTGTCCGCGCACGGCGGCTCCACCTTCACCTCCGAGGGGGCCGGCCACGGGGCCCTGCTGGCCGCGACCGGCTTCGTCACCGCGCTGCCGCTGGTCTGCTTCGGCGCCGCGGCGATCCGGGTGCCGCTGTCCACGCTGGGGCTGCTGCAGTACCTGGCGCCCGTCTTCCAGTTCGTGCTCGGCGTCGTCTACTTCCACGAGTCGATGCCGCTCGCGCGCTGGGCCGGTTTCGCGCTGGTGTGGCTGGCGCTAGGCCTGCTGACCGCCGACGCGCTGCGCTCCGCGCGCAGGACGAGGGTGGTCGTGGTGTCCCCGCGCGCGGAGACGAGGCCCGACCCGGCCCCTGACCCGACCCGGGTGGAGGCCTGACTCGGCCCTCGGCTCGGCCCCGGTGCGAGGCCTGACGGGGCGGTCCCCGCGGGGCCCAGGGAGCCGTGCCCGGCGGGACCTCCGGAGCCGTGCCCGGCGGGGTCCGGCCACGGTGCCCGCGAGGCCCGCGTCGGGCGTCGTCGCCGGTGGGGGCCGGCTGTCAGTGGTGGCCGTTACAACTGGGCCCATGCCGACGCAGACACCTGAACCGCTGCACTGGAAGCTCGTCGTCGACGCCGCCGACCCGCACGCGCAGGCCGACTTCTGGGCCGCCGCGCTGCGCTACGAGACCGAGGACAACAGCGCGCTCGTCGAGCGGCTGCTGTCGCTCGGCGCGCTGCCCGAAGCGGCCACCGTCGACCACCACGGCCGTCCCGCCTTCCGGGACTTGATCGCGGTACGTCACCCCGACGACCCGGTCGACCCGGACTCGGGGACCGGGCTGGGGCGGCGGCTGCTCTTCCAGCGCGTCCCGGAGGCGAAGACCGTCAAGAACCGGCTCCACCTCGACCTGCACCCGCGCGCCGGCCGGCGCGCGGACGAGGTGGCCCGGCTGGAGTCGCTCGGCGCCCGCGTCCTGCGCGAGGTGAAGGAGGCGGGCGGCGAGTGGGTGCTGATGACCGACCCGGAGGGCAACGAGTTCTGCGTCCACTGACCCTCGGGTGAGCCGATGCCCGCGCCCGATCGGCCGGTCAGGACCGTTCGGCGCGGGCGGCGCGGTCGGTCAGGCGGACCATGCGGGCCCGCGCGGAGCGCAACGGGTCCGGGTCCTCGGCCGCGGGGCCCGGTTCCGCCGCGAGTTCGGTCCACAGCTCGATCAGCTCGCCGCCGAGCCGCAGGCCCTCCTGCGGGTCGCGCACCGCCCGCCAGGCGGTGGCCGCGCTCTGCACGTTGCCGTAGGCCGCCTCCGCGTCCCCGGCCCGCCGGCGCAGCCGGGCGAGGTCCAGGCAGCGGTGGAAGGAGCGCACCGGATCGCCCGCCAGGTAGGCGATGTACGCGGTGAGTTCGCCCAGGTGCAGCACCTCGGGGTGGTGCGGGCCCAGCGCATCGGAGGCCTCGGTGACCGCGCGGTCGGCGAGTTCCGCCGCGGCCTCGATACGGCCGTCCCGCACGGCCTCGTTGATCCGCGCCAGGGGCCCGGCGAGCAGTTCCGCGCCCTCGGCGGTCTCGGTCACGGGCTCGTCCCCGAGCACCTCCTCGGCGACGGCGTCGAAGCCGCGCGCGGGGGTGGGCGTGGCGGAACCGGCCGGCACGGGCGCGGGGTCGAGCAGCGGCGCGGGAACCGGAGCGGCCACGGGCATCCGCCGGAGCTCCGGGGCGGGCCGGTGGGAGTCGGGGGCGGCGGCTGGCCGGGAAGCGTCAGCGGGCTCGGGCCAGGACACGACGGCGGGTACGGGACGCACGTCGGCGGCGGGCTCGGGCCAGGAGGCGGTGGCGGTCACGGCCCGCGACACCGCGGCGGCTCCCGGAGTCCCGGGCCGCGCGTCGGCCGCGGGGGCGGGCTCCGGTCCGGTGGCGGCGCGGGGCGCGTCCCCGGTCATGGCCGGGGGCGGGCCGAACTGTCCGGTGGGCCCCTGGGGCACGCCGGTGCTCGCGGTGGAGGCGCCGGGGGCGACGCGTACGGGGGCGCCCGCCATCCGGCTGGAGCCGTCCGCGAAGACCTCCAGCGGGACCACGCAGCCGGCGCGGTCGTCGTGGATCGTGGCCCGTATCGGGGCGCCCAGGCTGATGGCCAGGCGCTGCAGGTGGTTCAGCACGGCCTGCTGGATGTCCTCGCCCTCGGCGGCGGCCAGCACCGTCCCGCCCACCGAAGCGCCGCCCTCGCCGGACACCCGGACGTGCACCGCCGACGGGTGCGCCGCGGGCTGCTGCGCCCGCCTCTTCTCGAAGCTGAGTCGAGACATCGGTTCCCTCACTCCCCCGGCGTCACGATCCGGTCGTACGCGTCCTGCTGACCAGTGTGTCGGTTCGGCCCGGCTCACGCGTCACCACGACGTCACAGCCTCGCACCAGCCCTACCCCCGGAACCCGTTCCGAGACCTCCTCGGGACTCCTCGGATTCTCCGAGACGCCGCGAACCCCTTGAGAGCCCCGGAAACCCCTTGAGAAAAACTGCTTGCGTATGCATAAGATGCATACGCTTGCATTCGCGGTACGACATCGCTCACTCTGGGGGTCCCATGAGCCGCCGCTTCCTGTTCGTCCTGGGCAGCGCCCGCCTCGACGGCAACACCGAACTGCTGGCCCGCGAGGCCGCCGAACAACTGCCCGCGGACGTCGAACAGCGCTGGATCCGCCTCGCCGCCCATCCGCTGCCCGACTTCGAGGACCTGCGGCACGACAGCGACCGCGTGCGCCCGTCCTCGGACACCGCCTCCGGTCTGCTGCTGGACGAGACGCTCGCGGCGACCGACCTGGTGATCGCCTCGCCGCTGTACTGGTACTCGGTGTCCAGCCTCACCAAGCGCTACCTCGACCACTGGTCGGGCTGGCTGCGCACCCCGGGCCTGGACTTCCGGGCCGGGATGGCCGGGCACACCCTGTGGGGCGTCGCCGCGCTCGCGGACCGGGAGCCCTCGGTCGCCGACCCGCTGGTGGGCACGCTCAACAACTCCGCCGCCTACCTGGGGATGCGCTTCGGCGGGGTGCTGCTGGGCAACGGCAGCGCACCCGGGGACGTCGCCAGGGACACCGAGGCGCTGGCCCGCGCCAAGACCTTCTTCGCCCGCGAGGCACCGCTCGCCCGCTTCCCCCACCAGGACGCCTGAGCCCGCTAGGGCCTGCTGCGAAAGTGGTCCTCTGCCGTGCGACGCCCGGCACGCACTCTCGCCGCACCGCCCGAAAGCCCGAGTACGCCCAGTACGAGGACTTCCGGGCGGCACGCCGAGAGCACGCACCGGACGCCGCCCGGCCGCCCTTCGGGCGACGAGGCCACTTTCGCAACAGGCCCTAGACGCTGATGTCCTTCGTCGTGAACCGCGCCCAGGCCGCCGAGCCGAACACGGCCGCGTACAGCACCTGGAGGCCGAGGTTGCGCACCAGGCCGTCCCAGTAGACGGGGTCGCGCATCAGGTCGGCGAAGGACAGCCAGTAGTGCGGGAAGAGGTACGGCTGCACGGCGTGCAACTGGGGGATCTGGTCCAGGATCTGGACCGTGATGAGCAGTCCGACGGTCGTCGCCATCGCCGCGATGCCGCTGTTGGTCAGGGTCGACACGAACAGGCCGAGGGCGGCCACGCCCACCAGCGAGGCGGCGACCACGAGGGCGATCAGCAGCGCCCGGCCGAGGCCCTCGGCGAAGGAGATCTGCGTGCCGGAGATGGTCGTGAGGTCGCCGAGCGGGAACAGCAGCGCCCCGGCGGCCAGCGCGGAGACGGCCACGACCAGGGTGGCCAGGACGCAGAAGGCCATGACCGTCGTGTACTTGGTGAGCAGCAGCCGGGTACGGCCCGCCGGGGCGACGAGCAGATAGCGCAGGGTGCCGCCGCCCGCCTCGCCCGCGATCGCGTCGCCCGCGACCACGCCGACCGCCATGGGCAGGAAGAACGGCAGGGTCGCGGCCAGCGCCGTGAACACCAGGAAGAGGCCGTTGTTGGTGATCTGCGCGAGGAACGCCGGTCCCCCGCCGCCGTCCGGACCGGCCGACGAGCCGCCGCGCGTCTCCAGCTTCACCGCGATCCCGACCAGCACCGGCACCGCCGCCAGCACCCCGAGCAGCGCGAGCGTGCGCCAGCGCCGGAGCGTGGTGACCAGCTCGCTGCGCAGCAGCCCGAAGGTCCACAGGGGGCGGGGCCGACGCACGGCCGGCGCCGCGCCGTCCTGTGCCGCCACGCCCCGCAGGGCCTCAGCCCGCGACATCGAAACCCTCCCCCGTCAGTGCCACGAACGCGTCCTCCAGTGAGGCGCGTTCGAGCATCAGACCGCGCACCCGGACGCCCGCCGTGACCAGCGCGGCGGTCACCTCGGCGAGGTCACGCTCGGGCGGTTCACCGGTCACCCGGTCGCCGTCCGTGATCACATCGGCGACGCCCTGCTCCTTCAGCACCCGGGCCGCCTCACCGGGGTCCGGGGTGGTCACCACCAGCCGGCCGCGCGCACCGGCCGCCAGGTCGGCGACCGCGCCCTGCGTGACCAGGCGGCCCTGGGTCATCACCGCCGCGTGCGTGCACACCTGCTCGATCTCGTCGAGGAGGTGGGAGGAGAGGAGCACGGTCGTGCCGTCGGAGGCCAGTTCCCTGATCAGGGTCCTGATCTCGCGCATGCCCTGCGGGTCGAGTCCGTTGGTCGGCTCGTCCAGGACCAGCAGCCGGCGCGGCCGGAGCAGGGCGGCGGCCAGGCCCAGGCGCTGCTTCATGCCGAGCGAGTACGCCCGCGCCTTCTTGCCGGCGGCGGCCGTGAGGCCCACCCGGTCCAGGGCGGCCGCGGCCCGCGCGCGCCGGGTGCGCGGGTCGGCGGTCGGGTCGGCGGCGTCGTAGCGCAGCAGGTTGTCCCGGCCGGACAGGAAGCCGTACAGGGCCGGGCCCTCGATCAGCGCGCCGACGTGCGGCAGGACCGCACGGCCGGCCCTGGGCATGGGGCGGCCCAGGACCCGGGCCGTACCCGAGGTCGGCTCGATCAGGCCCATCAGCATGCGGATGGTGGTCGTCTTGCCGGAGCCGTTGGGTCCGAGGAAGCCGAAGACGCTGCCCGCCGGGACGGTCAGGTCGAGACCGTCGACGGCGAGCTGTCCGCCCCGGTAGCGCTTGGTGAGGCCGCGCGTGGCGATGACAGGCGCCGGCCCCTCCTCCGGCTCGCGCCGTGCGGCGGACGGTTCGTCCATCGGCTCCCCCTCGACTCGTCGTGCCCGCGAAGGGCCGCTTCCCCCCGGTGCGGGATCACTTCCCCGCGTCGGCCGCCTTCACCAGCATGTCCTTGGTGACCGCTCCGGCGTATACCTTGCCGTCGTCGGTGATCAGGGCGTTGACCAGGCGGGTGGAGAAGACCGTGCCCTTGCCGAACTTGCCCGAGACGTGGTCGCCGAGCGAGCCCAGGAAGCCGCCGAGGGCGCCGCCGGAGGAGCCGGTCGGCAGGCCGCCCTTGGCGCCGGTGTCGAAGGTGGCGATGGACGTCCAGCCCTTGCCGAGGACGGTGGCGCCCTGCGTGCCCGTGCCGAAGCCCTTGCCGGGCCTCGCGAGATCCGGCTTGCCGTGGGCGCCCTTGCCGTCCGCGCCCTTGCCGTCGGACGACCAGCCGTGGCCGAACTCGCCGAACATCCCGTGCCCGGCCTTGTCGCCGGCCTTGCCCTCGGTGACCTTCGCGCCCTTGGGCGGGGTGAAGTCGAAGGTGGAGGCGGCCGGCCGGTCGAAGGAGACCTGGGTGAAGCCCGCGTCGAGCACGGCGGCGCCGCCGCTCCTCGGGGTCAGGGTGAACTTCAGCGGCTGGCCCGTCTCGGCGTCCACCGCGATGCTGATCGCGCCGACGGTGGTGCCGGACTGCTTGGGCTTGATCAGCAGCTTGTAGGCGTCGCGCCCGGCGACGTGCGCGGTGCCGTCGACGGTCACGGACGTGGTGTCGTCGACCGACTTCAGGGCCTCGTCGGCGAAGTCCTTCGGCGTGGCGGGCTGCTCGGCGCGATGCTCCTTGCCGGCGTCGGCGGCGGTGCCGTGGTAGACCTCGTTGCTCTTGCTGTCGTAGCCCCAGACGTCCTTGCCGTCGTGGATGAGGCTGTACTCGGCGCCGCTCTCCAGCAGCGACAGCTTCTGCCGGTCCGGGCCGTCGGCCGCGACCCGCAGGGTGTGCGTGCCGGAGACCAGCTCGGTGAGCTTGCCCTTGGGGTCGGCGGAGGAACCGCCGCCGCGCCCGGCCGCGCCGGACGCCAGGCTGCTCTCCAGGCCGCCGAGGTTCGGCAGACCGAGGTCGGTGGTGATCTTCACGGTGCCGGACAGCCGCTGCACGTCCGACTTGGCGATCTTGTCGATGAGCTGCTGGGCGGTGATCTTCGGCAGGTCGGGGTCACCGGAGTCGGCGAGCGCCGGGACGAGCCCGATCGTGACCGCCGCCACCCCCACCACCGCGACCGGGACCACGTACCGGGCGGCCTTGCGGCGCCCCGTGCGCAGGTCGTCGTCCTGCGCGGTGCCCGTCGTGTCGTCGGATTCGTACGGTGCCATCAGTGCCTTACCTCCGTCGTCGGCGGCGGCTGTCCACGCTGGTCCACCTGAGCCGCCATTCTCACCCGAATCGGTGAGGAGTGGTGATTTCCGTGGTTCCCATCTGACCAAATCGGCCGTGAGGAATCGTCAGACCACGGAGCCAACTCGTGTACGACTGCGGTATGACACGCGAGGGCGGTGCCTTCCCCGACCCGTAGGGGTCGAGCGGGAGGCACCGCCCTCGCGGCGGGTACGGGGGGCTCAGCCTGCCCGGTGCACGACCGCGTCGCACAGCTCCAGGAGGGCCGCCTTGGCTTCGCACTCACGCAGCGGGGCCAGCGCGGCGCGCGCCTCCTCGGCGTACCGGACGGTGTCCCGGCGGGCCTGTTCGAGCGCGGGGTGCGCGCGGAGCGCGGCGAGCGCCTCGGCGAGCCGGGCGTCGTCGCTGAGGTCGGAGTCCAGCAGCTCGCACAGCGCGGCGTCCTCGGGCAGCCCCAGCCGGGCGGCCCGCTCGCGCAGCCGGAGCACGGGCAGCGTCGGGATGCCCTCGCGCAGGTCGGTCCCGGGCGTCTTGCCGGACTCGTGGGAGTCGGAGGCGATGTCCAGGACGTCGTCCGCGAGCTGGAAGGCGACGCCGAGCCGCTCGCCGTACTGGGTGAGCACGTCGACGACCGTCTCGTCGGCGCCGGACATCATCGCGCCGAAGCGGCAGGAGACCGCGACCAGCGAGCCCGTCTTGCCGCCCAGCACGTCCAGGTAGTGCTCGACCGGGTCACGCCCGTCCGAGGGGCCCGCGGTCTCCAGGATCTGGCCCGTGACCAGCCGCTCGAACGCGAGGGCCTGCACCCGGACCGCCTCGGGGCCGAGGTCGGCGAGGATCTGGGAGGCGCGGGCGAACAGGAAGTCGCCGGTCAGGACCGCGACGGAGTTGCCCCAGCGCGTGTTGGCGCTGTCCACGCCGCGGCGCACGGCCGCCTCGTCCATGACGTCGTCGTGGTACAGCGTCGCCAGGTGGGTCAGCTCCACGACCACGGCCGACGGCACGATGCCGGGCGCGTGCCGGTCGCCGAACTGCGCCGCGAGCATCACGAGCAGCGGCCGGAACCGCTTCCCGCCGGCCCTGACAAGGTGCTGCGCGGCCTCCGTGATGAACGGGACCTCGCTCTTGGTGGCTTCGAGCAAGCCTTCCTCGACAGCCGCCAATCCGGCTTGGACATCGGCTTCCAGAGCCTGGTCCCGCACGCTCAGCCCGAACGGCCCGACGACGGTCACGAGGGGTCTCCTGTCTGCTGGTGTCTGCTGCGCGATTACGCGGTTTGTCGATAGGTCGCTGCCATCACTCAAGTCAGCGTATCCGGTCCTGTTTCGATCACCGATAGCGCCCACCGGTCCAGCCCGGGCGGTATCGGATCACGGCCGGTATGTTTTCGATCATCGGATAAGAAACGAGATACACGGACTTAGTACGTATTAGTCCATTTTGTTGCGACCCATACGGAGGGAGGATTACTCCTTTCGTGCCATGACCAGCAAATATCCCGAATCCCCCATGTCTGATTTGGTACGCTTTGTCATTTCGTGAGTTGGGTCACGGCGGCCATCGCACCCGAACGATCGCGCCACCGGCGGTGCGCCCTTGCCGCAGCGGCCAGTTGAGGGTTGGCAACCGCAAAGGATCAAGCACCCCATAAGGCACAGATCAAGGTCAACTAGCGCTTTATGTGAATCCGACGCTTGTTCCGGACATGTGCTCTCGCATAGCTTCCGGGCCTGTCAGGCGAACGCCGAATCCTGCCGCGCCTGGCATCACCCATCGACGGACTCATTCGTAGGGCAGGAGCGGGGGACCCAGGTAAGTCGCCGGACCGGACGGCACATGTCGCGCCGGAACGGCTAGGGGTGAAGTCGTGCCTCCCCCCAGGGGCACGGCCGGGCACCTCCCCGCCCGAACCCGACAGCTCACCTCGCAGGCGACGGAGAGGATCTTCGCCATGCCTGCTGCCGCCCAGCGCCGTACCAACCGTCTCTTCCGCACGCTCGCCGTCGCCGGTACCGGTGCCGCCGTTCTCGCGCTCCCCCTCATCGGCGCGACCAGCGCCTCCGCCGCCACCCCCGCCGCCACGACCGTCTCCACCACCCCGGCCGGGTACCCGAACAACCTCGACGGCTGGATCCGCGAATCCCTCGCGATCATGAAGGAGAAGGCCATCCCGGGCACCTACAACGGCATCTACCGCAACGTGATCCGTGAGTCGTCCGGCAACCCGAACGCCATCAACCTGTGGGACTCCAACGCCGCTGCGGGCATCCCGTCCAAGGGCCTGCTCCAGGTCATCGACCCGACGTTCAACGCGTACCACGTGGCCGGAACGTCCTTCAACATCTACGACCCGGTCGCCAACATCACGGCCGCCTGCAACTACGCGGCCAAGCGCTACGGGTCGATCGACAACGTCTTCGGCGCCTACTGACGGGCTCCGGTGACCGATCACCACTGAGGTCCCGGTCAGCCGGCCGGGAACAGTCTTTCGAGGACGACGGCGATGCCGTCGTCCTCGTTCGACGTGGTGACCTCGTCGGCCACCGCCTTCAGCTCGGGATGGGCGTTGGCCATGGCCACCCCGTGCCCGGCCCAGCCGAACATGGGGATGTCGTTGGGCATGTCGCCGAAGGCCAGGGCCCGGTCGGCGGCGAGCCCCAGGTGGTCCGCGGCCAGCGCGAGACCCGTCGCCTTGGTCACACCGCACGGCTGGAGCTCCACCGTCCCCGGCCCCGACATCGTGACCGTCGCGAGCGAGCCCACCGCCGACCGCGCGATCGACGCCAACGCGTCGTCGGACAGCGTCTGGTGGCGCAGCAGCACCTTGCTGATGGGCTCGCGCCACAGGTCGTCGCGCCGGCCCACCCGTACCGCGGGCAGGGTCGGGTGCGGCATCAGGTACCCCGGTTCGATCAGGGTGAGCCCGTCCACACCGTCCTGGTCGACGGCCGCGTAGACCTGCCCCACCTCGGCCTCGATCTTGCCGAGCGCGGTCTCGGCCAGTTCCCGGTCCAGCCGGACCGACCACAGCATGCGGTCCGTCCCGGCGTCGTACACCTGCGCGCCCTGCCCGCACACCGCGAGCCCCGTACAGCCGAGCGCGTCCAGCAGGGGCCGCACCCGGGGAGCCGGCCGGCCCGTCACCACCAGGTGCCGGGCGCCGGCCCGCGCCGCCCGTGCGAGCGCGGCCAGCGACCGGTCGGAGACGGTGTCGTCAGCACGCAGCAGCGTCCCGTCCAGGTCGGTGGCGATCAGTGCGTATGCGGGGGGTACGGCCATGATCAGAGAATACGGACCCCACGCCCCGCCGACTCACCGCGCTGCGGCCGGACTTGTGTGCTGCCCGGACCCAAGTGGTGCCCGTCGCCCGCCCGATGGTCCTGTCGTCCGCGCCCGGGCGACGACCTCCGGCCGCCCGCCGCCCCGTGGCGGCGGGCGGCGGACGGCCGGGGAGCCGCCGGAGGCGCCCCCGGGCTCAGCCGTGGGCGGCCGCCAGATGCCCGGCCAGCCGGGGCGAGGCGAACTCGGTGCCGCACACGAAGCGCATCACCGGACCGTACGAGGAGGCCGCCGGAAGGCCGGTGAAGTACAGGCCGGGGACGGAGGAGACGTAACCGGCGCCCAGCCGGGGCGTGCCCCGGCTGACGGCGAGCCGGGTGCGCAGTCCGTGGCCGAGGAAGTCCATCGCCGCGATGTCCACCCGGTAGCCGGTGGCCGCGACGACATGGTCGGCGCAGAGCCGCTCGGTGCCGCCCGCGTGGGTGCGGACGGTCAGGACGGGGCTGCCGTCCCGTGCCTCGGCGGCCAGCACCCGGTCCACCTCCTGGACCTGCACCCTGCCCTCGAAGCGGTCGCGCAGCCACCAGGCGCCGAGCGGGCCGAGGACCCTGCGGACCAGGTAGTGGCGGGTGCGCTCGGGCAGGAAGCGGTAGGGGTGGGGGTAGTAGCTGAGCGCCCACAGGGACCAGGCCCGGCCGAACGGCGACTCGGGGCGCAGCCCCGGCTGCCGCCACGGCGGTTCGCCGAAGTCCACCCGGCCGCGGCCGCGCGAGACCACGCGCACCCGGGCGCCCGCCTCGGCCGCGAGCACGGCCGTCTCCAGGGCGGACTGGCCGGCGCCGACGACGATCAGCTCCTTGCCGGCGAACCGGGTGAGGTCGTGGTGCTGGGAGCTGTGGGACACCGGGGCCGTCGGCGCCGGTCCGTCGGCCGCCGCTCCGGCCAGCTCGGCCGGGAGGTGGTCGAGTCCGGACAGGCCGGTGGCGACGACGACCGCGCGCGCGGTGAACGTCTCTCCCGAGTCCAGCTTGAGCGCGAACCCGCCGCTGCGGTCACGGTCGACGGAGACGACCCGGACCCGCTCCAGGTCGGGCAGCAGCTGCTGCTGGAACCACTCCCCGTAGGCGATGAAGGTCTCCACGGGGATGATGTCCTCGTCGGTCACCAGCCGGCGGATACCCGCCGCGTCGCAGTAGTCGGCGAGGGTGTGGCCCGCCTGCGGGCAGTCGAGGCTGGAGGCGGCGGGCGTCGACTTCAGGAGCATGCCCGCGGGCATGTGGTCGCGCCAGCTGACCATGAGGTCGCCGAAGACGCGGACGGGGATACCGCGGGCCCGCAGATGGGCGGCGGTGGACAGGCCGAACGGCCCGGCCCCGATGACTGCAACCGGTCGAATCACGAAGTCCCTCCCCAGAGACACGGTGCGCCACCTTCGTGGCCTTGCCTACTTCGTGGTGGTGATGGTGCTGCCGCCGCGGCGGCTGGTCCGCCACAGCTGGTAGAGGTGCTTCGCGCCCGGGCGCACGAAGCGGGCGAGCATCGTGAGGAACGGCAGCGGGTCGTCACCCGCGAACCAGGCCAGCTCGGTGCCGCTCGCCCTGGCCGGTGCGTGCGGCGTCGTGTAGCCGCTGCGGCGGTAGGCGAGCAGGGCGGGCAGGTCGATGTTCTCCACGACGTAGCGGTGGCCGGCCCGCTGCTCCCCCTCGGGAACGGGCCGGCCGGTCAGGTGCAGGTGCATGGCGCGGACGACGTCCACGCCCGACTCGTTCTCGAAGAGCCGGAACTGGGCGCCCATGCGCGGGTTGAAGTCGAGGAGTTTGTACTGACCGTCGCGCCGGTCGAAGCGCAGGTCCAGGTCGATGATCCCGCTGAAGCCGATCTGTTTGATGAAACGTGCGGCGAGGTCGGCGAGTTCCGGGTTGTCGACGACGTAGGCGTTCGCCGTCATGCCCGCGTGCGGGGGCCAGGAGCGGACCTTGACGCCGGTGAAGAGGGCGAGCGGGGCGGAGTCGGCGTCGAAGCAGGCGTGCACGATCCAGTCCTCGGCCTCCTCCCTGGGTAGGTACTCCTGGAGGATCACCCCCGGGCGCTCGCCCCAGTCGCGGGCCAGGGTGAGCAGTCCCTCGCGGGTGGCGATCCGCGTCGTGCCGTTGACGGCGGGGCGTCTGCGCCGCACGAACGCCTCGCGGTTCTTGGCCACCACCGGGAAGCGGGCCTCGTCGGCGAAGGCGGTGATCTCCTCGTAGGACTCGGGGAACGCGGCCGTCGGGCTCGCGACGCCGTGTTCGACGCACAGTTCGTGCAGGCCCTGCTTGCTGGCCAGCCGGCGCGGCAGCGCGGGGTCGACGCGCGGGAAGAGGAAGGGACCGGCCAGGTCGTCCTGGTGCTCGGCGATCAGGACGGCGGCCTCCTCGTCCGTCGGGATCAGGACGGCCGGGCGGCCGATGCGGCGGCCGATGCGCAGCAGGCCCTCGACCAGGTGCGCCGGTTCCTCGGCCCCGGTCGTGGGCCAGACGAACGCGCGGGTGAGATAGCGGGAGGACGCCGCCGGTGTGTACGGGTCCTCGGTGATGGCGTACATGGGCACGCCCAGCCGGCCCAGACTGCGGATCGCGCCGACCCCGCCGTGGTGCAGCGGGTAGTCACCGAATTTGACGATCAGGCCTGGTACGTCACGGTCGGCCTGGCACGGCACGCCGACGGTGTTTCCGGCCACGGGTCCCCCCACGTGTCCCCCCTACGGAACGGACCCACCCCGTCCGTGTCCCCCAAAGGACGCTAAGCCGGAATTGCCCGCTCCGACAAGACCTATCCGGACATTGCGAACTCTTTAGACATCAATCGAGCAACCATTCGAGGTCGGCGCCACGAGGGGGGAGGCACTGCCCAAGACCCGTGCCTCGGCCGTAACGTGTGGCCCGACCATATGGAACGCATCGCCATGCATGGCGCGGATGAGAGTGAGGCAGCACCCCATGCCCCCCTTCGACGTCCCCGAGGGCGACCCCTTCGGTCCGCACAACCTTCCCTATGGCGTGTTCTCGCCCTCCGGCAGCACGGAACGGAGGGTCGGCGTCCGGCTCGGTGAGCACGTCCTCGACGCGGGCGCCGCGGCCGCCGCCCTCGGCTCGCCGTACGTCTCCCTGCTCGCGCGGCCCACCCTCACCCCCCTCCTGGCCGCCGGGCGCACCGCCTGGTCGGACGTGCGGCGGGCGCTGACGGCGTGGGTCACGGTGCCCTCGCACCGGACGACGATCGAACCGCTGTTCCACCACCTGTCGGAGGTGACGCTGCATCTGCCCTTCGAGGTCGCCGACTACGTCGACTTCTACGCCTCCGAGAACCACGCCCGGAACGTCGGCCAGATCTTCCGCCCCGACGCCGAGGACTCGCTGACGCCCAACTGGAAGCACCTGCCGATCGGTTACCACGGCCGCTCCGGCACCGTGGTCGTCTCGGGCACCGACGTCGTCCGGCCCTCCGGCCAGCGCAAGGGCCCCGGCGACCCCGCGCCCGTCTTCGGCCCGTCCGTCCGGCTGGACATCGAGGCCGAGGTCGGCTTCGTGGTGGGCGTGCCCTCGCGGCTGGGCGACCCGGTGGCGCTCGGCGACTTCCGGGAACACGTCTTCGGGCTGTGCCTGCTCAACGACTGGTCGGCACGGGACATCCAGGCCTGGGAGTACGTCCCCCTCGGCCCGTTCCTCGGCAAGTCCTTCTCGACCTCGGTGTCGGCGTGGATCACCCCGCTGGAGGCCCTGGACCACGCGCGCGTGGCGCCTCCGGAGCGCACCCACGACCTGCTGCCCTACCTGGACGACTCGGCCGCCGGTATCGAGCCGGGCGGCTACGACCTGCGGATCTCCGTCGCGATCAACGGCCAGGTGGTGTCCGAGCCGCCGTTCTCCACCATGTACTGGACGGCCGCCCAGCAGCTCGCCCACATGACGGTGAACGGGGCCTCGCTGCGCACCGGCGACCTGTACGGCTCGGGCACGGTGAGCGGCCCGCTGGAGAACCAGCGCGGTTCACTCCTGGAGCTGACCTGGAACGGCCGGGACCCGCTCGAACTCCCGGACGGCAAGCGGGCGTTCCTGGAGGACGGGGACGTCGTCACGATGTCCGCGTGGGCGCCGGGCGCGGACGGCACCCGGGTCGGCCTGGGCGAGGTCAGCGGGCGGGTCGTGTCGGGGTGAACCCCGGGGTGAGCCCCTCCTCGTAGCGGGCGCCGGCACGAGGCGCCGGGACGAGGCGATTCGGTGCCGGACACCTGACTCGTGGCCCGGTCCCCGTCATACTGACGGGGACACGCACCTCGTGACGCGCCGGCCGGTGTGTCGGCACCGCACCACCCGCCCCGCACGCCTCTCCGACCAGGAACCGGAGCCCCGGCATGACCGTCTGCCTGCTCCTGCTGAGCGTCGTCGCCCTGACGGCCGCCGTGCCGGCACCCCGCGCGCTGACCCGGGCGGCCTGGACCGAGCGGGAACCCGTGGTCGCGCTGTGGGTGTGGCAGTGCCTGGTCGCCACGGTCCTGCTGTGCTGTCTCACCGCGCTGGTGCTGGGCGCGGCGGCCGTCTTCCACACCGTCCGCGACCGCGTGTTCGCCCCTGCGCCGCCCGCGGTGACCGCCGCCTACGACCTCTCCGCGGCCCCGGTCTGGGCGGTCGCCCTCACCGTGCTGCTGGCCTGCGGGGCGGCCTGGACGACGGCGATGCTGACCCGGCAGCTGGCCGAGGTCCGCCGGCGCCGTGGCCTGACCCGGGCGCACCTGCGCGAGCGGGCGCCCGACCTGCCCGGGGGGCTGCCCGCGGCGCGCGGTCCGATGCTGGTGCTGGAGGACGAGTACCCGGACGCCTGGTGGATGCCCGGACACCCCGCGCAGCTCGTGGTGACCACCGGGGCACTGCACCGCCTCACCGACCACCAGCTGGACGCCGTCCTCACCCATGAGCGCGGCCACGCCCGCGCCCACCACGACTGGCTGCTCCACCTGTCCACCGCGCTCGCCACCGGCTTCCCGCGCGTCCCCCTCTTCGCCCACTTCTGCGACCAGACGCACCGGCTGGTCGAACTGGCCGCCGACGACACGGCCTCCCGCCGCTGCGGCCACCTGACCACCGCCCTGGCCCTGATCGAGCTGAACCAGCACCGCGGCGTCCTGTCCTGCGCCTCCAGCCGGCGCCTGCTCGGCGAGCGGGTGGACCGCCTGCTGCAGCCGCCGCCCCGGCTGCTGCGCCGCCACCGGGCCCTGACGACGACGGTGGCGGCCCTGGTGCCGCTGCTGCCGCTGCTGATCACCTTCGCCCCGGGGCTGACGGCGCTGACGTAGCCGGCGCGGCCGGCCCCGCCCCGGCCGTGCCGGGGCGCGCGCCCGGGGGCTACATCCAGTCGTCCGGCTCCGGCTCGTCCTGCGGTTCGGGCCACTCGTCCGCCGGGTCCGGATCCGCGGCGGACGGCGGCGCGGCGGCGGCCGGTGCCCGGCCGTCCAGCGAGTTCAGCACCGCGAGCACGCCCTCGCCGTACGTCGCCAGCTTCTTCTCGCCGACGCCGTTGACCGTGCCCAGGTCGCGCACCGAACCGGGTCTGCGGGCGACGATCTCCCGCAGGGTGGCGTCGTGGAAGATGACGTACGCCGGGACGCCCTGCTCCCGGGCCTGCTCGGCACGCCAGGCGCGCAGCGCCTCGAAGGCGGGGAGCAGCTCGTCGGGCAGTTCGGCCGCGGCGGCCTTGGCCTTGCGCTCGCCCCGGCCGGAGGAGGTGCCCGACCGGGACGCGGTCGGCCGCTTCGGCTCCTTGCGCAGCGGCACCTCCCGCTCCCGGCGCAGCACCGCGCCGCTCGCCTCGGTGAGGGCGAGCGTGCCGTACTCCCCCTCGACCGCGAGGAGTCCCTGCGCCAGCAGCTGCCGGATGACGCCCCGCCACTCGCCGTCGCTCAGGTCCTGGCCGATGCCGAAGACGGAGAGCTGGTCGTGGTCGAACTGGATGACCTTGGCGGTGCGCTTGCCGAGCAGGATGTCGACGATCTGCACGGCGCCGAACTTCTGCCCGCGCTCGCGCTGCAGCCGTACCACCGTGGACAGCGCCTTCTGCGCGGCGACCGTGCCGTCCCAGGTCTCCGGCGGGGTGAGGCAGGTGTCGCAGTTGCCGCATCCCGCGGCGGTGGCGTCCTGGCCGAAGTAGGCCAGCAGCTGGCCGCGCCGGCATCGGGCGGTCTCGCACAGGGCGAGCATGGCGTCGAGGTGGGAGGCGGCCCGGCGGCGGAACGCCTCGTCGCCCTCGCCGGACTGGATCAGCTTGCGCTGCTGGATGACGTCGTTGAGGCCGTAGGCCATCCAGGCCGTGGACGGCAGTCCGTCGCGGCCCGCGCGGCCCGTCTCCTGGTAGTAGCCCTCGATCGACTTGGGCAGGTCCAGGTGGGCGACGAACCGCACGTCCGGCTTGTCGATGCCCATGCCGAAGGCGATGGTCGCGACCACGACCAGCCCCTCCTCGCGCAGGAACCGCGACTGGTGGGCCGCGCGCGTGCCGGCGTCCAGGCCCGCGTGGTAGGGCACCGCCTCGATGCCGTTGGCGCTCAGGAACTCGGCGGTGCGCTCCACCGAGTTGCGGGAGAGGCAGTAGACGATCCCGGCGTCACCCGCGTGCTCCTCCCTCAGGAAGGCGAGGAGCTGCTTCTTGGGGTCGGCCTTGGGCACGATCCGGTACTGGATGTTGGGCCGGTCGAAGCTCGCGACGAAGTGGCGGGCGGCCGGCAGGTTCAGCCGCTGGGTGATCTCCTGGTGGGTGGCGTCCGTGGCGGTGGCCGTGAGGGCGATCCGCGGGACGTCCGGCCAGCGCTCGCCGAGCAGAGAGAGGGTGAGGTAGTCGGGGCGGAAGTCGTGGCCCCACTGGGAGACGCAGTGCGCCTCGTCGATCGCGAACACGGAGATCTTGCCGCGGGAGAGCAGGCCGAGCGTGCTCTCCACCCGCAGCCGCTCCGGGGCCAGGTAGAGCAGGTCCAGCTCGCCCGCCAGGAATTCCGCCTCGACCATGCGCCGCTCGTCGAAGTCCTGCGTGGAGTTGATGAAGCCGGCCCGCACGCCGAGCGCGCGCAGGGCGTCCACCTGGTCCTGCATCAGCGCGATCAGCGGCGAGACCACCACGCCCGTGCCCGGTCTGACCAGGGCGGGGATCTGGTAGCACAGCGACTTGCCGCCACCGGTCGGCATGAGGACGACGGCGTCACCGCCCGCCACCACGTGCTCGATGACCGCCTGCTGCTCGCCGCGGAAGGCCTCGTACCCGAAGACCCGGTGCAGCGTGGCCAGCGCCTCGCTCGTGGTCGCGTCCGGTCCTTCGGTCGCCGCCTGCATCTCGCTGATCCCGCCCGTCGTGCTCATCGTCCGGTCCCCCGTGTCCTGTCTTCCCGTCCCCCGTGCGTCGTCGTCCCTCGACCACTGCCTCCACGATAGGGGTCCGCGCCGACAGTGCCGGAAGTTGTCCACAGATGCGCATGGTTTGTCGTATCAGCTCATCGCGGGCGGCCCGGCTCATCGCGTGCGGCCCGGCGGTCGTCGCTGAACCGATCGGGTGCTTATCGGCGGCCGCCCATCGACCCATCGGGTGCTTCTGGAGGGCCGCCCGCCCCGGTGCGGGAAAAGGCTGCTGGAGCGGGCCGGGAGGAGGCCCGCCCGCCGACGGATCACGTCGCGCGCTCCCGCGAGGGGTGCGCGATCCCACCCGCGCCCGCCCCTAGGAGCCCCGCCTCATGATCGCTCGTTTCGCAGGAGCCGCCCTCGCCCTCGTCGCGGCCGTCGCCGTGCCCGCGTCCGCGCCCGCCCACGCCACCGGTCTCGACCCCGCCGTCGAACAGCAGCTCGGGGAGGCGTACGCGGCCACGGCGCGGTACGGCTACACGCCGTTCGCGGCCACGGACGGCTACCGGGCCCGCGTCTGCCTGGCCCGCGCCCAGGGCGGCATGGGCTTCCACTACTTCAACGAGTCCCACTTCGGCTCGCTGGACCCGAAGCGGCCCGCCGCGCTGCTCTACGAGGACGCCGGGCACGGCAAGCGCCGGCTCATCGGTGTGGAGTGGGTCGTCCCGGTCAAGGGCAAGAACATGAAGCGGCCCCGGCTGTTCGGGCAGGACTTCCAGGGCCCGATGCCGGGCCACTACCCGGGCATGCCCACCCACTACGACCTGCACGTGTGGCTGTACAAGAAGAACCCCAGCGGCCTCTTCGCGCAGTGGAACCCGCGGGTGACGTGCCCCGCCTCGGCCGCGCCGAGCATGTCGGGCATGAAGGGCATGAAGGGCATGAGCAGCATGAGCGGTGCGAAGGACATGAAGGGCATGTCCGGTCGCTGACGTGCGACGGCCCCGGTTCCTCAGGGGGAGGAACCGGGGCCGCGGCACAGCGCCTCGGCGCCTCAGCGCACGAAGACTCCCGCCTGGCTCGCCAGGTTCAGGAAGTACTGCGGCGCCACGCCGAGCACCACCGTCACCGCCACACCCACGCCGATCGCCGTCATCGTGAGCGGCGAGGGCACGGCCACCGTCGGGCCCTCCGGCCTCGGCTCGCTGAAGAACATCAGCACGATCACCCGGATGTAGAAGAACGCGGCGATCGCCGAGGAGATCACACCGATCACGACCAGGGGGGCCGCGCCGCCGTCCGCCGCCGCCTTGAACACGGCGAACTTCCCGGCGAAGCCGGAGGTCAGCGGGATACCGGCGAAGGCCAGCAGGAACACGGCGAACACCGCCGCCACCAGCGGCGACCGGCGGCCGAGCCCGGCCCACTTGGACAGGTGGGTCGCCTCGCCGCCCGCGTCGCGCACCAGCGTGACCACCGCGAAGGCGCCGATCGTCACGAACGAGTACCCGGCCAGGTAGAAGAGGACGGACGACACGCCGTCCTTCGACGTCGCGATGACACCCGCGAGGATGAAGCCGGCGTGCGCGATGGACGAGTACGCCAGCAGCCGCTTGATGTCGGTCTGCGTGATCGCGACGATCGCACCGCCCAGCATGGTGATGACCGCCACCCCCCACATGACCGGCCGCCAGTCCCAGCGCATGCCCGGCAGGACGACGTACAGCAGGCGGAGCAGCGCGCCGAACGCCGCCACCTTCGTCGCCGCCGCCATGAAGCCGGTCACCGGGGTCGGCGCGCCCTGGTAGACGTCGGGCGTCCACATGTGGAACGGCACCGCGCCCACCTTGAACAGCAGGCCCATGACGACCAGCGCGGTGCCGATCAGCAGCAGCGCGTCGTTGCCCATGGTGTTCGCCAGCGCCGGATCGACGTTGGCGACGGTCCCGTCGACGACCTGCGCGATGCGCGCGTACGACACCGAGCCCGCGTAGCCGTACAGCAGGGCGATGCCGAACAGGGTGAACGCGGAGGCGAACGCGCCGAGCAGGAAGTACTTGACCGCGGCCTCCTGCGACATGAGCCGCTTGCGGCGGGCCAGCGCGCACAGCAGGTACAGCGGCAGGGAGAAGACCTCCAGGGCCACGAACAGCGTCAGCAGGTCGTTGGCTGAGGGGAACACCAGCATGCCGCCGATCGCGAAGAGCAGCAGCGGGAAGACCTCGGTCGTGGCGAACCCGGCCTTGACGGCGGCCTTCTCGCTGTCGCTGCCCGGCACCGAGGCGGCCTGCGCGGCGAAGGAGTCGACCCGGTTGCCGTGCGCCTCCGGGTCAAGGCGCCGCTCGGCGAAGGTGAACAGGGCGACCAGACCGGCCAGCAGGATCGTGCCCTGGAGGAACAGGGACGGCCCGTCGACCGCGATCGCGCCCATGGCCGCGATGTGCGCCTTGGTGGTGCCGTACCCGTCGGCCGCCAGCGCGACGACCGCGGCGAACGCGGCGCAGAGCGCGACGACGGACACGAACACCTGGGCGTAGTAACGGGATTTCCGCGGGACGAAGGCCTCGACGAGGACCCCGGCCAGCGCCGCGCCGATGACGATCAGGGTGGGCGACAACTGCCCGTACTCGATCTTCGGCGTCGGGATCTTGGAGATCGGGTCGGCCGCGGTTGTCCACAGGCTGTGGACGGCTGTTGCGCTCACTTGGCCGCCTCCACCGAGGGCTTGGGGTCGGTCTTGTGTACGTCGGACATGGTCTGCTTGACCGCCGGGTTGACGATGTCCGTGACGGGCTTCGGGTAGACGCCCAGGAAGATCAGCAGCACGATCAGCGGCGCGACGACCACCAGCTCGCGCGCCCGGAGGTCGGGCATCGCCGAGACCTCGGGCTTCACCGGGCCCGTCATCGTCCGCTGGTACAGCACCAGCGTGTACAGCGCGGCGAGGACGATGCCGAAGGTGGCGATGACGCCGATGGCCGGGTAGCGCGTGAACGTGCCGACCAGGACCAGGAACTCGCTCACGAACGGGGCGAGTCCGGGCAGGGAGAGGGTGGCGAGGCCGCCGATCAGGAAGGTGCCGGCGAGCACCGGGGCGACCTTCTGGACCCCGCCGTAGTCGGCGATGAGCCGCGAGCCGCGCCGGGAGATCAGGAAGCCGGCGACCAGCATCAGGGCGGCCGTGGAGATGCCGTGGTTGACCATGTAGAGCGTGGCGCCGGACTGGCCCTGGGTGGTCATCGCGAAGATGCCCAGGATGATGAACCCGAAGTGGGAGATCGACGCGTAGGCCACCAGCCGCTTGATGTCCCGCTGGCCGACCGCGAGCAGCGCCCCGTAGATGATGCTGATGAGCGCCAGCACGAGGATGACCGGTGTCGCCCACCGGCTGGCGTCCGGGAACAGCTGGAGGCAGTAGCGGAGCATCGCGAAGGTGCCCACCTTGTCGACGACCGCCGTGATGAGCACGGCGACCGGGGCGGTGGACTCCTGCATCGCGTTGGGCAGCCAGGTGTGCAGCGGCCACAGCGGCGCCTTCACCGCGAAGGCGAAGAAGAAGCCGAGGAACAGCCAGCGTTCGGTGCTCGACGCCATGTGCAGCGAGCCGTTGGCGCGGGCCTGGACGATCTCCGTGAGCGAGAAGTTGCCCGCCACCACGTAGAGGCCGATCACCGCGGCCAGCATGATCAGGCCGCCGACGAGGTTGTAGAGCAGGAACTTCACCGCCGCGTACGACCGCTGCGTCGACGCCGCCTCCTCGCCGTGCTCGTGGGCACGGTCCCCGAAGCCGCCGATCAGGAAGTACATCGGGATGAGCATGGCTTCGAAGAAGATGTAGAAGAGGAAGACGTCGGTCGCCTCGAAGGAGATGATCACCATCGCCTCGACGGCCAGGATCAGCGCGAAGAAGCCCTGGGTGGGCCGCCAGCGCCGGCTGCCGGTCTCCAGCGGGTCGGCGTCGTGCCAGCCGGCGAGGATCACGAAGGGGATCAGCAGCGCGGTCAGGGCGATCAGGGCCACGGCGATGCCGTCGACGCCCAGTTCGTACCTGACCCCGAAGGCCGCGATCCACGCGTGGGACTCGGTGAGCTGGTAACGGGCCCCGCCCGGTTCGAAGCGGACCAGGACGGTGATCGCCAGCGCGAGGGTGGCGAGCGAGACCACCAGCGCCAGCCACTTGGCGGCGGTGCGGCTCTTGGCCGGCACGGCGGCCGTGGCGACCGCTCCCAGGGCCGGGAGCGCCGCCGCCGCTGTCAGCAGGGGAAAGGACATCGGTATCAGACCGCCCTCATCAGCAGGGTCGCGGCGACCAGGAGTGCCGCACCGCCGAACATCGAGACCGCGTAGGAGCGGGCGAAGCCGTTCTGGACCCGGCGCAGCCGGCCGGACAGGCCGCCGAAGCCGGCCGCCGTGCCGTTGACGACCCCGTCGACCAGGGTGTGGTCGACGTAGACCAGGGAGCGCGTGAGGTGCTCGCCGCCGCGCACCAGGACGACGTGGTTGAAGTCGTCCTGGAGCAGGTCGCGCCGTGCCGCCCGGGTGAGCAGCGAGCCGCGCGGGGCCACGACCGGGACGGGCTTGCGGCCGTACTGGGCCCAGGCGATGCCGACGCCGACGACCAGGCAGACCAGGGTCGCGCCGGTGACGGTCATGGCACTGACCGGGGAGTGGCCCTCGCTGTGGCCGGTGACCGGCTCCAGCCAGTGCAGGAAGCGGTCGCCGAGGTGGAAGAAGAAGCCGGCGAAGACCGAGCCGGCGGCCAGCACGATCATGGGGATCGTCATGATCTTGGGCGACTCGTGCGGGTGCGGCTCGGCGTGCTCGCCGTGCCGCTCCGCCGCGGGCTCGGCGCTCGGCGCCTGCGGGGAACGGGTGGGCTGGTTGCGCCAGCGCTCCTCGCCGAAGAAGGTCATCAGCATCACGCGCGTCATGTAGAAGGCCGTGATGGCCGCGCCCAGCAGGGCCACGCTCCCGAGGATCCAGCCCTGGGTGCCGCCCTTGGCGAAGGCCGCCTCGATGATGGCGTCCTTGGAGTAGAAGCCGGACAGGAACGGGAAGCCGATGATGGCGAGGTAACCGAGGCCGAAGGTGACGAAGGTGACCGGCATGTACCTGCGCAGGCCGCCGTACTTGCGCATGTCGACCTCGTCGTTCATGCCGTGCATGACGGAACCGGCGCCGAGGAACAGCCCGGCCTTGAAGAAGCCGTGCGTGACCAGGTGCATGATCGCGAAGACGTAGCCGATCGGGCCGAGGCCCGCGGCCAGCACCATGTAGCCGATCTGCGACATGGTCGAGCCGGCCAGCGCCTTCTTGATGTCGTCCTTGGCGCAACCGACGATCGCACCGAACAGCAGCGTGACCGCGCCGACGACGGTGACGGCGAGCTGCGCGTCGGGAGCCGCGTTGAAGAGGGCACCGGAGCGGACGATCAGGTAGACGCCGGCGGTCACCATCGTGGCGGCGTGGATCAGGGCCGACACCGGGGTGGGGCCCTCCATGGCGTCCCCGAGCCAGGACTGCAGCGGCACCTGGGCCGACTTGCCGCAGGCGGCGAGGAGCAGCATCAGGCCGATGGCGGTCAGCCTGCCCTCGGAGGCGTCACCGGTGTGGCTGAGGACCGGGCCGAAGGCGAAGGTGCCGAAGGTGGTGAACATCAGCATGATCGCGATGGACAGGCCGATGTCGCCGACCCGGTTGACCAGGAACGCCTTCTTCGCCGCCGTGGCGGCGCTGGGCTTGTGCTGCCAGAAGCCGATCAGCAGGTAGGAGGCGAGACCGACGCCCTCCCAGCCGACGTACAGGAGCAGGTAGTTGTCGGCGAGGACGAGCAGCAGCATCGCCGCGAGGAACAGGTTCAGGTAGCCGAAGAAGCGGCGGCGCCGCTCGTCGTGCTCCATGTACCCGACCGAGTAGAGGTGGATGAGCGAGCCGACGCCGGTGATCAGCAGGACGAACGTCATCGACAGCTGGTCGAGGCGGAAGGTGACGTCCGCCTGGAAGCTGCCGACCGAGATCCACGTCCACAGGTGCTGGGTCAGCGTGCGGTGCTCGGCGTTCCGGCCGAGCAGGTCGGCGAAGAGGGTCAGGCCGATCACGAAGGATGCGGCCGACAGGAGCGTGCCGATCCAGTGGCCGACGGCGTCCAGCCGCCGGCCGCCGGTCAGGAGGACGGCCGCTCCGAGCAGGGGCGCCGCGATGAGCAGCGCGATCAGGTTCTCCACGATTCTTCCGACCCCTTACAGCTTCATCAGGCTGGCGTCGTCGACCGAGGCCGAGTGGCGGGTGCGGAACAGCGACACGATGATCGCGAGGCCCACCACGACCTCCGCGGCGGCGACGACCATCGTGAAGAAGGCGATGATCTGGCCGTCGAGGTTGCCGTGCATCCGGGAGAAGACGACGAACGCGAGGTTGCAGGCGTTGAGCATCAGCTCGACGCACATGAACACGACGATCGCGTTGCGCCTGATCAGCACCCCGGTCGCGCCGACGGTGAACAGCAGGGCCGCGAGATAGAGGTAGTTGACCGGGTTCACTTCGACGCCTCCTCGGACCGCTTGAACGTCGTCGGCTCGATCGCGGTCCGCTCCAGGCGCTCCTCGGCGCGCTGCTCCAGCGCCCGCAGGTCGTTGAGCGCCTCGGTGGACACGTCGCGGATCTGGCCGCGCTCGCGCAGCGTCTTGCTGACGGTCAGCTCCGACGGCGTGCCGTCGGGCAGCAGGCCGGCGATGTCCACGGCGTTGTGCCGGGCGTAGACGCCGGGGGCCGGCAGCGGCGGGATGTGCTTGCCTTCGCGGATGCGCTGCTCGGACAGCTCGCGCTGGGTCCTCGCCCGCTCGGTGCGCTCGCGGTGGGTGAGCACCATGGCGCCGACGGCGGCCGTGATCAGCAGGGCGCCGGTGATCTCGAAGGCGAAGACGTACTTGGTGAAGATGAGGGACGCGAGCCCCTCCACGTTGCCGTTCGCGTTCGCCTGTCCGGTGCCGTCGAACTGGGTCAGGGAGGCGTGCCCGATGCCCGCGAACAGCAGGACGCCGAAGCCGACCCCGCACAGCAGGGCGAGCCAGCGCTGGCCCTTGATGGTCTCCTTGAGCGAGTCCGCGGCCGTGACGCCGACGAGCATCACCACGAACAGGAACAGCATCATGATCGCGCCGGTGTAGACGACGATCTGGACGACGCCGAGGAAGTAGGCGCCGTTGACGAGGTAGAACACCGCCAGGACGATCATGGTCCCGGCGAGGCTGAGCGCGCTGTGCACGGCCTTCTTCATGAAGACGGTGCCGAGGGCGCCCAGCACCGCGACGGTGCCGAGGATCCAGAACTGGAAGGCCTCACCGGTGGACGTGGTGTAGGCGGCGGCGAGTTGCTGCGCGCTCATCGGCCGGTCACCTCCCGCGAGGCGGGTTCCTGCGCACCGGTGGTGGCCGCGGCCTCCTCGGGCTCCTCGCCCTTGGACACGGCGACCTGCCGCACCGTCCCCGGCGCCGCCTCGCTCACCAGGCCCCGGTAGTAGTCCTGTTCGTCGGTGCCCGGGAAGATCGCGTGGGGCGTGTCGACCATGCCGTCCTCGAGACCGGCGAGCAGCTGCTCCTTGGTGTAGATGAGGTTGGCGCGGCTGGAGTCGGCCAGTTCGAACTCGTTGGTCATCGTCAGCGCGCGCGTGGGGCACGCCTCGATGCACAGCCCGCACAGGATGCAGCGGGCGTAGTTGATCTGGTAGACGCGGCCGTAGCGCTCGCCCGGGGAGTAGCGCTCCTCCTCGGTGTTGTCGGCGCCCTCCACGTAGATGGCGTCGGCGGGGCAGGCCCAGGCGCACAGCTCGCAGCCGACGCACTTCTCCAGGCCGTCCGGATGGCGGTTGAGCTGGTGCCGTCCGTGGAACCGCGGAGCCGTGGTCTTCTGCTGCTCCGGGTACTGCTCGGTCAGCCGCTTCTTGAACATGGCCTTGAAGGTCACGCCGAAGCCGGCCACCGGGTTCTGGAAGCCGGGCTTCGCCTGCCCGGACTCCTTCGGCTCCTCAGCCATCGGACGCCTCCTTTCCCTCCGTGGATCCGTCACTGACAGTGTCCGGTCCGCCACTGACAATCAGCTCGCCCTCGCGGCGCGAGCGGCGCCTGGGCACCGGGGGCAGCTCCTGTCCGGGCAGCGGCGGTACGGGGAACCCGCCCGCCATCGGGTCGAACCCGGCCGGTCCGGCGGCGGCCGGCTGCCCGGCTCCCTTGCCGCCCTTGTCGCCCCGGTCGCGGAACATGTCGGCGACGAAGGAGAGCAGCAGCAGGGCGAGGACGCCCCCGCCGACGTAGAGGGCGATGTCGGCGAAGTCGTAGTGCTCGTTGCGCAGCACCCGTACGGTCGCGACGAGCATCAGCCAGGTCACGGAGACCGGGATGAGGACCTTCCAGCCGAGCTTCATCAGCTGGTCGTAGCGGACGCGTGGGAGCGTGCCGCGCAGCCAGATGAAGAAGAACAGCAGCAGCTGGACCTTGATGACGAACCAGAGCAGCGGCCACCAGCCGTGGTTCGCGCCCGCCCAGAAGCCGCTGATGGGCCAGGGGGCGCGCCAGCCGCCGAGGAACAGGGTGGTCGACACGGCCGAGACCGTCACCATGTTCACGTACTCGGCGAGCATGAACATCGCGAACTTGATGGACGAGTACTCGGTGTTGAAGCCGCCGACGAGGTCACCCTCGGACTCGGGCATGTCGAAGGGGGCGCGGTTGGTCTCGCCGACCATCGTGACGATGTAGAGGATGAACGAGACCGGCAGCAGCAGGATGTACCAGCGGTCGTGCTGCTGCGCCACGATCGTGGAGGTCGACATCGACCCGGAGTAGAGGAACACCGAGGCGAACGCGGCCCCCATGGCGATCTCGTAGGAGATCATCTGGGCGCACGAGCGCAGGCCGCCGAGCAGCGGGTAGGTGGAGCCGGAGCTCCAGCCGGCCAGCACGATGCCGTAGATGCCGACCGAGGCGACCGCGAGGATGTAGAGCATCGCGATCGGCAGGTCGGTGAGCTGCATCGTGGTCCGGGTGCCGAAGATCGAGATCTCGTTGTCGGCCGGGCCGAAGGGGATCACCGCGATCGCCATGAAGGCCGGGATGGCCGCGACGATCGGTGCGAGGACGTAGACCACCTTGTCCGCGCGCTTGACGATGATGTCTTCCTTGAGCATCAGCTTCACGCCGTCGGCGAGCGACTGGAGCATGCCCCAGGGGCCGTGCCGGTTGGGGCCGATGCGCAGCTGCATCCAGGCGACGACCTTGCGCTCCCACACGATGGAGAAGAGCACGGTCACCATCAGGAAGGCGAAGCAGAAGACCGCCTTGATCACGACCAGCCACCAGGGGTCGCGGCCGAACATCGAGAGGTCTTCAGCGGCGAGGTACGGGCTCATGCCTCCACCTCCTCGGGGGCTTCTTCGGCACGGGCCGCCGGGCCGATGCGGACGAGGGAGCCGGGAGTGGCCCCGGTGTCGGAGGCGACGCCGCCGCCGACGGAGTTCAGCGGGAGCCAGACCACCCGGTCGGGCATGTCGGTGATCCGGAGCGGGAGTCCGACCGTGCCCCGGGGACCGGTGACGGTCAGGACCTCGCCGTCCGCGACGCCCGCCTCGGCGGCCGTGGCGGACGACAGCCGGGCGTGGGCGGCGTGCCGGGTGCCGGCGAGCGCCTCGTCGCCCTCCTGCAGGACGCCCTGGTCGAGCAGCAGCCGGTGGCCGGCGAGCACGGCCTCCCCGGCGGCCGGGCGCGGCAGCGCCCTGGCGGACTCCACGGGCGCGGAGGCCCGCGGGCCGTCCCAGGCGCCGAGCCGGTCGATCTCCGCGCGCGTGGTGCGCAGATCGGGCAGGCCCAGGTGGACGTCCATGGCGTCGGCCAGCATCTGCAGCACGCGCGTGTCGGTCGGGGCGAGGCGGCGGGTCATCTGCTCGGGCTTCAGGGCGGCGTCGAAGAACCGCACCCTGCCCTCCCAGTTCAGGAAGGTGCCGGGCTTCTCGGCGACCGCGGCGACCGGCAGGACGACGTCGGCGCGTTCGGTGACCTCGCTGGGCCGCAGCTCCAGCGACACCAGGAAGCCGACGCTGTCGAGCGCCTCACGCGCGCGTGCCGGGTCGGGCAGGTCGGCCGGCTCCACGCCGGCGACCACGAGGGCCGAGAGTTCACCGGTGGCGGCGGCCTCGATGATCTGGTGAGTGTCGCGGCCGTAGCGCGCGGGCAGTTCGGCCAGCCCCCAGACGGCGGCGACCTCCTCCCGCGCGCGCGGGTCGGTCGCCGGGCGGCCGCCCGGCAGCAGCGACGGCAGCGCGCCCACCTCGACGGCGCCGCGCTCGCCGGCCCGCCGCGGAATCCACACGAGCCGGGCGCCGGTCGCGGCGGCGGCGCGTACGGCGGCGGTGAGCCCGCCCGGGACCGCGGCGAGCCGCTCCCCCACCACGAGCACGGCGCCCTCGGCGCGCAGCGCCTGCGCGGCCTCCGTGCCGGAGTCCTCCAGGCCGACGCCGCTCGCGAGGGCGTCCAGCCACTCGGTCTCGGTGCCGGGAGCGGCCGGCAGCAGGGTGCCGCCCGCCTTCTCCAGGCCCCGGGTGGCGTGTGTGGCGAGGGCGTAGACCCGCTGCTTGTGCCTGCGCCACGCCTTGCGCAGCCGCAGGAAGACGCCGGGCGCCTCCTCCTCCGACTCGAACCCGACGAGCAGGACGGCGGGCGCCTTCTCCAGGGAGGCGTACGTGACGCCCGTGCCGTCGAGGTCACGGCCCCGGCCGGCCACCCGGGACGCCAGGAAGTCGGCCTCCTCGCCGCTGTGCACGCGCGCGCGGAAGTCGATGTCGTTGGTGTCGAGCGCCACGCGCGCGAACTTGCTGTACGCGTAGGCGTCCTCGACGGTCAGCCGGCCGCCGGTGAGGACACCGGCCCGGGACCGGGCGGCGGTCAGTCCGCGCGCGGCCGCTTCCAGCGCCTCGGGCCAGGAGGCGGCCTCCAGGACGCCCTCGGCGTTGCGCACCAGGGGGACGTCGAGGCGGTCCTTGAGCTGTGCGTAGCGGAACGCGAAGCGTCCCTTGTCGCACATCCACTCCTCGTTGACCTCGGGGTCGTTGGCGGCGAGCCGCCGCATGACCTTGCCGCGCCGGTGGTCGGTGCGGGTGGCGCAGCCGCCGGCGCAGTGCTCGCACACCGACGGCGAGGAGACCAGGTCGAAGGGGCGGGAGCGGAACCGGTAGGCGGCCGAGGTGAGGGCGCCGACCGGGCAGATCTGGATGGTGTTGCCGGAGAAGTACGACTCGAAGGGGTCGCCCTCGCCGGTGCCGACCTGCTGGAGCGCGCCCCGCTCGACCAGCTCGATCATCGGGTCGCCCGCGACCTGGTTGGAGAACCGGGTGCAGCGGGCGCACAGCACGCACCGCTCGCGGTCGAGCAGCACCTGCGTGGAGATGGGGACCGGCTTCTCGTAGGTCCGCTTGCGGCCCTCGAAGCGGGACTCCGCGTTGCCGTGCGACATGGCCTGGTTCTGCAGCGGGCACTCGCCGCCCTTGTCGCAGACCGGGCAGTCCAGCGGGTGGTTGATGAGCAGCAGCTCCATCACCCCGTGCTGGGCCTTCTCGGCGACGGGCGACGTGAGGTGGGTCTTCACCACCATCCCGTCCGTGCAGGTGATGGTGCAGGACGCCATCGGCTTGCGCTGGCCCTCGACCTCGACGATGCACTGGCGGCAGGCACCGGCCGGGTCCAGGAGGGGGTGGTCGCAGAAGCGCGGGATCTCGATGCCGAGCTGCTCGGCGGCCCGGATGACCAGGGTGCCCTTGGGCACGCTGATCTCGGCGCCGTCGATCGTCAGCGTGACGAGGTCTTCCGGCGGGACCGCCGCCTCTCCCCCTCCGGAGGGAGCACTGGTGGTCACGGTCATGCGTTCACCTCCGGGCGGTCCGCCCAGGCCGTCGACTTGGCCGGGTCGAAGGGACAGCCCCGGCCCGTGATGTGCTGCTCGTACTCCTCGCGGAAGTACTTCAGCGAGGAGAAGATGGGTGAGGCCGCGCCGTCGCCGAGGGCGCAGAAGGACTTGCCGTTGATGTTGTCGGCGATGTCGCCCAGCTTGTCGAGGTCGGACATGACGCCCTTGCCCGCCTCGATGTCCCGCAGCAACTGCACCAGCCAGTACGTCCCTTCGCGGCAGGGCGTGCACTTGCCGCAGGACTCGTGGGCGTAGAACTCGGTCCAGCGGGTCACCGCCCGCACCACGCAGGTCGTCTCGTCGAAGCACTGCAGGGCCTTGGTGCCGAGCATGGAACCGGCGGCGCCGACGCCCTCGTAGTCGAGGGGGACGTCGAGGTGCTCGTCGGTGAACATCGGGGTCGAGGAGCCGCCCGGGGTCCAGAACTTGAGGCGGTGCCCGGCGCGCATCCCGCCGCTCATGTCGAGGAGCTGGCGCAGCGTGATGCCGAGCGGGGCCTCGTACTGGCCGGGGCTGGCGACGTGGCCGCTGAGCGAGTAGAGCGTGAAGCCCGGGGACTTCTCGCTGCCCATGGACCTGAACCAGTCTTTCCCGTTCTTCAGGATGGCGGGAACCGACGCGATCGACTCGACGTTGTTCACCACAGTGGGGCAGGCGTAGAGCCCTTCGACGGCGGGGAAGGGAGGACGCAGCCGCGGCTGGCCGCGGCGGCCTTCGAGCGAGTCGAGCAGGGCGGTCTCCTCACCGCAGATGTACGCGCCGGCGCCGGCGTGCACGGTGAGTTCCAGGTCGAGCCCGCTGCCCAGGATGTTCTCGCCGAGGTAGCCCGCCGCGTAGGCCTCGCGCACGGCCTCGTGCAGCCGCCGCAGGACGGGGACGACCTCGCCCCGCAGATAGATGAAGGCGTGCGACGACCTGATGGCGTAGCACGCGATGACGATGCCCTCGACGAGGCTGTGCGGGTTCGCGAAGAGGAGCGGGATGTCCTTGCAGGTCCCGGGCTCCGACTCGTCTGCGTTGACGACGAGATAGTGCGGCTTTCCGTCCCCCTGCGGGATGAACTGCCACTTCATCCCGGTCGGGAATCCCGCGCCGCCGCGGCCGCGCAGCCCGGACTCCTTGACGTAGGCGATCAGGTCGTCCGGGGACATGGCGAGCGCCTTGCGGAGCCCCTCGTACCCCCCGTGCCTGCGGTAGACGTCCAGGCTCCAGGACCGGTCCTCGTCCCAGAAGGCCGACAGCACCGGTGCGAGCAGCTTCTCCGGGCTCGTGTCCTTGACCTCGGGTACCACGGTCATCACTCCCCCTCCTCGGCGGCGGGCCCGGCCGGGTGGGCGGGGTCGGAGGCCGATGTGTCCTGCGGCGCGTCGTGGGAGCTGAGGTGCTCGGCGGGCGACGGCTCGTGCGCGGTGCCGTGCGGCTGCTCGTGCGGGCCTCCGCGCGGATGGACCACGCGCGCGGGTGCGGTCTCCCCCCTCGCCAGGCGGAGGCCCACCAGCGACGCCGGTCCCGCGCCGCCGCTCTCCTCGACGGCCCCGGGCCGCTCGTCGGGGAAGCCGGCCAGGATCCGCGCGGTCTCCTTGAAGGTGCACAGCCGCGCCCCGCGCGTGGGCTGGACGGGCCGCCCCTCGCGCAGGTCGTCGACCAGGCGCTTGGCGCTGCCGGGGGTCTGGTTGTCGAAGAACTCCCAGTTGACCATCACGACGGGCGCGAAGTCGCAGGCCGCGTTGCACTCGATGTGCTCCAGGGTGACCTTGCCGTCGCCGGTGGTCTCGCCGTTGCCGATGCCCAGGTGCTCCTGGAGGGTCTCGAAGATCGCGTCGCCGCCCATCACCGCGCACAGCGTGTTGGTGCAGACGCCGACCTGGTAGTCGCCGGAGGCCTTGCGCCGGTACATGGTGTAGAAGGTGGCGACGGCGGTGACCTCGGCGGTGGTCAGGCCGAGCATCTCCGCGCAGAACCGCATGCCGGTGCGCGTGACGTGGCCCTCCTCCGACTGCACGAGGTGGAGCAGCGGCAGCAGGGCCGACCGGGAGTCCGGGTAGCGCGCGATGACCTCGCGCGCGTCCGTCTCCAGCCGGGCCCGGACGTCGTCCGGGTACGCGGGTGCGGGCAGTTCGGGCATGCCCAGGCTGACGCCCCGCTCCGAGGAACTGGTGGTCACCGGTCGACGCCTCCCATCACGGGGTCGATGGACGCGACGGCGACGATGACGTCGGCGACCTGGCCGCCCTCGCACATCGCCGCCATGGCCTGCAGGTTGGTGAAGGACGGGTCGCGGAAGTGGACCCGGAAGGGGCGGGTGCCGCCGTCGGAGACGGCGTGGACCCCGAGCTCGCCCTTGGGCGACTCGACGGCCGCGTAGGCCTGTCCCGGCGGTACCCGGAAGCCCTCGGTGACCAGCTTGAAGTGGTGGATCAGGGCCTCCATGGAGGTGCCCATGATCTTCTTGATGTGGTCGAGGGAGTTGCCGAGCCCGTCCGGTCCCAGGGCGAGCTGGGCCGGCCAGGCGATCTTCTTGTCGGCGACCATGACCGGGCCGGGCTGCAGCCGGTCGAGGCACTGCTCGACGATCCCGAGCGACTGGCGCATCTCCTCCAGACGGATCAGGAACCGTCCGTAGGAGTCGCAGCTGTCGGCGGTCGGGACGTCGAAGTCGTACGTCTCGTAGTCGCAGTACGGCTGCGACTTGCGCAGGTCGTGCGGCAGGCCGGTGGAGCGCAGGATCGGGCCGGTGGCGCCGAGGGCCATGCAGCCGGCCAGGTCGAGGTAGCCGACGTCCTGCATACGGGCCTTGAAGATGGGGTTCCCGGTGGCGAGCTTGTCGTACTCCGGGAGGTTCTTCCTCATCTTCTTGACGAACTCGCGGATCTGGTCCACCGCGCCGGGCGGCAGGTCCTGGGCGAGTCCGCCGGGCCGGATGTACGCGTGGTTCATCCTGAGGCCCGTGATGAGCTCGTAGATGTCGAGAATCATTTCACGATCACGGAATCCGTAGATCATGATCGTGGTGGCGCCCAGCTCCATGCCGCCGGTGGCGATGCACACCAGGTGCGAGGAGAGCCGGTTCAGCTCCATCAGGAGCACCCGGATGATCTTGGCGCGCTCGGTGATCTGGTCCTCGATGCCGAGCAGCTTCTCGACGGCGAGACAGTAGGCGGTCTCGTTGAAGAAGGACGTCAGGTAGTCCATGCGCGTCACGAACGTGGTGCCCTGCGTCCACGTGCGGAACTCGAGGTTCTTCTCGATGCCGGTGTGCAGGTAGCCGATGCCGCAGCGGGCCTCGGTGACCGTCTCGCCCTCGATCTCCAGGATCAGGCGGAGCACTCCATGGGTGGACGGGTGCTGGGGACCCATGTTGACGACGATGCGCTCGTCGTCGGCGCGGGCCGCGGACTGGACGACCTCGTCCCAGTCGCCACCGGTGACCGTGTAGACGGTGCCCTCGGTGGTCTCGCGCGCCGAGGCGGCCGAGGCCGCTGATGCTGACTGCGTGCTCACGAGTACGACCTCCGCTGGTCCGGAGCCGGGATCTGGGCGCCCTTGTACTCGACGGGGATGCCGCCGAGGGGGTAGTCCTTGCGCTGCGGGTGGCCCTGCCAGTCGTCCGGCATCATGATCCGCGTCAGGGCCGGGTGGCCGTCGAAGACGATTCCGAAGAAGTCGTACGTCTCGCGCTCGTGCCAGTCGTTCGTCGGGTAGACGGGGACCAGCGACGGGATGCGCGGGTCGCCGTCCGGGGCGCTGACCTCCAGCCGGACGAGCCGGTTGTGGGTGATCGAGCGCAGGTGGTAGACGGCGTGCAGCTCGCGGCCCTTGTCGTGCGGGTAGTGGACGCCGCTGACGCCCGTGCACAGCTCGAAGCGCAGGGCGGGGTCGTCGCGCAGGGTGCGGGCGACGCGGACCAGGTGCTCGCGCTCGATGTGGAACGTGATCTCGCCGCGGTCGACGACCGTCTTCTCGATGGCGTTGCCGGGGAGCAGTCCCTGCTCCTCCAGCGCGCCCTCCAGCTCGTCGGCGACCTCGTCGAACCAGCCGCCGTAGGGCCGGGCCGCGGGCCCGGGGAGCCGGACCGAGCGGACCAGTCCGCCGTAGCCGGAGGTGTCGCCGCCGTTGTCGGCGCCGAACATGCCGCGCTGGACGCGGATCTCCTCACCGCCCTGGCCGCGCTGGCCGGGGAGGTTGGAGGCGGAGAGGTCCTTCTCGGGGTTCACCCCGTTCGCGGACCCGTCGGCGCCGTTGGTGCCGTGTCCGTCGCTCACCGCAGCAGCCCCTTCATCTCGATCGTGGGCAGGGCCTTGAGCGCCGCCTCCTCCGCCTCGCGGGCCGCTTCCTCGGCGTTCACGCCGAGCTTGGAGGACTGGATCTTCTGGTGGAGCTTGAGGATCGCGTCCATCAGCATCTCGGGCCGGGGCGGGCAGCCGGGGAGATAGATGTCGACCGGGACGATGTGGTCGACGCCCTGGACGATCGCGTAGTTGTTGAACATGCCGCCCGAGGAGGCGCAGACGCCCATGGAGATCACCCACTTCGGGGCCGGCATCTGGTCGTAGACCTGCCTGAGCACCGGCGCCATCTTCTGGCTCACCCGGCCGGCGACGATCATCAGGTCCGCCTGGCGCGGCGAGCCGCGGAAGACCTCCATGCCGAAGCGCGCGAGGTCGTAGCGTCCGGCGCCGGTGGTCATCATCTCGATGGCGCAGCAGGCCAGGCCGAACGTGGCCGGGAAGACGGACGCCTTGCGCACCCAGCCCGCGGCCTGCTCGACGGTGGTGAGCAGGAAGCCGCTCGGCAGCTTTTCTTCGAGTCCCATGTCTCTAAAGGCCCCTCAGTCCCATTCCAGGCCGCCGCGCCGCCATACGTACGCGTACGCGACGAAGACGGTGAGCACGAAGAGCAGCATCTCCACGAGCCCGAAAACACCCAGGGCGTCGAAGGTGACGGCCCAGGGGTAGAGGAAGACGATCTCGATGTCGAAGACGATGAAGAGCATCGCCGTCAGGTAGTACTTGATGGGGAAGCGCCCGCCGCCGGCCGGCGTGGGGGTCGGCTCGATGCCGCACTCGTAGGCCTCGAGTTTGGCCCGGTTGTACCGCTTCGGACCGATCAGCGTGGCCATGACCACGGAGAAGATCGCAAAGCCTGCCCCGAGGGCTCCCAGTACGAGGATGGGCGCATACGCGTTCACCGCTCCTCGCTCCTCTCAGTCGGCGCTGACTGCTGGCGGTTGCACTGGGCTCACGTCCGTCCCACCGGTCCCTCGCGCCACGCCCGTCGCGAGCGAAGATCGAGAACATGTGAAGCAGGTCACAAGCCCAACTGCCTCGCATCTTATGCCTGCCGCTCTGTGATCTGCGACACGGGGTATTACACAAGCTTTGTGATCTCCACCACCTGACGAAGGATCATGAAGTCGGATGATGGGTGATCTTCGCACGCGAAGCGTTCAGCTGATCACCAGAAGTGACATTTTCGCTCGTCATCGCAGGCCAGAAGGGGCGTCTCCATATCAAGAGAGTTCCGCTGCATGCAAATTGGCGTTGGACGGTGCCCCCTGATAGAGAGCCGCGTTCACACGTCAGGGGGAGGTCCGGGGCGCGATGTGGACGGGGTGCGGACGCGTGCACGCGTTCACGAACTGCCGGGCGCGCGAGACGCCGCCCTCCGGGCATCCGTTCCGTGACCTCCGCCACATCCATGAGAGTCGTCTGAGAACGGGGCTTGGCCATCCACCCCAACCGATGGTAGGCGCGCCGCAATTCGGACTTAATGATCAAAGACCGTGATCAAGGGCTTGATCGTGTGGGTCCGCAATGTCCGTTACGGCGTCAATAAAGAGTGACGCGCCCGGGTTTTCCGGCCTCGATTGAGTAACTGTGGCGCACCACACGTTTCTTGAAGATATGAAGGAGCCCCTGGTACCGGTTGTTCCCATGTCCCACACCGCTCACATACGCAGCCACCGGAAGCCCCGCCGCAGCGCGTCCACCATCGCGATGCGGGCGGGAGTTGCCGGTGGCGTTCTCGGCACCCTGGCAGTAGCCGGGGCGGCCGGCTCGGCGAACGCCGCCGAGCCCGTGACGCAGACCCTCGAACTGCCCACCCTGACGGCCGACCTGGCCGCCCAGGTCGCCCAGTCCGCTGACGCCACGCAGCAGGCCGCCGCCAACTACCAGCTGCAGGCCGAGCGTGACGCGGCCGCCGCAAACGCCGCCAAGCAGGCCAAGTCGGACCTGGCGGACGCGAAGCAGAAGGCGGCGGAAGCCAAGAAGAAGGCCCAGGAGGCCGCCCGGAAGGCCGCCGCGGCGCGCGCCTCGCGCAACGCGGAGCGGACGACGCTCTCCACCACGGCGGGCGCCGACGTCTCGACCTCCACCTCCACCAGCACGTCCACGGCCACCGGTTCGGCCGCCGCCGTCGTGAACTTCGTGAAGGCGCAGATCGGCAAGGCGTACGTCTCCGGCGCCACCGGCCCCTCGGCCTACGACTGCTCCGGTCTGGTGCAGACGGCCTTCAAGCAGGTGGGCATCAGCCTGCCGCGCGTCTCCCAGGACCAGTCGACCGCCGGCACCCAGGTCTCGCTGAGCAACCTGCAGCCGGGCGACATCCTGTACTGGGGCAGCGCGGGCAGCGCGTACCACGTGGCGGTGTACGTGGGCGACGGCATGTTCGTCGGCGCGCAGAACCCGTCCAGCGGCGTCGGGGAGCACCCGCTGTCGTACGACCCGCCGACCGGCGCCGTGCGGGTGCTCTGAGCATCCGGGACGCCGTCTCACGCACGCAGGGCCGCAGCCGCTTGGGGGCAGCGGCCCTTCGGCGTACCCGCCGGAGGGCGTGTACGGCGCCTCCCGGCCGGTTCCGGCGCCTCCCGGCCGGTTCCGGCGGGTCCCGCGTGTCCGGCGTGCCCCTGTGACGGCCGGGCCCGTTCTGTTGTCATGAGACGCACATCCTCACGACGCAGGGAGACACAGCGATGCCCAGTGTGTTCGTACAGGGCGCCCCCGCCGACCACTACCCCCGCCACGCCCCCGAGGCCGGGCGCGGCGCGGTGCGCCGCATCACCGAGGTCGGCGAGGAGGTCCTGCACCGGCCCTGCCGGGACGTGACCGAGTTCGGGCCCGACCTCGCCGCGCTCATCGACGACATGTTCCTCACCATGTACGTCGCCGAGGGCGCGGGACTGGCGGCCAATCAGGTCGGGGTGGATCTGCGGCTGTTCGTGTACGACTGCCCCGACGACGACGGTGTCCGTCATGTCGGGCATATCGTCAATCCGGTGCTGGAGGCCGCCTCGGCCGGGCGGCGGCTGATCGACGAGGGCGAGGGGTGCCTGTCCGTGCCGGGTGCCGTGATGGACGTGCCCCGGCCCGAACGCGCCGTGGTGCGCGGGCAGGACAGGGACGGCAACCCGCTGCTGATCGAGGGCACGGGGTACTTCGCGCGCTGCCTGGTCCACGAGACCGACCACACCGAGGGCCACATCTACCTGGACCGGCTCTCGAAACGGGAGAAGAAGGACGCGTTGCGGCAGATGGCGGACCGGCGGGACGAGGTGTTCGCCCGCCGGGCCGCCAGGGCCGAGCAGCTGAGCGGCTGAGCCGGGCCCAGGACCCGCGAAGGCCCCCCACGACGGCCCCCGCGAGGGCTCAGGCCTTCGGGGCCACCCTGCTCAGGCCGTTGATGATGCGGTCCATGGCGTCGCCGCCGGTGGGGTCGGTGAGGTTCGCCAGCAGCTTGAGGGTGAACTTCATCAGCATCGGGTGGGTGAGACCGCGCTGGGCGGCGATCTGCATGACCTTCGGGTTGCCGATGAGCTTCACGAAGGCGCGGCCGAGGCTGTAGTAGCCGCCGTAGGTGTCCTTGAGGACGCGCGGGTAGCGCTGGAGCGCGATCTCCCGCTGGGCGGGCGTCGCCCGCGCGTGGGCCTGCACGACGACGTCGGCGGCGAGCTGGCCGGACTCCATGGCGTAGGCGATGCCCTCGCCGTTGAAGGGGTTCACCAGGCCGCCGGCGTCGCCGACGAGCAGCAGGCCCTTGGTGTAGTGCGGCTGGCGGTTGAAGGCCATGGGCAGGGCGGCGCCGCGGATCGGGCCGGTCATGTTCTCGGGGGTGTACCCCCAGTCCTCGGGCATGGAGGCGCACCAGGCCTTGAGGATCTCGCGCCAGTCCAGCTCCTTGAAGGAGGCGGAGGTGTTGAGGACGCCGAGGCCGACGTTGGAGGTGCCGTCGCCCATGCCGAAGATCCAGCCGTAGCCGGGCAGCAGGCGGTCCTGGGCGCCGCGCCGGTCCCACAGCTCCAGCCAGGACTCCAGGTAGTCGTCCTCGTGCCGGGGGCTCTCGAAGTACGTGCGGACCGCGACGCCCATCGGACGGTCCTCGCGGCGGTGCAGGCCCATCGCGAGGGACAGGCGGGTGGAGTTGCCGTCGGCGGCGACGACGAGCGGCGCGTGGAAGGTGACCTCGCGCTTCTCCTCGCCGAGCTTGGCGGTCACGCCGGTGATGCGGCCGGTGCGGTCGTCGACGACGGGGCCGGAGACGTTGCAGCGCTCGTACAGGCGGGCGCCGGCCTTCTGGGCGTTGCGGGCGAGCTGCTCGTCGAAGTCGTCGCGCTTGCGGACGAGGCCGTAGTTCGGGAAGGAGGCCAGATCGGGCCAGTCGAGCTGGAGACGGCTGCCGCCGCCGATGATGCGCAGGCCCTTGTTGCGCAGCCAGCCGGCCTCCTCGGAGATGTCGATGCCCATGGCGACGAGCTGTTTGACCGCGCGCGGGGTGAGACCGTCGCCGCAGACCTTCTCACGCGGGAACTCGGTCTTCTCCAGCAGCAGTACGTCGAGACCGGCCTTGGCGAGGTGGTACGCGGTCGTGGAGCCGGCTGGCCCCGCGCCGACGACGATCACATCGGCGGTGTTTTCGGAGAGGGGCTCGGTCACGGCGGGATCTCCCCAAGGTTTGAAATCTGCGTGCCGACCGGCACTGGACATGGGCAGTCTATTCAGCAGAATTGATCACCCGGCTGAAGGGCTGCCCAGTGAACCGAGCTCTCCCCGCAGTACGGCTGCGTGTGCCCACCGACGAGGACGCGTTCGCCTGGCACCGGGTCTTCGCGGACCCCGAGGTCATGGAGTTCCACGGTGGCCGCGCGGCCGAGCTCTCGGTGTACGAGGAGCTGACCGCGCGCCAGCGCCGGCACGACGCGGAGCGCGGGTTCTGCCTGTGGTCGGTGCTGGACGGCTCCGGGGACGTCGTCGGCTTCACCGGCGCGCAGCCGTGGCCGCACGCGTGGGGTCCGGCGGGCGAGATCGAGATCGGCTGGCGGCTCGGCCGGGCGCACTGGGGCCTGGGGTACGCCTCGGCGGCGGCCGAGGAGACCCTCGGCCGGCTGCGGGAGGCGGGGGTGCCGCACGTGGTGGCGATGGTCGACGCGCGCAACACCCGCTCCATCGCGGTGACCCGGCGGCTGGGCATGCGGCTCGTGGAACAGTTCACGACCCCGGCCTCGGAGCGGGAGGGGCACTGCTACCGGCTCGACCTGTGACCGGAACCGGCGATCACCGCTTTGGTGACGGAAAGTGACCAAGTGTTACAGATAGCCACCCGAAGCTTCCGGGTGGCACCGGCACGGAGTTACCCTGCCAGTACCGCTGGGGGTGACATCTTGCGTATAACACCCAAATCACCTGAGACGCGCGTCCCTCGTCTGGTCGGCCTCATGGCCATGGACGCGCGCGAAACGGCCCGGGCGCGGGGCCTGTTCCTCAACGCGCCGGACCGCCCCGACTTCGCGCACACGGTCGTCGACTACGTCGTACGCCAGTATCCGCAGCCCGGCGCCGAGGTGCCGCCGGACTCGATGGTCTACGTGTGGTTCGACTTCGGTGAGGGCGAGGGCGGCGGAGGCGTGCGCGAGCCACGCATCCCACGGCCGCCCTCCGGAGGGGTCCAGCGGGAACTCGGCGAGCCCGGGGACGCCTTCGAGATGATCAACCGCTGAGCGCGCCGCCGCGCCGCCCACGGCCCGGCGGGGTTCAGCCCTCCTTGAAGGCCCGGTGCAGCGCGACCACGCCGCCGGTCAGGTTGCGCCAGGCCGGCTTCGACCAGCCCGCCTTGCGCAGCCGCTCGGCGAGGGCCGGCTGGTCGGGCCAGGCCCGGATGGACTCGGCGAGGTAGACGTACGCGTCCGGGTTCGAGGACACCGCGCGCGCGACCGGCGGCAGCGCCCGCATCAGGTACTCGGTGTAGACGGTGCGGAAGGGCGCCCAGGTCGGGTGCGAGAACTCGCAGATCACCACGCGGCCGCCGGGCCGGGTCACCCGGTACATCTCGCGCAGGGCCGCGTCGGTGTCCTGCACGTTGCGCAGCCCGAAGGAGATGGTGACGGCGTCGAAGGTGTCGTCCCGGAACGGCAGCCGCGTCGCGTCGCCCGCCGTGAACGGCAGCCAGGTGTTGCGCTTCTTGCCGACCTGGAGCATCCCGAGGGAGAAGTCGCAGGGCACCACGTACGCGCCCGCCTGCGCGAAGGGCAGCGAGGAGGTCGCGGTGCCGGCCGCGAGGTCGAGGATCTTCTGCGCGGGACGCGCGTCGACCGCCTTCGCCACCTCCTTGCGCCAGCGCCGGTCCTGGCCGAGCGACAGCACGTCGTTGGTCAGGTCGTACCGTTCCGCCACGTCGTCGAACATCGAGGCGACTTCGTGCGGCTGCTTGTTCAGGGAAGCGCGGGTCACCCGCCCATTGTTGCAGCACGGTCTCACGGGACCGGTCGCGGCTTCTTCCTCGCGGCCACGTCGCGGTCGGGCTGAGCCCGGATCAGCGGGCGCGGTAGACCAGCCGCCCGCCGATCACGGTCGCCACGCAGGTCCCGGCGCCGCGCCGGACCAGTTCGGCGCGGTCGCCGACGTCGAACACGGCGAACCGGGCCGGACCGCCCGGCACCAGGCCGGGCAGCAGGATCAGCGGTGCCGGGGACAGCGCCGCCGGGCCGGGCAGCCGGTCCGGCCGCCGTCCCACCGCGAGGCCCGCCCTGCGCACCGCGTCGAGCGCGGCCCGCGACCGCAGTTCCCCGGCCACCGCCACCGTGCCGTGCGCCAGCATCCGCTGCACCCCGCGCCGCGCGCTCGCGCCGAGGCGCGCGGGCTCGGCGCGGAAGATCTCCCGCGCCCGCTCCCCGCCGACGGGCTCGGTGCCGAACTCGTCGGCCTCGCGCGGGTCGGGGTGGTAGGTGGCCTCCAGCAGCTCCGGGCCGTACGGGTTCAGCAGGCCCGGGGTCAGGATGCCGGGCCAGCGCCGCACCCGGGCCCCGGGGTGGCCGTCGGCCAGTTCCTGGAACGGGCCGACGGCGGCGACGGACGCGCCGTCGGCCAGCACCGCCGCCCCGGGTGACTGCTCGGCCACGTGAAGGGTCAGCACGGGACGTCCGCTTCGCTCTAGTTGGAGGCCAGCAGCTTCAGTTCGGGGTGGGCGGTGCCGCCCTCGATCGCCGTGGAGGAGATGTGGGAGACCACCCGGTCGTCGACCGGGTCGTTCGCCGGGTCGTCGTGCACCACGAGGTGCTCGTAGGTCGTGGCGCGCTGCGCCGGGACGCGGCCGGCCTTGCGGATGAGGTCGATGATCTCGAGCCGGTTGGAGCGGTGCCTGGCGCCGGCCGAGGAGACCACGTTCTCCTCCAGCATGATCGAGCCGAGGTCGTCCGCGCCGTAGTGCAGGGAGAGCTGGCCGACCTCCTTGCCGGTGGTCAGCCACGAGCCCTGGATGTGCTGGACGTTGTCCAGGAAGAGGCGGGCGATCGCGATCATCCGCAGGTACTCGAAGAGGGTCGCCTGGGTGCGGCCCTTCAGGTGGTTGTTCTCGGGCTGGTAGGTGTACGGGATGAAGGCGCGGAAGCCACCCGTGCGGTCCTGCACGTCCCGGATCATGCGCAGGTGCTCGATGCGCTCGGCGTTCGTCTCGCCCGTGCCCATCAGCATGGTGGACGTCGACTCCACGCCGAGCCGGTGCGCGGTCTCCATGATCTCCAGCCAGCGCTCGCCGCTCTCCTTCAGCGGGGCGATGGCCTTGCGCGGCCGCTCCGGGAGGAGTTCGGCGCCGGCGCCGGCGAAGGAGTCCAGGCCCGCCTCGTGGATGCGGGTGATGGCCTCTTCCACCGAGACGCCGCTGATCCGGGCCATGTGCTCGACCTCGGAGGCGCCCAGCGAGTGGATCACGAGCTGCGGGAAGGCGTCCTTGATGGCCTTGAAGTGCGACTCGTAGTACTCGACGCCGTAGTCCGGGTGGTGGCCGCCCTGGAACATGATCTGGGTGCCGCCCAGTTCGACCGTCTCGGCGCAGCGGCGCAGGATGTCGTCGAGGTCGCGGGTCCAGCCCTTGGCGGTGTCCTTGGGGGCCGCGTAGAACGCGCAGAACTTGCACGCCGTGACGCACACGTTCGTGTAGTTGATGTTGCGCTCGATGATGTACGTCGCGATGTGCTCGACGCCGGCGTACTTGCGGCGGCGTACGGCGTCGGCGGCGGCGCCCAGCGCGTGCAGGGGCGCGTCGCGGTAGAGGACCAGCGCTTCCTCGGGCGTGATGCGTCCGCCCCCTGCCGCTCGGTCGAGTACGGCTGTGACATCAACGGAAGCGAGGTCGGCCTTCTCGGTCACCGGGCGTCCCTTTCGTCAAGGGTTGTGGACGGACCGAACCAGCCTACGCCAGCCCCTTTGTCCGCCCGCCGTCAGGCCGCGTACGCGCCGACCAGCAGGCCCGCGACGGTTCCCGCGAGGAGGAACGGCCCGAACGGGATCCCCGTCTTGCGGCCCGCCCGCCGGGCGAGGACCAGCGCGCCGCCGTAGAGCGCGCCGAGCGCGAAACCGGCGAAGGTGCCGAGCAGGAGGGTCGGCCAGCCGTACCAGCCGAGGACGGCGCCCGCGCCCAGGGCCAGCTTCACGTCGCCGAAGCCCATGCCCGCCGGGTTGACGAGGCACAGCACGAAGTAGCCGCCGCCGAGCGCGAGGGCGCCGTACAGCGCGGTGGGCCAGTGCCCGGCGTGCTCGGGCAGCAGCGCGGCCAGTCCGAGCAGGGCGAGCGCCGCGGCCGCGAGCGGCAGGGTGAGCGGGTCGGGCAGCCGCCGCACCCGCAGGTCGACGGCGGCCAGCAGCACCCACACCGGGGTGAGCAGCAGCCAGACGGCCAGCTCGGGCCGGGTGCCGGTGGCCACGGCGAGCACGGCGCAGACCACGGCGGTGGCGACGGCGAGCCGGGCCGCGGAGGGGGTCGCCGGGCACGGAGCCCGGCCGCACTCCCGGCACACCGTCCGGCCGAGCCAGCCGTGGACGGGGTGGCCCGCCGGGCACCGGTCGCGCCAGGGCTCCTCCTCCGGGGCGGCGAAGCGGTAGGCGGCCCGCGGGAGCAGAGCGCCCGCCGCCGCGCCCCACAGCACGGCGACGAGGACCAGCACACCGGTGCTCGCCTCGGCCAAGTCGGTCAGTGCGGTGCTGGTCAGTGCGGTGCTCATGGGGCCGGATCAGCCCACCTTCGACATGCGGGCGACCGGATTGCCCTCGGCCGAGCTGTCCGAGGCGTACTTCAGGTCGTCGCCCACCGGCGTCAACCGCACCGGGTGGGGGGTGGGGTTGCAGCCCGCGTGGTTGCCCGGCGCGCCCGTCGAGGTCGCCTCGATACCGGTGTCCGTCACCTTCCCCAGGGTGAGGATGTCGGTGCAGACGCCGCCGAGCTGGTCGGTCTGCTTGAGCCGGCCCAGTTCCTGGCCCGGTCCCGCCCGGTGGACGGTGAGCCGGAAGGTGCCCATGGGCAGGCTGCCGCCGAGCCCGCTGGCCTCGCCCTCCCACGTGCCGATGTAGCGGGCGGGGACGGCGCCCGAAGTGCCTGTGCCTCGGCTGCGGCTGGGGGACGGCGTCCGGGCGCCCTGGGTGGCACCCGGCTCCTGGGTCCGACCGTCGGCCGGCCGCGACGAGTGGGGGGCGGGGGGCGCGCTGCCCGCCGAGTCGTGGTCACCTCGGGCCCACGGCTGCAGCAGCGCCCCGAGTCCCACGGTCACCGCGGCCAGGGCGCCGGCCACGGCCAGCGCGACGGTGCAGCTCACCCGCCGTCCGCGCCCGCTCTCCCCCGGCGTCGAGGCGGCCGCGACGCTGACGGTGACCTTGCCGGGCGGGGCCACCGCGTCCCGCTGCCCGGGCACCACGGTCGGCTCTCCGCCCGCGGGACCCGCCCCCGTGGCGGGAGACCCGGCCGGCGGCGGCGTCATCGACGGAGCCGGCCCGAACACCCCGCCGGCCGCCCCGGACCCGCCCGGGCCCCCTCCCGGCCACCCGCCGTCCGGCACCGGCCCGGCGGGCCCGCGCACCGAGGGACTCTTTGCGGCCGAGCCGCCCCCGGCGAACCCGGAGCCCGCGGTGCCGCCCCTGGCGAACCCGGGGACCACGGCCCCGCCGTCGGAGAGGCCGGCCACCGGGAACTCGCCCCCGGGCGGACCGGCCACCGGGGCGCCGCCCACCGAAGGCCCGGCCGCCGCGAACCCACCCACCGGAGCACCTGCGCCCGGGGCATCGCCCACCGAAGCACCCGCCCCCGAGGCACCGCCCACCGAAGGCTCAGCCCCCGCAACCCCACCCACCGAAGAACCGGCCCCCGCGAACCCACCCACCGAAGCACCCGCCCCCGAGGCACCGCCCACCGAAGGCTCAGCCCCCGCAACCCCACCCACCGAAGAACCGGCCCCCGCGAACCCACCCGCCGAAGCAACCGCCCCCGGCGGCGTCACCCCCGCAGCCCCGCCCACAGGGGAGCCGCCCGCCGGGGAGCCGCCCGGGAAGTCGGCCGGGCGGGCCGCCGGCACGCCCGCCGCCGGTGTCCCCGTGGGGGAAGTCCCGCTGATCGAGGGGCTGCTGAAACGGATCGGGCCCGAAGGGGCCGGGTCCGTCGTGTCGAGGTTGAGGAGGTGTACGGCGCTGCGGCTGACCTGTTCCACCAGGGGGCCCGGGAGCCAGCCGCCGGTGACCAGCCGGGCGGCGCCCTCGGGGGCGAGCCGACGGGCCAGTTCGGCGGGGGCCGGGCGGGCCGCCGGGTCCTTCGCCAGGCAGGCGGCCGCCGCCTGGCGCAGCTCGCCGGTCAGCGAGCCCAGTTCCGGCTCCTCGTGGACCACCTTGTAGAGCAGCGCGGCCGAGGAGTCGCCGGGGAAGGGGGGCTCGCCGGTCGCCGCGTAGGCCAGCACCGCACCGAGCGAGAAGACGTCGGCCGCGCCGGTGACGCCCTTGCCGAGGATCTGCTCGGGGGCCATGTAGCCGGGCGAGCCGACCGAGACGCCGGTCGCGGTCAGGGACGCCGTGCCTGCGGTGGCCCGCGCGATGCCGAAGTCGATGAGGAGCGGGCCGTCCAGGGTCAGCAGCACGTTGGAGGGCTTCACGTCCCGGTGGACCAGGCCCAGTTCGTGCACCGCCGTCAGGGCCTCGGCGAGGCCGGCGCCCAGGGCCCGTACGGTGTGCGCGGGCAGCGCGCCGCCCTCGGTGACGGCCGCGGCGAGGGAGGGACCGGCCGCGTAGGCGGTGGCGACCCAGGGCACGGCCGCCTCGGGGTCGGCGTCCAGGACGGACGCCGTCCAGGCGCCGCCGACCCGGCGGGCGGCCTCCACCTCACGCCGGAAGCGGGCCCGGAACTCCTCGTCGAGCGCGAAGTGCGGGTGCACGATCTTCACGGCGACCGTGCGGCCGCCCGCGCTGCGGCCCAGGTAGACCCGGCCCATGCCGCCGGAGCCGAGCCGGCCGAGCAGCCGGTAGGGCCCGACGGCGGCCGGTTCGTCGGCTCCGAGCGGCTGCATGGCGTCCACCTCTCCCCCGTAACGCCCTTGCGCAACGCCTCACTGCTGCCCGCAGCGTAGTGCCGCGGGGTTCACGGCTGAAGCAGGTCCACCCGTACGTCCGCCGGGAAGCCGGTCGTGGGGCCGACCCGGCGGGCGAACTCCGCGACCGCCTTCAGCTGCGGTCCGCCGAAGCTGAAGTCGAGGGTGGTGAAGTACTGCTCCAGGGTGGCCTCGTCGAAGGACTCCCAGCGGGCGGCCTGTTCGGCGACCTTGCCGACCTCCTCCAGGGAGAGGTTGCGGGAGGCGAGGAAGGCCTCGTGGACCTTGCGGGTGATGAACGGCTCGCGTTCCGCGTAGTCGCGCCGGGCCGCCCAGACCGCGAAGACGAACGGCAGGCCGGTCCACTCCTTCCACAGCGCGCCCAGGTCGTGCACCTCGAGGCCGTAGCGGGGTCCGTCGATCAGGTTGGCGCGCAGGGCGGCGTCGCCGATGAGGACGGCGGCGTCCGACTCCTGCATCATCAGGCTCAGGTCGGGCGGGCAGGTGTAGTAGTCGGGCCGCACGCCGAACCGCTCGGCCAGCAGGAGCTGGGCCAGCCGGACCGAGGTCCGGGAGGTCGAGCCGAGGGCGACCCTGGCGCCGTCCAGCCGGTCGAGGGGCACCTGCGAGACGATCACGCACGACATCACGTCGCCGTCGCAGCCGACGGCGATGTCCGGGAAGGCGACGAGGTCGTCGGCGTTGCGCAGGAACTCCACGAGGGTGACCGGACCGATGTCCAGGTCGCCACGCACGAGCTGCTCGCTGAGCTTCTCCGGGGTGTCCTTCGTGAGCTCGAAGTCGAGGAGCGTGCCGGTTCTCGCGAGCCCCCAGTAGAGGGGCAGGCAGTTCAGGAACTGGATGTGGCCGACGCGCGGCCGAGTGCGAGAATTGTCCACATCGCGAGGCTAGACCCCGTCCTGTACCGTGCTGAGACCGACCCCACCGTCAGCACACCCACCCGGGGTTTCAAACATTCGGGTGAAGTGATCTTGACCTCTATTGCATCCGGCTGCCCACATGCTAGGCTCGCCGCAAGTTGCAGTTTGGTTTCCCTTGCAGTACAGAGCCTGCGGAGCATGTGACCGCGGGCTCTCGTCGTTTTCAGACGAATGCAGTTGTGCAGCACCGTTTCGCACGTGCAGGTTCTGGAGCAGGGCAACCCTTTTGAGCCCAAGGAGGGCTTATGGCTACCGGAACCGTTAAGTGGTTCAACGCCGAAAAGGGCTTTGGCTTCATCGCCCAGGAGGGCGGCGGCCCCGACGTCTTCGTTCACTACTCCGCGATCAACGCCACCGGCTTCCGCTCCCTCGAGGAGAACCAGCAGGTGAGCTTCGACGTGACGCAGGGCCCGAAGGGCCCGCAGGCGGAGAACGTCACCCCCGTCTGATCACTGCCTGATCGCAGAACCTGAGTGCAGTACCCAAGGAGCCCCACGCCGTACGGCGACGGGGCTCCTGCCTTTTCCGGCCCGTCGTCCCGGTGAATTCCCGGCGAATTCTCCGGGTGCCCGACCGCCCGCAACCGCCGGTGCCGGAGTTTCCCTTCCTCGCCGTCCGGCGCCACCGCGCACTGTCACAGCCGGCCACTACGGTCGCTGTCCATGACTGACGCCCAGGCCCCTTCCGGCCCCGTTCCTTCCGGGCCGCCCGCCCACGACTTCATCGCCGCCACCCGCGTCTTCTGGGACACCGTCGCCGACGACTACGCCGAGCGCTTCCGGGACGAGTTCGCGGGCCGGCCCCTGGAGCCGGCCCTGCTCGCCACGTACGCCGAACTCGTCGGTCCCGGCGGCCGGGTGGCCGACCTCGGCTGCGGCCCGGGGCGGGTGACGGGGCGCCTCGCCGCGCTCGGCCTGGACGTGTTCGGGCTCGACCTGTCGCAGTCCATGCTCGCGATCGCCCGGCGGGAGAACCCGGGGCTGCGCTTCGAGCTCGGCTCCATGCTGGAGCTCGACCTCCCGGACGGCGCGCTGTCCGGGGTCGTCTCCTGGTACTCCAGCATCCACACCCCCGCCGAGCGGTTGCCCGCGCTCTTCGCCGAGTTCCACCGGGTGCTGGCGCCGGGAGGCCACCTCCTGCTCGGCTTCCAGGCCGGGGACCACACCCGCCGCCACGACCGGCCCTGGGGCCACCCGGTGGTGCTGGACTTCCACCGGCGCCGCCCCGAGCACGTCGCGGAGCTGCTCACCGATACCGGTTTCGGCATCCTCTCCCGGACCGTGCGCGAACCCTCGGAATCCCTCGGTGAGCAGGTGGCACAGGCCTTCCTGTTCGCCCGGAAACCCGGCCCCGAGGAGGCCCAGAAGCAGTTGAAACCAGGAGTACCGGGAGCCTGACCCGGGCCGGGAACCGGCGGGGACGGCATGGGGATCGCCCCCCAAGAGCATCGGTGACGGCGCTGGGGAGAGGCCCGGCGACCGGATCACGATCCGTCTCTACCTGGGGGTTCACCTATGCGCACCATCACACTGCGTACGAAGACGGTCCTGGCCGCGCTCGCCGGCGCAGGTGTCCTGTCGCTCGGCACCGCGGCGGCCGTCCCGGCGACCGGTGTGCAGGACGCCCTGGTGCACATCACCTCGGGAGCGACGGGAAGCCACGCGCACTCCGTGTCCTTCCTGGCGGACGACCGGGAGCCCACGATGATCCACGCCTGATCCCGCGGCCGCTCGCACGGCCCGCGCACGACGTCGACGGCACCGGCCGGGCACCCGCCCGGTCGGTGCCGTCGCGCACCGGGACCGGACCGGTATCGCCGCAGGCGGCAGGCGCGCGGACGGCGGTACCGCGGGGTCACAGGCGGCGGCCCTCCGGGGTCACCCCCATCGCGTCGTACAGCTCGTCCGCCGCCGACTGGTGGCGCGACGCCGTCGGTTCGTCGCCCAGGGCCTGTGCCGCCTCGGCCATGCCGTGCAGGGCGCGGGCCGTCTCGAAGCGGTAGCCGAGCCGGGAGGCCAGCTCATGGGCGTGCCGGTGGAGTTCCATCGCCCGGGCGGGGGCGCCGCCGCGCAGGTGGACCAGACCGACCACGTTGACCACGGCCGCCTGGCGCAGCACCGTGCCCTCCGCGGAGACCAGGTCCAGGGCGCGCTCGGCGTGCTCGGCGGCCGCGTCCTGCTCGCCGAGGCGCTGGCAGATCCGGGCCCAGTGCGCCAGCACGAAGGCGACGTTCCCGGGCTGCCGGGAGTCGTCGCACAGTTCGAGTGCCTGGGAGAGGCAGGCGCGCGCCCGCTCGTCCTCCCCGGTGCCGAGGTGGGCCAGCGCCAGGTAGGTCAGCGAGTGGATCTCGTTGCCGCGCTCGCCGATGCGCCGGTTCAGTTCGGTGGCCCGGGCCGCGTACCGGGCGCCCTCGGCGTAGTGCCCCGCCCAGGTCTGCACGGTGCTGAGGTTGGCCAGCGCCTGGGCCTCCATCCGGACCGCGCCCAGCTCCCCGTGCAGGGCGATGCCCTGGGCGAGGTAGGTGCGGGCCGCGTCGAAGTTGCCGAGCGCGCCGTGCAGCAGGCCGAGCACGTCGAGGCAGCTCGCCTCGGTGCGCCGGTCGTGGCCCGCGGCCACCTCCAGACCCTCCTGGGCGGTCGTGATGCCGTCCTGGAAGTCGCCGAGCCACCAGTGGGCCACGGCCAGGTTGGACAGGCTCAGGCTCAGCAGCCCCGGGTCGTCGAGCTGCCGGCAGGCGGTGACCGCGATCCGGTTGACGACCCGGAACTCCTCGTAGTGGCCGCGCAGGTGGAGGTAGAACAGCACGTTGCGGGCGAGCAGGGCGGCCGTGCTGTGCAGCCGCTGCGCGCCGGCCTGCGCGACGACCGCGAGCAGCGCCTCGTGCTCCCGGTCGAACCAGCGCAGCGCCTGGTCCCGGCCCTCGATCCGGGGCAGCTCGGGCGTGCCCTCGTCCGGTGGCTCGCCGAACCGGTTGCGGCCGGGGAAGAGCACGTCGCAGGAGCGGTCGGTGGCGAGCATGTAGTACACGACCAGCCGCTCGACCGCGCCCTCCTCGTCGTCCTGCACCTCCCGCACGCTCATCGCGTACGTGCGCACCAGGTCGTGGAAGCCGTACAGGCCCGCCTCGTGCTGCTCCAGCAGGTGCGCGTCGAGCAGGTGTTCCAGGACGTCCTCGGCGTCGTGGACGTCGGTGCCGAGCAGCGCGGCGGCCGAGTGGACGTCGATGGCGCTGCCCGGATGCAGTCCGAGCAGCCGGAACGCGACGCGCCGGTCCGCCTCCATCGCCTGGTACGACAGTCTGAGGGTGGCCTCGACGCTGCGTTCGCCGGCGCTCAGTTCGCGCAGCCGCCGGGTCTCGTCGGCGAGCCGGTCGACCAGGTACCGGACGGTCCAGCGGGGCCGGTTGCGCAGCCGGGCGGTGGTGATGCGCAGGGCGAGCGGCAGGCCGCAGCACAGCCGGGCCAGTTCGGCGACGGCGTCGGGCTCGGCGGCGGTGCGCTGGGTGCCGAGCATGCGGGTGAGCAGGGTGGTGCTGTCGTCGGCCGAGAGCAGGCCGAGGGAGAGCCATTCGGCGCCGTCGAGTTCGAGCATGCGGACCCGGCTGGTGAGGATGGCCAGGCAGTCCTCGGAGGCGGGCAGCAGGGGCAGCACCTGGGCGGCGTCGGCGGCGTTGTCGAGCAGGAGCAGCATCTTGCGCTGGGCGGAAACGGTTCGCCAGAGGAGGGTGCGGCGCTCCAGGTCGTCCGGGATCCGGTCGTCCGGGATGCCGACGGTGCGCAGCAGGGAGTGCAGGACGGCGCCCGGTTCCTGGGCCTTCTCGCCCGGGCTGAACCCGCGCAGATCGACGAAGAGCTGACCGTCCGGGTAGTCCGCGGCGAGCAGGTGGGCCGCGTGCACGGCGAGCGCGGTCTTGCCGCTGCCGCCCATGCCGTCCACGCCGACGATCCGGGTGCCCTGCCCGGCGGGGTCCCGGCCCACCTCAAGCAACCGGTCCAGTTCCTCGTCCCGGCCGGTGAAGTCCGGCAGGTCGTAGGGCAGGGTGCAGGGCGCGGGCTCGGACCGGTCGGGCTCGGCGAGCGGGGCGGGGACGAGGAGGGCGGCGCGGTCGGACACGGACTGCGGGACGCGGGGCGCCACCTCGGGGCTGTCGCGCAGGATGGCCTCGTACAGCCGGGTCAGCTCGGCGCCCGGGTCGATGCCCAGCTCCTCGACGAGCAGTTCGCGCACCCGGCCGAACTCCTCCAGGGCGTCCGCCTGCCGGCCCGCCCGGTACAGGGCGAGCATCAGCCGTCCGCGCAGGGTCTCCCGCAGCGGGTGGGCGTTGACCAACTCGCGTAGAGGACCGATGAGCTGGCCCGATTCACCGAGTTCCAGCTGGAGTTCGAAGTACTGCTCGGCGACCGCCATGTGGCGCTCCTCGAGCGCCGCGGAGGCCGCGGAGATCACCGCGCCGCCCGCGCCGGACAGCACCGGGCCGCGCCACAGGTCCAGACAGGCCCGCAGATGGCCGACCGCCTCGGCGGGCCGTCCGGCGGCCACCGCCTGCCGGGCCTCGGCCGCACGGCGGCCGAACTCGTCCAGGTCCAGCTCGTTGTCGCCGAGGACGGCCCGGTAACCGGCGCCGTCGGTGACGATCAGCGAGGCGCCGCCGGGGATGCGGGTGCGCAGCGCGGCGACTGCCTTGCGGATCTGGTGGCCCGCGGTCTGCGGCGGCTCGTCGTCCCAGGCGGCGGCCACCAGACGCGGCACCGGCACCATGCGCCCGGATTCGAGCAGGAGCGTGACGAGCACCCGTTCCTGGGTGGGGCTGCCGAGTCGCAGCCGCCGTTCGCCGTGCCAGCCTTCCAACGAGCCGAGGATGTTGAAGCGCACGACAGGCCGACCGGATGCCGCCGACTCCACGAACCCGTCCCCCCCGCCCCATCGCGTGACCCAGCCCGAGTTGTTCGGGACAATCCTAGGTTGTACCCCGAACGAGCGACGCCGGAAGGCAACTTCGCGTTACTCGCGGTGCGTCTCGGTCCGAGCCGAAGGCTAACCATCTTCAGGCCAGTTGGAGGAGAGGAGAACGCGCATCGCCGGTCAGGGCCGGGTCGTGGCAGAGAATGGCGCTTTCGACCTGCCGCAGGGCCGGAGATGGCTGGATTCCGAGCTCGTCGTCGAGGTGACGGCGCATCCGGCGGAAGACGTCGAGGGCGTCCGCCTGCCGGCCCGAGCAGTACAGGGCGACCATCAGCTGTTCGCAGAAGCGCTCGCGCAGCGGGTGGTTGGTGTGGGCCTCGGTCAGCTCGGCGAGCACCGCCGCGTGCCGCCCGAGCCGCAGTTCGGCGTCGAAGCGCAGTTCCATGGCGCGCATCCGGTACTCCTCGTAGCGGGCGCCGGCGAGCTGGCACAGCGTCCCGCCGGTGAACCCGCCGAAGACCGGGCCGCGCCACAGGGCCAGGGCGTCGCCGAGCAGCCGCGCGGTGCGCTCCGCGTCCCCCGGTGCGGCCGACTCGGCCTGCCGTACGGTCCTGACGAACTCGGCGGCGTCGAGCTCGCCGTCGGCCACGGCGAGCCGGTAGCCGGAGGGGTGGATGGTCACCCGGGGCCCGGACCGGCCCGGCTCCAGGCCGCGCAGTTTGCGGCGCAGCCTGCTGACGTGGGCCTGCAGGGCGTTGGACTGGTTGTCGGGGACGCTGTCGCCCCACATCTCCTCGACCAGGCTCTCCCCGGACACCGGCTGACCCTCGCTGACCAGCAGCGTCTGCACCAGAACGCGCTGCAGATCGCCGGAGATCTCCGCCGGGCCGGACACGGTACGGATCTGCAGTGCCCCGAGGATCGAGAACTTCAGCATCCTGGCTCCGCCTCCCGTTGACGTCGCTGGCGTCGTCGTCCTTCTTCCGGCGACGTATCAACGGTGCGGTCGGCCCGTACCGGATCGTTCCCGATCCGTTCCCGGTCGCGGATCAGCGGTCGTCGCCGACCACCAGGTCCTTCAGCGAGGCCACCCGGCGGGCGGCGCCCTCGGGGGAGTCGGCGTGCACGACGAGGTGCCCGGGGCGCAGCGCCTGGGGCGGTGTGACGTGCCGGACGTGCGGCAGTCCCCCGACGTCGGTGGTCTTCATCCGCCACGGCGGGCTCAGCAGGGCCGCCGCGGCGAACCGGTTCGGGCGCACGGCGTCGACCAGCCGTCCGGCGAGCACCTCGATGGCCGCGGCCGCGAGGTCGAACCCGCCGGCCGCCTTCACCAGTTCGGGCACCGGGTCGTCGCCGAGGCCCGCCCGGCTGCCGGTGATCACCGGGCCGCGCGGGGTGACGGCGACGCTGGTGTGGGCCGGGCCGTACTGGTACCCGGTGAGGTCCAGCAGCGCGGTCACCACGGCGCGCACCTCGGCGGCCGTGTCGTCGGTGAGCGGGGCCGGGTGCAGCAGGCCGTAGGGGGTGACCGCGGTGATGCCGGCCGTCTGGTGCATGCCGTGCACGCTGAGCGTCTCCACGGTCAGCCGCAGGTCGCCGGACGCCACCTGGGTGCCGCCGGGCGAGAGCCGGTTGTCGCGGACCAGGCGTTGTACGGCGGCGGGGTCGGACAGCACTCTGAGGGCGCGTGCGGGGTTGACGCACAGTCCGGCCTCGGCGGCTTCCCTGAGCGGCGCGCGCAGTGCCGCCTCGTCGGTTGCGTCGACCCGGACGGAGCGCACTTGGACACCGGCGTGCGCCGCCTCGCGGACGAGGCGCTGGTCCGGGTTGAGCAGGAAGATCCGGCGGACGTCGTTGTCTTCTTTCATACCTCTGCTCGTGATCACGGAGTCGGCGAGGGTGGAAAGGCAGGCTACGAGCGGACGTTACCGATCCGGTCCCGGCCGGGTCCCGGGGTGGCGGGTTCGCCCAAGTCGCTCACTTCTTCCGCTCGGTGACAAGCCGGTGGACGGGCATGCATCCCTCCTACGCTACCCGTTCACCGGCACTCGCCGCGGGCGGATTCCATGCCACGGGCAGATTCACGGCAAATGCAGATCAGCCGGTTTCCGCGTTGTCCCGGCCGGTCCACCGGCGTTCCGTCCGGCGGCGGGGCCGGTTCAGCGGGTGTAGAGCGCGGCCACCTCGGACGCGAAGTCGCGCATGATCCGCTCGCGGCGCAGCTTCATCGACGGGGTCAGGTGGCCGGCCTCCTCGGTGAAGTCCACCGGCAGGACGGTGAACCGGCGGATGGACTCGGGCCGGGAGACGAGTTTGTTGGCCTCGTCCATCGCCCGTTGCAGCACGGCCGTCAGTTCGGCGTCGTCCGTGAGGAGTTCGGGCGGCACGGGGTGCTTGCCGTTCATCAGGCGCCAGTGGGTGATGCCGTCCGGGTCGAGGGTGACGAGCGCGGCGACGTAGGGGCGGCCGTCGCCGACGAGCATGCACTGGGAGATCAGCGGGTGCTGGCGCAGCCAGTTCTCCAGCGGCGCGGGGGCCACCGACTTGCCGCCCGCAGTGATCAGCAGTTCCTTCTTGCGGCCGGTGATGGTCAGGTAGCCCTCGTCGTCCAGCTCGCCGAGGTCGCCGGTGGGCAGCCAGCCGTCCCGGGTGGCGGGGACGACGCCACCGGCCGCCGGGTCCCAGTAGCCGCGCAGCACGTGGTCGCCGGCGAGCAGGATCTCGCCGTCGGCGGCGATCCGCACCCGGGTGCCGGGCAGCGGCCAGCCGACCGTGCCCAGGCGGGGCTTGAGCGGCGGGGTGACGGTGGAGGCGCCGGTGGTCTCGGTCAGGCCGTACCCCTCGAAGATCTCGATGCCCGCCCCGGCGTAGAAGGCGGCGAGGCGGCGGCCGAGCGGCGAGCCGCCGCAGATGGCGTACTTGACCCGGCCGCCCATGGCAGTGCGGATGCGCCGGTAGACGAGCGGGTCGTAGAAGGAACGGGCGGTGCGCAGCGCGCGGTTGGGGCCGCCACCGGCACCGGTCTGGCGGGCCTCCAGCGCCTCCCCGTACCGCACGGCGACCGAGGCGGCCCGGTCGAAGGCGGCGGCCCGGCCGCCGGACTCGGCCTTGGCCCGCGCCGAGTTGTAGATCTTCTCCAGCATGTACGGGATGGTCAGCAGGCAGGTCGGCCGGAAGGCGGCGAGGTCGGGCAGCAGGTCCTCGGCCTTCAGGCTCGGGGCGTGGCCGAGGCGCACCCTGGCCCGGACGCAGGCGATCGCCACCATCCGCCCGAAGACATGGGACATGGGCAGGAACAGCAGGACCGACACCTCCTCGCCCGCCTTCGCCTTGAAGATCGGGTAGAGGAGTTCGACGGCGTTGTCGACCTCGGCGAAGAAGTTGCCGTGCGAGAGGGCGCAGCCCTTGGGGCGGCCGGTGGTGCCGGAGGTGTAGATGAGCGTGGCGAGGGTGTCGGGGCCCAGCATGCCGCGGCGGACGGCCACTTCGCCGTCGGGTACCTGCGTGCCCAGCTCGGCCAGCCGGTCGACGTGGCCCTTCTCCATGACCCACAGGTGTCCGAGGTCCGGTATGCGTCCGAGTTCGGGGCCGATGGCGGCGGCCTGTCCCGCGGTCTCGGTGACCAGGGCGACGGCGCCGGAGTCGTGCAGGATCCAGCGGGTCTGGTAGACGGAGGAGGTGGGGTAGACGGGGACGGTGACCAGGCCGGCCGCCCAGGCGGCGAAGTCGAGCAGGGTCCACTCGTACGTGGTGCGGGCCATGACGGCGATGCGGTCGCCGGGCACCAGGCCCTCCGCGATCAGTCCCTTCGCCACGGCGAGCACCTGGGCGGCGAACCCGTCCGCGGTCACGTCCGTCCAGTGGCCGTCGTCCGACCTGCGGCTGAGCACGACCGCGCCGGGGTCCGCCTCGGCGTTGTCGAAGGGCAGGTCGGCGAGCGAGCCGTGCGTCACCGGTGCCGCGAAGGGCGGCACGTACGCCTCCCGTACGGCTCCGTCCAGGCGGCGGGTCTCCGGCTCCACGAGGACGGGGCGGCCGTCGTAGTCGGTGGCCGAGACGGGGGCGCCGGAGGAGACGGGGGTGTTCGGGTACGGGGCGTTCGGGTACGGGGTGGACAACGGCGGCTCCTCGGGCGCGCAGCGGTGCACTGCTTGCTGCATGACGTACGTGCCTCGGGCCCCGAGGCGTTCAGCGACGGTGGGCCGTGTGGGGGGTTACCGCCGGTTCAGGCAGGTGGATCGTACGAGGCGGCTGTGGGGGGCCTGTGCTGGTTCCGGAATGATCCGGAGCCGGACATGTGCAGCCTCAAGGGGGTGTGTGAGGGATGCTCAGGTTCGCTCCGGGATCGCCCACGCGGCCTTACCTCCGGTAACCTTACTCCAGAGTAAGGAATTCGCACCGAGTCGCGTGGGAGTCGCACATGGCCGACCGCTACCCGAGCTCCGCCGGCCCGGCCCCGAGCGGTGGGGCTCCCGCCGCCGTGTCCCTGGCCTCCGCCCCCGCGCTGGCCCCGCTGCTGGCCCGCGGCGCCCTGCGCTCGCCCTTCAAGCGCCCCGCCCCGGACGCGGCCTTCCCGCGCACCCGCCTGGTGCTGCCCGGCCTGCGCGTGGACCTGGCCCGGCTGGCGGCCTACGAGCGGGTGTGCGGCTTCGCGCCCGGCGCCGCCGACGGCGAGGACGCGCTGCCCGTCACCTATCCGCACGTCCTCGGCTTCCCGCTGGCCATGCGGCTGATGAGCCGCCGGGACTTCCCGCTGCCGCTGCTGGGCCTGGTGCACACCTCGATCGAGATCACGCACCGCGCCGCCGTACCGGCCGGCGGCACCCACGAACTCGCCGTGCACGTCGAGGCGCTGGCGCCGCACCGGCGCGGGACCGAGGCCACCGTGGTCACGGAGCTGCGGAGCGGCGGCGCGCCCGTGTGGGAGTCCCGCAGCACCTACCTGGCCCGGCACCGCACCGCCCACTCCCCTGCCGGGACCGGCCCGGAGCGCTCACCGGCACCGCTGCCCGCGGTGGCCGAGTGGCGGATCGGCGCGGACGTCGGCCGCCGCTACGGGGCCGCCTCCGGCGACCGCAACCCCATCCACCTGCACCCCTTCACCGCGCGCCTCTTCGGCTTCCCGCGCGCCGTCGCGCACGGCATGTGGACCGTCGCCCGCTGCCTGGCCGCCCACGGCACCGGCGGGGCCGCCACGGTCCGGGCCGAGTTCCGGGCGCCCGTGCTGCTGCCGGGGACGGTCGGCTACGGCGCGGACGGCACCGGCCGCTTCGAACTCCGGGCCCCGGACGGCAGACTCCACCTGACGGGCCAGGTACGGCCACTGGCCCAGGGGGCACGCGGATAGCCCCGGACGGGACCCGCGCCACGGCAAGAGGACCCTCGGACAGCCACCGGCCGTGACGGACGGGCCACCGAACCACCACCGGCCGAGCCACACGCCCTCGCGCCGGCCGCGCGGACAACCAGCCGGCCGCCACACCCGCCACGGAAACGCCCCCCGCGAACACCCACCGGCCGGCACACGCCCTCGCGCCGACCGCGCGGACAACCAGCCGGCCGCCACACCCGCCACGGGAACAGCCCCCGCGAACACCCACCGGCCGGCACACGCCCTCAACCGAAGCCTCGCGGACAACCACCGGCGGGACACCCGCCCCTGGGCACGGCACCCGTGGACAGCCGCCGGCCGGCACGCCCTCGCAACGGGGCCCGCGACAACCGCCGCCCCCGGCGGCAGCCGCTACGCCTCGCCCGGCGGCGGGGTCCACACCTGGCCGCCCATCAGGTTGCCCAGGCCCGCCCAGGCGAAGTTCATCAGGGTCGCCGCCGCCTGCCGGGCCGTGACGCCCGGGGTCGCGTTCGCCCAGGTCGCGAGGGACTCGGCGGCGCCCACGAGGGACTCGGCGAGCCCGGCGACCTCACGCTCGGGCATCCGGGGGTCCCGGTGCGCGTCGCGTGCCGCGGCCGCGATGAGCTGGGTGACGAACGCGACGATGTCCTCGCGCATCGCGGCGACCTCGGCGGCGAAGACCTCCCCGTGGGTACGGGCCTGGAGGTGCAGCACGGACCAGCCGTCGGGGTGCTCGGCGGTGTACGCGAAGAAGGCCCGCAGGCCGTCCCAGAGCTGGCGGTCGGCCGGCAGGTCACGGCGCACCCCGGTGCGGACGGCCTCGGTGAGGGCGGCCGCCTCGCGGCGGATGCAGGCCGTGAAGAGGTCTTCCTTGGAGTTCAGGTACAGGTACACCAACGGCTTCGACACGCCCGCGAGTTCGGCGATCTCGTCCATCGAGGCGGCCATGTAGCCGCGCTGTCCGATGATCCGTACGGCAGCGTCGAGCATCTGCTGCTCACGGACCGCCCTCGGCATCCGCCTGGTCTTCACCGCACCCATGGGACCAGCCTATGGGGCCCGGCGGGTCAGGAAGGCTGGCTCTGCGCCCGGGGGCCTTCGTCGGCCGCGTCCTCCTGGTTGCGGTTGGCCTCCAGGTTGGCCTTCATCCGGTCCACCCTGCCGACGATCCGCACCGAGGCCCGGTCCCGTTCCTTGCGCAGCACCACGAAGCTGATCGGCGCCGAGAGCACCATCGCCAGCAGCAGCACCCACAGGAAGTTGGAGTCGCCGAAGCCGCGCGGGAAGATGCCCGAGTAGACGGCCCCCCAGACGACGACGAGGCAGCCGGCGAAGATGCCGAGGCGCATCAGCGTGTAGCGGAGCATCTCAATCCAGTCTTCCGATGATGAAATGGGGCACCGTCCAGTGAAGCACGGTGCGGCCCCGATCTTGGGGGCGGGGTCCGGTCGGCGTCAGGCCAGCGGCAGCAGCATGTGGACGTCGTCCCGGTCGTCGCCGGGGGCGACCCGGATGGCGCCGGGCACCCGGCCGACCTCCTTGTAGCCGCAGGACGCGTAGAACCGTTCGAGGCCGAGGCCGCCCCGGCAGGTCAGCCGGATCGCGTCGATGCCCTCGAAGCCGCGGGCCGCGTCGGCGGCGGCCGCCAGCAGCTCCCTGCCGTAGCCGCGGCCCTGGTGCCGGGGGTGCACCATCACCGTGTACAGCCACACCCAGTGGGTCATCAGCCGGTGCGTGTTGAAGGAGAAGAAGGCGGTCGCGGCCACCTGCCCCGACTCGTCGTGCCCGACCAGCAGCCGGTGGCGCCCCTCGACCATGGCGACGAGGTGCCGGACCAGCTCGGGCCGTATCTCGTCGCGGGTCACCGGCGGGACGAACCCCACGGCCCCGCCCGCGTTCGAGACGTCCGTCCACAGGTCGAGGACCCCGTCGCGCAGGGCGGGCGAGATCGCCGGATCCAGGGTGAAAGTAAGGGGCATGGGGCGATGGTATCTATTACGAGAGGGTGCGTGCAGCCACTTTCAGGTCCGCCACCAGCCCCTGGAAGGCCCCCTCGCGGTCGTCCGCGCGCAGCACCGAGGACGGGTGCACCGTCGGCAGCAGCCGCTCCGGCCGCCCGTGGATCTCCCGCTCCAGCAGCGTGCCGCGCACCCCGCCGACCCGGAACGACGACCCGAGCAGCGCCTTGCCCGCGGTGGCGCCGAGCACCACGATCAGCTCGGGCTCGACGAGGGCCAGCTCGGCCGCCAGCCAGGGCCCGCAGGCGGCCGCCTCGCGCAGGCTCGGCGCCTTGTGGATCCGGCGCCCCCGCGGCTCGGCCCGGGTGAACTTGAAGTGCTTCACGGCGTTGGTGACGTACGCCTCGGCGGGGTCGATCCCGGCCTCCGCCAGCGCCCGGTCCAGGAGCCGTCCGGCCGGTCCGACGAACGGCCTGCCCTGCCGGTCCTCCTGGTCGCCCGGCTGTTCCCCGACGAGCATGACCCGGGCGTCCCGCGTCCCCTGCCCGAACACGGTCTGCGTGGCGTCCCGGTGCAGCGGGCAGCCGCGGCAGCCGGCCGCGGCCCGGCGCAGGGCCGCGAGGCCGCCGCGCGCGGGCACGAACGGCTCGGCGGTGTAGGCGTCCTCGGGCGCCGTCGGTTCCCCGGGGCCGGGCATGCCGGACGGGTACCCGTCCGGCGGCGCGGCGTCACGTCACACGCGCATCGGCTGCGGCGACTCCCGGCGCAGCGGGTCCGGGCCGTCGTACTCGCGGATGATCTCGTACCGGGTGTTGCGCTCCACCGGGCGGAAGCCCGCGTCGCGGATCAGGTCGAGCAGGTCCTCGCGGGTCAGCTTGTTCGGGGTGCCGTAGTTGTCCGCGTCGTGCGTGATCTTGTACTCGACCACCGAGCCGTCCATGTCGTCGGCGCCGTGCTGGAGGGCGAGCTGGGCCGTCTGCACACCGTGCATGACCCAGAAGACCTTCACGTGCGGGACGTTGTCGAACAGCAGCCGGGAGACCGCGAACGTCTTCAGGGCCTCGGCGCCGGTCGCCATCTGGGTGCGGGCCTGGAGACGGTTGCGGATCTTGCCGTCCTTCATGTCCACGAAGTCGTGCTGGTAGCGCAGCGGGATGAAGACCTGGAAGCCGCCGGTCTCGTCCTGCAGCTCACGCAGCCGCAGCACGTGGTCGACCCGGTGGCGGGGCTCCTCGATGTGGCCGTAGAGCATCGTCGCCGGGGTCTTCAGCCCCTTCTCGTGCGCCAGCCGGTGGATGCGGGACCAGTCCTCCCAGTGGGTGCGGTGGTCCACGATGTGCTGCCGGACCTCCCAGTCGAAGATCTCGGCGCCCCCGCCGGTCAGCGACTCCAGACCGGCGTCGATCAGCTCGTCGAGGATCTCGGAGGCGGACAGCCCGGAGATGGTCTCGAAGTGGTGGATCTCGGTGGCCGTGAACGCCTTCAGCGAGACGTGCGGCAGGGCGGCCTTCAGCTCCCGCAGCGAGCGCGGGTAGTACCGCCACGGCAGGTTGGGGTGCAGGCCGTTGACGATGTGCAGCTCGGTGAGGTTCTCCGACTCCATCGCCTTGGCGAGCTTGACGGCCTCCTCGATGCGCATCGTGTACGCGTCCTTCTCCCCCGGCTTGCGCTGGAAGGAGCAGTAGGCGCAGGAGGCCGTGCACACGTTGGTCATGTTCAGGTGACGGTTGACGTTGAAGTGCACGACGTCACCGTTCTTGCGGGTCCGCACCTCGTGCGCGAGGCCGCCCAGCCAGGCCAGGTCGTCCGACTCGTACAGCGCGATGCCGTCCTCGCGGGTCAGCCGCTCCCCGGAGCGGACCTTCTCCTCCAGCTCGCGCTTGAGCCCGACGTCCATGCCAACACCTTTCTACGACAGCCCGACCAACGGTATCCCTAGACCTCTTCGGGCAGCTCCCCGACCCGGTTCTCCCACTTCGTGGACAGCACGATGGTGGTACGGGTGCGCGAGACGCCCTTGGTCCCGCTGAGCCGCCGGATGATCCGTTCCAGGCCGTCCACGTCATTCGCCCGGATCTTGAGCATGTACGAGTCGTCGCCGGCGATGAACCAGCAGTCCTCGATCTCGGGCAGGTCCCGCAGCCGCTGCGCCACGTCCTCGTGGTCGGCGGCGTCGGACAGCGAGATGCCGATCAGGGCGGTCACACCGAGGCCGAGGGACGCCGAGTCCACGGTGGCCCGGTAGCCGGTGATGACCCCGGCCGCCTCGAGCCGGTTGATGCGGTCGGTGACGCTGGGCCCCGACAGACCGACGAGGCGCCCCAGCTCCGCGTAGGAGGCCCGCCCGTTCTCCCTCAGGGCCTGGATGAGCTGCCTGTCCACCGCGTCCATGCGATCGAAGCCTTCCACTGAAGAGTTCCGAGGAGTGAAGAGTGATGAGAGGTACTGCGCCCTGCCCGGCCCCGGCCCGGCCGGCCCAGGGTCAGCGGCCCGCCGTGCCGCCGCCCAGTTCGCCCTTCCAGCGCCGGTACAGGCCGTGTCCGACGCCCGCCGCGTCGAGCACCCGGCCCGCGACGAAGTCCACCAGGTCCTGGATGTGGGTCGCGCCCGCGTAGAAGGCGGGCGAGGCCGGGACCACGCTCGCCCCGGCGTCGTCGAGCGCCACCAGGTGCCGCAGGGTCTGCCCGTTCAGCGGGGTCTCCCGTACGGCCACGACCAGCGGGCGGCGCTCCTTCAGTGTGACGCTCGCCGCACGCTGGAGCAGGTCCTTCGACAGGCCGAGGGCGACACCGGCGACACAGGCGGTGGAGGCCGGCACCACGAGCATCCCGCGCGCCGGGTACGACCCGGAGGACGGCCCGGCCGCGAGGTCGCCCGGGTTCCAGTACCGCACCCCGCTGACGTCCACGTCGAACGTGCCGGGCTTGCCGTCGGCGCCACGACCGAGCCATTCCCGCAGGTCGTCCTGCCAGTGCGCGTCCCGGAACGAGATCCCCGTCTCGTCCAGCAGCGTCAGCCGCGAGGCCCGGCTGACCACCAGGTCGACCGCTTCCCCGGCGTCCAGCAGCGCCCGCAGCACGGCAGCCGCATACGGCGTCCCGGAAGCTCCGGACACCCCCACGATCCAAGGCGCGCGCTGCGTTTCTCCTGCGTTCACACCTTGAGCGTACCGGCGGGCCGCCCGGCCCTCGGCCCGGGTCGCCCCTCGCGCCGCCGCCGGGCGGCGGGCGGGGCCGGTCAGACGGTCAGACCGCGCACCAGGAGGTCCAGCAGCGCGCACACGAACAGGGCGATCCCGATGAAGCCGTTGACCGAGAAGAACGCCCGGTTCAGCCGGGACAGGTCGTGCGGGCGGACGATGCGGTGCTCGTAGACGAAGGCGGCCGCCACGATCACCAGGCCCAGCCAGAAGAACGCGCCGGCGTGGGTGGCCAGGGCGTACCAGACGAAGAGCGCGGTGGTGACGGTGTGGCAGGCCCGGGCGCCCCAGATCGCCGCCGGGATGCCGAACCGGGCCGGCACCGACCTGACGCCGATCTCGCGGTCGGTCTCGACGTCCTGGCAGGCGTAGATCAGGTCGAAGCCGCCGATCCAGACGCCCACGGCGAGGCCGAGGATCACCGCGTCCCAGGACCAGGAACCGGTGACGGCGAGCCAGCCGCCGATGGGGCCCATGGCCTGGGCGAGTCCCAGGATGGCCTGCGGGAAGTCGGTGAACCGTTTCCCGTAGGGGTAGACCACCATCGGGATCACCGCGACCGGCGCGAGGGCCAGGCACAGCGGGTTCAGCAGGGCCGCCGACCCGAGGAAGACCACCAGGGCGACGAGGGCGCCGGTCCAGGCGTGCCGGACGGACATCGCGCCCGTCACCAGCTCCCGGTGCGCGGTGCGCGGGTTACGGGCGTCGATCTCGCGGTCGATGATCCGGTTGACCGCCATGGCGAAGGTGCGCAGCCCGACCATGCAGACCGTGACCAGCAGCAGCCGGCCCCAGTGGATGTTCCGGTCCAGCTCGAACATCGCGGTCAGCGTGGCGATGTAGGCGAAGGGGAGCGCGAAGACCGAGTGCTCGATCATCACCAGGCGCAGGAACGCCTTGGTGCGTCCCGGCCGCGGGAGTGCCGCGGAGGCGCTGCTCACAGGCCGTACTCCTTCCAGCGGCGGTCCACCAGGGCCGCCGTGTCGGGGTCGGAGAGGACCATGTCCGGCCAGCCTCCGTCCCGGGTGTAGCCCTCCTCGGGCCACTTCCTCGTGGCGTCGATCCCCGCCTTGCCGCCCCAGAACTGCTGGTAGGAGGCGTGGTCGAGATGGTCGACCGGACCCTCCACGACCGTCAGGTCGCGGGCGTAGTCCGTGTTGCCGAGGGCCCGCCAGGCGACCTCGTGCAGGTCGTGGACGTCGCAGTCGGCGTCCACGACCACGATCAGTTTCGTCAGGGACATCATGTGCGCGCCCCAGATCGCGTGCATCACCTTCTGGGCGTGCTTCGGGTACTTCTTGTCGATCGAGACGATCGCGCAGTTGTGGAAGCCGCCGGCCTCGGGCAGGTGGTAGTCCACGATGTCCGGGACGATGATCTTCAGCAGGGGCAGGAAGAACCGCTCAGTGGCGCGGCCGAGCGGGCCGTCCTCCGTGGGCGGGCGGCCGACCACGATCGACTGGAGCAGCGGCCGCTTCCGCATGGTCACGCAGTCGATGGTCAGCGCCGGGAACGGCTCCTGCGGGGTGTAGAAGCCGGTGTGGTCGCCGAACGGGCCCTCGGGCAGCATCTCGCCCGGCTCCAGCCAGCCCTCCAGGACGACCTCGGCGTTCGCCGGGACCTGGAGCGGGACCGTCTTGCAGTCGACCATCTCGATCCGCTTGCCCGCGAGGAAGCCGGCGAAGAGGTACTCGTCGATGTCGCCGGGGAGCGGGGCGGTGGAGGCGTAGGTCACGGCGGGCGGGCAGCCGAAGGCGATCGCGACCGGCAGGCGCTCGCCCCGGCGCGCCGCCACCTGGTAGTGGTTGCGGCTGTCCTTGTGGATCTGCCAGTGCATGCCGATGGTGCGCTTGTCGTGCCGCTGCAGCCGGTACAGGCCGAGGTTGCGCACGCCGCTCTCGGGGTCCTTGGTGTGGGTGAGCCCGAGGTTGAAGAAGGAGCCGCCGTCCTGGGGCCAGGTGAACAGCGCCGGGAGCCGGTCGAGGTCGACCTCGTCACCGCGCAGGACGACCTCCTGCACGGGGGCGTTGTCGGCCTTCACCTTCTTCGGCGGCACGTGCGCCATCGCGCCGAGCTTGCCGAAGGCCTCGCGCACGCCCACGAAGCCGTGCGGCAGTTCGGGCCGCAGCAGCCCGCCGATCTTCTCGGAGATCTCGCCGTACGACTTCAGGCCCAGCGCCTTCAGCAGCCGGCGGTCGGTCCCGAAGACGTTCATCGCGAGGGGCATCGCCGAGCCCTTCACGTTCTCGAAGAGCAGCGCCGGTCCCTGGGCCTTCTGCACCCGGTCGACGATCTCACCGACCTCCAGGTACGGGTCGACCTCGGCCTTGATGCGCTTGAGGTCGCCCTCGCGCTCCAGCGCCCGCAGCAGGGAGCGAAGATCGTCGTAAGCCATGTGTCCCAGTATCGGCCACGGGCTAACCTGGCCCGGTCACCGGGGCCGTCCCACCACTCGGGGAGATCGCACGACATGCTCAGGTATCTGCCGTTCCTGCTGGTCCTGGCGCTGTGGATCTACGCCTTCGTGGACTGTCTCAACACTCCCGAGGAAGAGGTGCGCCACCTGCCGAAGGTGGTGTGGGTGATCATCGTGCTGCTCTTCGGCGAGGTGCTGGTCGGCCCGGTCGCCTGGCTGCTCACCGGCAAGGTGCGGCGCTCCCCCGCGACCGGTGGCCCGGCTCCCGCCGGGTGGCGGCGCGACGACGCCCGCTGGGTGGCCCCCGACGACAACCCCGAGTTCCTGAGGTCCCTCGGTCAGGACGACCAGGACGACCGCGGGAAGGGCTGAGCCGTGGAACTCCGGCTGCTCGTCACCTTCGAGAAGGTCGCCGCGGTGGGGAGCTTCACCCGGGCCGCGGCCGAGCTGGCGTACGCGCAGTCCAGCGTGACGGGTCAGGTCCGGGCCCTGGAGTCCTCCCTCGGGGTCGAGCTGTTCGACCGGCTCGGCAGCCGGATCCGGCTCACCGAGGCGGGCGAACGGCTGCTGCCCTACGCCCGGCGGATCATCGAGCTGACCGAGGAGGCGCGGGCGGCGGTCACCGGCGCCGGGGAGCCGTCCGGCACCCTGACGGTCGGCACCATGGAGTCGCTGACCTCCTACCGGCTGCCCCCGCTGCTGGAGTACTTCCACCACCGCCACCCCGGGGTGCGGATCGCCCTGCGCACCACGATCGGCGACGAGACCCGGCAGGCCCTGCGGCAGGGGACGTACGACGTCGGGTTCCTGATGGAGGAGGAGACCGGGCACCCGGGCCTGGAGAGCGTGGTGCTGGCGGTGGAGCCGCTGGCGCTGGTCGCGGCGCCCGGGCACGCGATGGCCGGCCGGACCCTTGCGACGGCCGACCTGACCGGTCAGCCCCTGCTGGCCACCGAGCCGGGCTGCGCCTACCGGGACCTGTTCGAGCGGGAGCTGACCGCGTCGGCGCCGGTGGACTTCCTGGAGTTCGGCACGATCGAGGCCACCAAGCGCGCCGCGGCGGCCGGCCTCGGGATCGCGCTGCTGCCCGAGGTGACGGTCGCCGCGGAACTCGCGGAGGGCTCCCTGGTCCGGCTGGCCTGGGAGCCGCCCTTCACGCTTCGCACGCAGCTGGCGTGGCGGTCCGGGAGGCGTCTCGCGCCGCATGTCCGGCTGTTCGTGGAGCAGGCGCGGCGGCTGGTGTCCGAGCAAGGGTGACCTTCAGGCTCGCGGTGACGATGAGCGGCACGCCCAGCGCCTGGACCGGCCCGATGTGGTGCCCGTAGACCGCCCAGTCCGTCACCATCGCCACCGCCGGGTAGACGAAGGCGAGGACGGCGATCTTCGAGGTGGGCAGCTTGGCGTAGGCGGCGTACATCAGGACGTACATCACGCCGGTGTGCAGCAGGCCGAGCCCGGCCAGCCAGCCCCAGCCGGCGCCCGTGCCGCGCATCGCGCCGAGGTCGGCGAAGGGCAGCAGCAGCGGGATGCCGACGAGGACCTGGACGAGGGCGATCAGGTGCGGGCGCACGCCGGTGATCCGCTTGGTCACCAGCGTGGACAGTCCGTAGAGGAGCGCCGCCAGCAGGGCCTGGCCGACGCCGGTCAGGTACGCGCCGCCCCCGCCGAGGTCGGCGGGCGTCACCCCGGAGACCAGGACCAGCCCGGCGAAGGCCACCGCGGTCCAGCCGACCTTGGCGGCGGTCAGCCGTTCGCGGAACAGCAGGGCGCCGAGCAGCACCACGTAGAAGGGCTGGGTGTGGTAGACGACGGTGGCCACCGAGATCGAGGTGTTCGCGTACGACTCGAAGAGCAGCACCCAGTTGAGGACGATGAGCACCCCGCCGAGGACGGCGAGCGAGAGTGTGCGCCGGGTGAAGCCGTGGTCGCGCAGCCAGCCCCGGGCGACGACGTAGCCGCCGAGGGCGAGGGCGCCGAACAGGACGCGGAAGAGGACGACGTCGAAGGGCGGGGCGCCGGACTCGACGACGAAGACACCGAGGGTGCCGGACAGCATCATCGCGGTGGTCAGTTGGGCCGTGCCCTTGTGTTCCGGGGTCATGCGGCCGACGCTACGAAGGAGCGCAGCCGCCGGTCCACGGCCCGGTGGGGTGTCCTGCCGATGGGCGCATCGGCCCCGCCGATGGGTGCTGGTGAGCGGCTCCGGGGAACGGTGAACGCATGGATCAGGAACAGGCACGCGCCTGGCTCGCCACCGCCGTCGCCGAGGCACGCGCCGGGCTCGCCGAGGGCGGCATCCCCATCGGCGCCGCCCTCTACGGCCCCCACGGCACCCTGCTGGGGCGCGGCCACAACCGCCGCGTCCAGGACGACGACCCCTCCGCGCACGCGGAGACGGCCGCCTTCCGGGCGGCGGGACGGCAGCGGACGTACCGTGGCACGACCATGGTGACCACCCTCTCGCCCTGCTGGTACTGCAGCGGTCTGGTCCGCCAGTTCGGCATCTCCCGGGTGGTGGTGGGCGAGGCCGTCACCTTCCACGGCGGCCACGACTGGCTCGCCGGCCTCGGGGTGGAGATCGTGCTCCTGGACGACCCGGACTGCGTGGCGCTGATGCGCGACTTCGTCGCGACGCACCCCGCGCTGTGGCAGGAGGACATCGGCGCCGGGCCCGGGGACCCCGGCCGGCGGCCCGCGTCCCGGCCGGCCGGCTGACGTCCCCCGCGCCTCACCGTCCGTTAATCACTTCCGCGTTCGGCCCGCCACCCGTTCCGTTGAAATGCCCCGGGCGGGCATGTCCCGGCCGCGTCCGACGGCATTCCCTTGAAGGGGGCCCACACTCAGGGGCCCCCTCTGCGATCGGAGACGCGTGCGAATCACTGACATCCAGCGCTGCGAGGTCCGGCCGGGGCGGCTCGTCGAGTGGACGCTGAGCCCGGCGACCGTCGCCACGGCGGCGGGCCTGCCGGAGGACTCCCGGCCGCCGGCCTACATCCAGGAGTCGCACATCAGAACCGCCAGGACCGTGCGGGACGGGGGGCTGTTCGTGCCGACCTGGCTGGGCACGGTCTTCGACCTCCCCGGTCCGGTCGACCTCGACGTGCTCCAGGAGGCCCTGCGGGCGTGGACGGTACGGCACGAGACGCTGCGCAGCGGCTTCCGCTGGACGGGCGGCTCGGGCGAGGGGCTGCGCAGGTTCACGCTGGACGCCGGTGACGTGTCCCTGCACCGGGAGCGCGTCGGCGACTTCACCGACCCGGACGCCCTGGTCCGGCACCTGGAGAACCGGTTCGACACCGTCGCGGACGCCCTGCGCTGGCCGAACCTGATCTACGCCGCGGTCGTCCGGGACGACTCCACCAGCGTGTACATGGCGTTCGACCACAGCAACGTGGACGCCTACTCCCTGCACGGCATCGCCGCCGAGATCAGTGAGCTGTACACGGCCGGCCTCGAAGGGCGCGGGCCGGTGGTGCGGACACCGGCCGCCAGCTACGTCGACTTCTGCGAGCTGGAGCGGGCGGACGCGGACCGCATCGACGACAGCCACGAGACCGTCGCCCGCTGGCGGGAGTTCATCCGGCGGTGCGACGGGACCCTGCCCGGCTTCCCGGTCGACCTCGGCCTCGAGCCCGGCGGCCCGCTGCCCCCGCAGAAGATGATCTGCGAGCCGCTCGCGGACGCCGGCGCGGCCGCCGCGTTCGAGGCGTACTGCCGGCCCTACGGCGGCAGTCTGGTCGGGCTGCTGGCGGCCACCGCCCTGATCGTCCAGGAACTGGGGGGCCAGTCGGTGTACCGGACGGTGGTGCCGTTCCACACCCGGGTGAAGTCCCGGTGGTCCGACTCGGTGGGCTGGTACGTGGGCGGCGCCCCGATCGAGGTCCCCGTCACCGGCAGCCCCGGTCTGCCCGAGGTCCTGCGCACCGTGCGGGCCGCGCTGCAGGCCGCCCGGCCGCTGGCCCGGATGCCGCTCGCCCGGGTACTGAGCCTGCTCGGCACGGACTTCCGGCCGACCTCGCCCGACCTGTACTCCATCGTCTCCTACGTGGACGCCCGCGGGATCCCCGGCGCCGACCGGTGGGCCGAGCAGCGGGCGTACGGGCTGCTGCGGGTGTCGTACGGCGACCAGGTGTGCGTGTGGGTCAGCCGGCTGCCCGACGGGCTGTGGCTGGCCAGCCGGTACCCGGACACCGACGTGGCGGCCAAGAACATGCGGCTGTACGTGGAACGGCTCAGGGATCTGGTCGCGGCCACGGTTTCGTGACCCAACGGTCGCCACGGACCCTGGTACGAAGCAACTTCCCCTTCCTACACTGATGTTGAGGGGGGAATGCAGTGCACAGACGGTTGCACGGGCGCGGAGCGCTGTTCGACGTCGATCCGGCCGGTCTCGCTCCCCGGCTCGTGGGCCTGCGCCCCCACCAGCACCGGAGCCATCCGTTCGAGCACCCGGGCGAACTGCCCTTCGTGGTGCTCACCGGGGCCCGGGGGCTGGGCAAGAGCGCGGTGCTCGGCGAGTTGCGGGACGCCTACCGGGGCCACACGCCGGTCGCCCTGGTCGACTGCGCGGAGGGGCAGTTCGCGGGGCCGCCCGCCGACCGGCCCGCCGAGTCGTGGTCGCCGGTGGCGCAGGCGCTGCTGGTGATCGCCGAACAGCTCGCGGAGCCGGTGACGGGAGCGGGGCGGATCACCTTCCCGCGGCTGATGTCGGGCCTGGTGGCGGTGGCCGCGAGCGGCTGGGGAGACGCGGACTCGGAGCGGATCCGGCGGGAGGTCGAGCGGATCCTGCTGCTGAACGAGAGCGGCTCGTGGATCAGCGGCCTCGCCGGGCGCTGGGCGGGGAAGGTGGCGGCGAAGGTGGTGGCCGCGGCCACCGGCACCGGGCCGCTGCTGTCGGGCGCGATCGAGGCGACCCTGGAGTCGGTCGCCGAGGGCTTCACCAGCAGACGGCACCAGAAGGCGTCGGTCTGGTACCGGACCTACCCGAACGCGGGCGGGCACGCCCAGCGCGGGCTGATCCTGCTGGCGGGCCACTTCCGGGCGGACGGCACCTCGCGCGAGCACGCCGAGCGGTACCTGGTGCGGGCGCTGCTGGCCGACCTGACCGAGGCGTACGCGGGGGTGCTGCCGCGCATGCAGCGGCTCGGCCGGCCGCTGGTCCTGATCGACGACGCGCAGACCGCACCGGGCCCCGGGCTCGTGGAGGCCGTGCTGCGCGACCGCGCCGAGGGCATCGAGGACCACGTCGTGTTCGTCGCCGCGCGGCGCGGCGAGGGCGGCGACGAACTGCGCAGCGCCGTCCGCCGGGAGCTGCCCGAGGTGGCCAGGCGCAGCGGCTGGGTGCCGGAGGCGGCACCGTCCTCGCGTGCGCTGCTGCTGGCACTGCCGCCGCTGAGCCCGGACGACACCCTGCACATCGTCGGCGCGGTCTGCGACGGCACCCCGGTGCCGCCCCAGCTCCCGCCCGCCACGCACCGGCTGACCGGCGGCAACCCGCTGGGCATCGCGCTGCTCGCGGAGTCCGCCGCGCAGCACCTGCCCGGGGTGGCCTCGCTGGGCGAGCTGCTCACGGCGGACGTGCGGACCGCCGAGGACCGGCCCACCGCGCCCGCCTACCGGGAGCTGCTGGACCGGCTGGTGCCCGCCGAGCACCTGGACGAGCTGACCGTGCTGGCCGCCGCCCACGACCACGACTCGGCCTGCGCGCTGGCCGCGGCCCTGCTCCCGGACACCTTCGGACCCGCGGACGTACGGGCGCTGCGGACGCGGCTGGCCGAGGAGGGACTGGCGACCGTGCCGGGCCAGTTCGTCGGCGACCCGTTCGTCCGCACCCTGCTGCTGCTGAGGCTGCACCTGCGGGACGCCGACCACGCGTCGTGGCGCACGGCGCACGAGACGCTGATCGCGCACTACCCGGACCCCGGGCAGGCCCGTTACCGGTTGCACCACGAACTCGCCCTGGGCAGCACGGAGTCCGCGGTCGCGCGGCTGCGCGACACCTTCCACACGCTGGACACCCGCGTCTGGCTGGACACCCTGCGCTTCGTCGCGTCCGCGCCCTACTTCCACGCGCACGACGCCGAGGGCCGCGACTTCACCGGCCGCGGCGACCGGCGGGCCGCGGTGGCGCTCGGCCGCCCGGACGCCGGGCAGGATCCGCCCGAGGGCGCCGACGCGGTCCTGCACCTGCGGGTGCGGCGACTGCTGCACGCGGTGTGGCAGCTCGGCGATCCGCTGGTGCTGCCCGACCCGAAGGTGTGCGACCGGCTCCGCTTCGAGCTGGAGCAGCTCTCCAACCTGCGGCCCGCGGGCAACGCCCTGCTGTGGCGGGCGTCCCGGGACTGGCCGGCGGCGGCGCTCGCGGGCCGCCCGATACCCGGCCCCGGCGGCACCGGTGACGGTGCCGACGGCGACGACGACGGCCCGGACGACCGCAGCGGGGAGGCGTGATGGCGCGCAGGGGTGTGGGCACATGGGTGCGCGAGAGCGTGTGGGAGATCCCGCTGCGCCGCGCCCTGGCCCTGCTGGTCGCGGTGGCCCTGGTGACCGGGGTGGTGTTCGCGGTCCGTGCGCTCGCGCACGTGGACCGGACGTGCGCGCCCGGGGTGGAGCGGCCGGAGGGCGGCGAGGAGTGCGTGGGCGTGGCGACGGGCGGCTACGACTTCGGGCACGCCCAGCTGCGGCCCGCGGTCCGGGCCGTCGCCCGGGAGAACAGCCGGCTCAAGCCCGGGAGTTACGTCACGGTGGCCCTGATGCTGCCGTACAGCTCCGCCTCGCGGACCAGTCTGAACGACATCCAGCACCAGCTGCAGGGCGCGTACCTGGCCCAGTACCGGGCCAACCACGAGTCCAACGGCGAGGGGCCCGCGATCCGGCTGGTGCTGGCCAACCCCGGGGCGACCGGGGGCCAGTGGCGCCGGACGGTGGACCAGCTGACCCGCATGACCAGGAGCGCGGACCGGCTGCGGGCGGTCGCGGGCATAGGGCAGAGCACCGACAACAACAAGAAGGCGGTCCGGGAGCTGACCCGGCGCGGGATCCCGGTGGTCGGCTCCTCCATCACCGCCGACGACCTGGCCAACGGGCAGCACGGCGCCGACCCGTTCCCGGGGCTGGCCCGGGTGTCGCCGACCAACACCGACGAGGCGCGGGCGCTGGCGTCCTTCGCCAAGGTGAGCGCGGGCAAGGCGCTGCTGGTCTACGACAAGCCCGGTGATCCGTACACGCGGACGCTGCAGGAGTCGTTCGCGGCGCTGATCAAGGGCTCGCCGTACGAGCCGCAGCCGTTCACGCCGCCCGCCGACCGCAGCCAGGAGGGCACGACCGCGAACACCTTCCGGCAGATCACGCACCTGGTGTGCGACACGTCCCGGGAGACCGACACGATCCTGTTCGCGGGCCGGCACACCCAGCTCAGGCAGTTCATCAACGCGCTGGGCGGGCGTGGCTGCCAGGACCGCAGGTTCACCGTGCTGACCGGGGACGAGGCCTCGTACCTGACCCATGAGCGGGACCTGGACCGCGGCGCCCTGGGCCGCCGGCTCGCCGTGCGCTACACCTCGCTCGCCCACCCGGACGCCTGGACCGCGGACCCGGCGCGGACGGGGGGCTCGGCGGCCGACTTCGGGGTGCTGCGCGGGCTGCTGGCGCGGTCCGGACGGGAACCGGTCGGGCCCATCGGCCCGGCCGCGCTGGACGACGGCCAGACGATCATCGGGTACGACGCCCTCCAGCTCGCGGTGCACGGCATCCGGGAGGCGGTGCCGGACGGCCGGGACTTCCCGGCCCTCGCGGACGTCGGCCTGCAGTGGCCGCAGGTCAAGGGCTCGCTGCGGGTGAGCGGGGCGAGCGGCTGGATCTGCCTGGACGCGCACGGGAACCCGTACGACAAGGCCGTGCCGGTCGTGGAGCTGACCCCGCGGGGCGGTTCGCGGTTCGTGCGGATCGCCTGGCCGGAGGGGAAACCGCCGGCGAAGGAGTGCCTGCCGCCGTCCTAGGTGAGCGAGCCGCCTAGGTGAGCTGGCCGGGCAACGGCTCGGTCGGCTCACCGGGCTCGCCGGGCTCGCCGGGCGCACCCTGGCCGGGCGGCTCGGACGACCCGGGGCGCGGGCCGCCCTGGGAACCCGCGAACTTTTCGATCATGCGTTCGAACCGGGTGCGCCAGCCGGACTCGGACTCCCCCTCGCCCTGGAACTCGTGGGTGAAGCGCAGCACGGCCGCCTCCGCGCCGTCCCGTTCCAGGTGGAAGCGGATGCGCCCGCCGTCCTCCACGGTGTACTCGGCGACGCGGTCCACGTCCCAGGCGGTGACCCGGCCGGTGCCCAGGCCGCGCAGGGTGACCAGGCCGTCGAGACGGGGCTCCAGGACGTCGACGGCGGTGCACCATCCCCCGAGCCCCTCGGGGGTGGCCACCGCCGCCCAGATGTCTTCCGCGCGCACCGGGATCCGCACCACGAAGTGGAGTATGTGCGTGTTCCCGTGCGTCTGGCTGATGCCCTGTTCGATGGAACCGCTCATGACACCAGTGTCGCCGACCGGCCGATCAGACGCCCGCGTAGGAGTGCTTGCCGGTCACGAAGATGTTGACGCCGTAGTAGTTGAACAGCCAGCAGCCGAAGGCGATCATCGCCAGGTAGGCGGCCTTGCGGCCCTTCCAGCCGGCCGTGGCCCGGGCGTGCAGGTAGCAGGCGTAGGCGACCCAGGTGATGAAGGACCAGGTCTCCTTCGGGTCCCAGTTCCAGTAGCGGCCCCAGGCGTCGCCCGCCCAGATCGCGCCCGCGATGATCGTGAACGTCCACAGCGGGAAGACGGCCGCGTTGACGCGGTAGGCGAACTTGTCCAGGGAGGCGGAGGCGGGCAGCCGCTCCAGCACGGAGCGGGCGAACGCGCCCGGCTTGCCGCCGGTCTGGAGCTTGTTCTCGTACGCGTCCTTGAACAGGTACAGGATCGTGGCGACCGCGCCGACGTAGAACACCGCGCCGCAGAAGATCGCGGTCGAGACGTGGATGTACAGCCAGTACGAGTGCAGGGCGGGGACGAGCTGGTCGCTGGCGGTGTACAGCACGGTGACCGCGAGACCGAGGTCGAGCAGGACCGTGGTGATCAGGAACAGCCCGAGCCAGCGCACGTTCTTGCGCAGCGCCAGCAGGCCCAGGTACACGGCGACGGCGACCGTGGAGAAGGTGATGTTGAACTCGTACATGTTGCCCCACGGCGCCCGCTGCACGGAGGCCGCGCGGGCGACGACCCCGCACAGCTCCACCACGAACGCGAGCGCGGTGAGGGAGACGGCGATCCGCCCATAGAGGTCGCCCTGCTCGTCCCCGCCGTGCGCGCCGGGGCCGTCCGGCACGTCCCGGGCGCCGGACGCGGAGCGCACGACGACCTGGGGCCGCTCCAGCACCGCGGTGCCGCCGGCCCCCCGCACGGTGACGGCCGGGGCGCCGGTCTGCCGGGCGTCCGCCGTCAGCGCGGCGGCCGTACGGGCGACCTTGCTGCGGCTGCCGAAGAGCCATTCGGCGATGTACGCGAAGAAGGCCAGGGTGTAGACGGCCATCGACGAGTAGATCAGCGTGTTGCTGATGCTCGCCAGGTGTTCGTTGGTCGCGGCGGCGAGAGTCACTTCTCAGCCCCTTCGGCAGGTACGACGGTGGATTCGTGGACGTCGTCGGGGTCGGGTGCCCCCGGCGCCTGGTCGTAGAGGATTCCGGCGATCTCGCCCAGCTCCTCGGGCACCTTGGCGGACTCGCTGCGGCCGAGGCCGCCCATCTCCACCACGGTGACGCCGTCGGCGCCGCGCACCGCGCGCACCCAGACGCGGCGGCGCTGGATGAACAGGGACGCGGCCAGGCCGAAGATCGCCGCGAGGGCGCCGCCCAGCGCCCAGCCGCTGCCCGGCTCCTGGACGATCTCGAAGCCGGCCCACTCCTTGACGTCCTTGTCGAACGTGAGGGAGCCGGCGCCGTTCGGAAGCTGGAGGGTGTCGCCCGGCCTGAGCAGCTTCTTCAGCAGCTGGCCCTTGGCGTCCTTGAACGCCTTCATGTGCTGGGTGTCGAGCTGGTACACGTTCTGCGACTGGCCCGCGTCGACACCGAGGTCGCCGTGGTACGCGTTCACCGCGAGCAGCGGGTTCACCAGCGACGGGAACTGGGAGAGCATCGTGCCGCTCTTGGGGTCGAAGGTCGGCACGAAGAAGGCCTGGAACCCGAGCTGGTCCTTGTGGCCCCTGGCGTCGCGGTAGCCGTCCATCACCTTGATCACGCCGTTGGACGTGACGTTGCCGTCGAGCGGCAGCAGCGGCACCGCGTCGTGGTAGACGACCTTGCCCCTGCCGTCGCGGACGGTGATGACGGGCGCGTAGCCGTGGCTCACCAGGTAGACCTTCGAGTCGCCGATCTCCAGCGGCTTGTTGACCTTGACGGTGGCCGGCTTCTCCTTGCCGTACGCGCCCTCGCTGTACTTGATCCTCGCCTCGAAGGTGCGCGGGGTGCCCCGGTTGGGCCCGCTCACCTCGTAGGTGGCGCGGAAGTCCTTCAGGTCGAAGCTGAACGGCACCAGCTCGTCGTTGCGGAACAGGCTGCCGGACTTGAAGTCGTCGTACATCGGCAGCGCGTTGGAGAAGCCGTCGCCCTCCACCATCAGCTTGGTGCCGTCCGACTTGTAGAGCTGGCCGGAGGCGAAGGCGACCAGCAGCACGATCAGCGCGATGTGGAAGGCCAGGTTGCCCAGTTCCCGCACGTAGCCCTTCTCGGCGGCGACCGCGTCACCGGCGACATGGGCCCGGAACCGGCGCCTGCGCAACAGCGCGAGCGCGGCCTCGCGGACCTGCTCCGGCTCGGCGGTGGTGCGCCAGGTGGTGTAGGCGGGCAGCCGGGTCAGCCGCTTGGGGGCGCCCGGCGGCCGGCCGCGGAGCTGGCCGACGAACTGCCAGGTGCGCGGGACGATGCAGCCGATCAGCGAGACGAACAGCAGGATGTAGATCGCGGAGAACCACACCGAGCTGTAGACGTGGAACAGGCCGAGCTTGTCGTAGACCGGCGCGAGCGTGCCGTGCGCCTTGCGGAACTCGTCGACCTTGTTCAGGTCGGCGCCGGTCTGCGGGATGAGCGAGCCCGGGATCGCGCCGAGGGAGAGCAGCAGGAGCAGCAGCAGGGCGACCCGCATGGAGGTGAGCTGCCGCCAGAACCAGCGGACCCAGCCGATCACGCCGAGGCCCGGCGCGACGGTGGTCTCCTCCCGCGGGGCGGTGGACAGCTGGGAGCCGGCCGCCCCCAGGTCCTCGTCCCGGCCCTCGGCCCCGCCGGGGGAGGTGTCCGTTTCGGTCTTGCTCATCGAGTCAGATCCCCACATCGAAGCCGTTGGACCAGGTCTGCATCTCCTGCACCAGGCTGTCCCAGACCCCGGTCAGCAGCAGCACACCGGTCACGATCATCATCGTGCCGCCGATGCGCATCACCCACACATAGTGGCGCTTGACCCAGCCGAAGGCGCCGAGGGCCTTGCGGAAGGCCACGGCCGCCAGCACGAACGGCACGCCGAGACCGACACAGTAGGCGACCATCAGCAGGGAGCCGCGCCCGGCGCTCGACTCGTTCATGGCCAGGAAGTTGACCGCCCCGAGGGTCGGGCCGATGCAGGGCGTCCAGCCGATGCCGAACAGGGCGCCGAGCAGGGGCGCGCCCACCAGGCCGGTCGCCGGCCTCCGGTGGAAGCGGAACTCGCGCTGGGTGAGCCAGGGCATGAGCCCCATGAAGAAGGCACCCATGACGATCATGAGCACGCCGAGCACCTTGGACAGCGTGTCCTTGTACTCCTGGAGGGTCGAGCCGAAGAAGCCGAACAGGGCCCCGCCGGAGATGAACACCGCCGAGAAGCCGAGCACGAACAACGCGGCCCCGGTGACCATCCGCCCCCGTCTGCTCTCCCCCAGGTCGGTGCCGGCGACTCCGGTGACGTAGGAGAGGTAGCCGGGGACCAGGGGCAGTACGCAGGGCGAGAAGAACGAGACCAGGCCGCCGAGCAGGGCGATCGGCAGCGCGATCGGCAGCGCGCCGCTCTTCACGGTCTGGTTCTCCACCGCCAGCGTCAGGAGTGCGCTCACGTCACTTCTCCGCGAGGACCGGCTTGAGCATCTTCAGCAGCGCCGTGTCGTCGAGCGCCTCCAGCGCCCGCGCGGCGACGTTCCCGTCCCTGTCGAGGACGAGCGTGGAAGGGATGAGCTGCGGGTTGAGCGTGCCCTTCTTGAAGCGGAGCATGAGCCTGCCCGTCGGGTCGTACAGGCTCGGGTAGCCGATCCCGTGCTCCTTCTCGAAGGCGACCGCGGGGGTGGTGCTGGTGTCCCGGGTGTTGATGCCGACGAACTGCACGTCCTTGCCCTCGTACGCCTTGGAGACCTTGGCGAAGTACTGGGCCTCCTCGCGGCAGGGTCCGCACCACGAGCCCCAGACGTTGATGACGACGACCTTGCCCTTGTAGTCGGCGACGTCCAGGGTCTTGCCGTCGATGGTCTTCCCGGACAGGTCCGGGGCCGCGGCCCGCTCGCCGCGCGCGGCGGTGTCGATGCCGTTGTTGCCGGTGACGAAGTTGGTGTTGCCACCGCCGCCGGAGGTGCCGCCGTTGCCGCACGCGGACAGGGACAGGGCCGCGACGGCGGCCATGGCGCTGAGCTGGACGGCGCGACTACGGGTACTCATGTGAAAAGTTTCGCATGCCTGTTCCGGGGATCTCGCGCACCCCCCTGCCGGGCGGAAAACCGCATATCAGGCGGTTTTTACACCGGACAATTCACATATTTCTCACGCGGCGTCGGAGTGGGCGGTCTTGGCGTCCCGCAGGAAGGCGCGCCAGCCACCGGCCGGCCGCTGCCCGACCTCCAGCGTGCGCAGCCGGGCGAGCACCCCGGGCTTCTGGACGTCCATCCAGTCCACGAACTGGCGGAAGGAGACGAGGCGCACGTCGGCGCCCTTCTCCTTCTCCCGCGCGATGTGCTTGAAGGCCTCCTCGACGGAGTCCATGTAGATGCCGCCGTTCCACTGCTCGAAGTGGTTGCCTATGAAGAACGGCGCCCGGTTCGTCTCGTACGCCCGCTGGAATCCCTGGATGTACGCCTGCGCGGACTGCTTGCGCCAGCCCGGGTAGTTGTAGGCGGGCGCCTTGGTCGAGTTGACCGACTGGTTGGCGAGCATGTTGTAGTCCATGGACAGGACCTCGAAGCTGCGTCCGGGGAAGGGTATCTGCTGCAACGGCAGGTCCCAGATCCCCATCCGCTTCACCGGCCACGTCTGACGGCCGCCCGGCGACGAGGCGTCGTAGCGCCAACCCAGCTCCCGGGCGGTCGGCAGCAGGTTGTCCTGGCCCAGCAGGCACGGGGTGCGGCCGCCCACCAGCTCCTTGTCGTAGTCGAACGGCAGCGAGGGCAGCTCGGTCCAGCCGGTGTTGGTGCGCCATTCCTTCACGAACGCCTTGGCCTGGTCTATCTCGCTGCGCCACTGCCTGGGCGTCCAGCGGCCGACCGTGCCGTTTCCGGAGCAGAAGTGGCCGTTGAAGTGGGTGCCTATCTCGTGGCCCTCGAGCCAGGCGCGGCGGACATTGGCGAGCGTCGCCTTGACGTGCTCGTCGGTGAGATAGCCGATGTCGGAGGCGCCGCGGGGGTTGTTCGGCGGCTCGTACAGGCGCTTCTTCGACTCGGGCAGCAGGTAGAGGCCCGACAGGAAGAAGGTCATGCTCGCGCCGTGCTCCCTGGCGAGGTCCAGGAAGCGCGGGAAGAGCCCGTTGCCGACCTCACCGGCCCCGTCCCAGGAGAAGATCACGAACTGCGGCGGGGTCTGCCCCGGCTCCAGCGGCTCGGGCCTGGCGGGCTGGTGCGGCTGCCGGCCGGTGAACGAGGTGGAGCCGTCGCCGATCGGCCGGGCCGCGGGGCGCGCGGCGCCGTCGTGGCCGGGCCCGCCCTTCGGGGAACCGCCCGGGTGCCTGCCGCCGTCCGAGGCCTTGAGACTCCCGCAGCCGGCGAGACCGGCGGCGGCCGCCGCACCCGTCCCGAGGCCGAGTGCTCCCCGACGGGAGAAATGCCGGGAGTTGGTGCGCATGGAGGTCCCCGATTCGTCGCGCCTGCTGGTCGTCACTCATTCAGAGGCAGCGACGAACGGGGAGGTTCCTTCGATTCTTATGTTTTTCGTAACGGACCTGACAAAAGCGTCCTAAGTCGCGGCTGACGGGCCGTCGGCGGCGGGCCGGCCGCGGCCGTCAGGCACCGAATGCCTTGCCCTGGCCCTGCACCGGCCTGGCCCCGGCCCGCAGATGGGGCGGGACCAGGTCGATGGCGGGCTCGCTGTAGCCCACGGACACGATGCGGTCCCCGAGGTACGTGAAGGACGTCAGCGAGGCGAGCGTGCACTGCCGCTTGCGCGGGTCGTGCCACAGCCGCCGCTTCTCGACGTACGAGCGCACGATCCAGATCGGCAGCTGGTGGCTGACCAGCACCGCCTCGTGCCCGCGCGCCTGGTCCTTGGCCGCGTGCAGCGCGCCCATCATCCGGACGACCTGGTCGACGTACGGCTCGCCCCAGGACGGCCGGAACGGGTTGACCAGGTGCTTCCAGTTGTCGGGCTTGCGCAGGGCGCCGTCCCCGACCCCGAAGGTCTTGCCCTGGAAGACGTTGTCGGCCTCGATGAGCCGCGCGTCGGTGGCGAGGGCGAGTCCGTGCGCCTTGGCGATCGGGGTGGCGGTCTCCTGCGCGCGCTCCAGCGGCGAGGCGGCGACGTACGTCACGTCCCGCGCGGACAGGTGCTCGGCGACCCGGTCGGCCATCTGCCGGCCCAGCTCGGAGAGGTGGTAGCCGGGCAGCCGCCCGTACAGGATCCCGTCCGGGTTGGCGACCTCGCCGTGCCGCATCAGGTGGACGACGGTGACGTCCTTGCTACCGGGGGTGTCGAGGTTGCTCATGCTGCGGTGGCCTCCGCGGCCGCTCGGGCCGCCGCCGGGAGGGCGTCGGCGATCTTCTGGATGGCCCGCTCGTCGTGGGCCGTGGACACGAACCAGGACTCGTAGGACGACGGCGGCAGGTAGACGCCGTTCGACAGCAGCGAGTGGAAGAAGGCGGTGAAGCGGAACGACTCCTGGCGCTTGGCCGCCTCGTAGTCGCGCACCTGCCGGTCGGTGAAGAAGACCGAGAACATGTTGGAGGCGGTCTGCAGCCGGTGCGCGACGCCCTCCTTGCTCAGCGCCTCGGTGACCAGCGACCGGATCTGCTCGGAGACGGCGTCCACCTTCTCGTAGGCGGCGTCGTCCAGGAGCCGGAGCTGGGCGAGCCCGGCGGCGGTGGCGACCGGGTTACCGGAGAGGGTGCCGGCCTGGTAGACGGGTCCGGCCGGGGCGAGGTGGGCCATCACGTCGGCCCGCCCGCCGAAGGCGGCCGCGGGGAAGCCGCCGCCCATGACCTTGCCGAAGGTCATCAGGTCGGGCTTGACCCCGTCGACGCCGTACCAGCCGGCGCGGCTGGTACGGAACCCGGTCATCACCTCGTCGGAGATGAACAGGGCGCCGTTCTTGGCGCAGGCGTCCTTCAGCCCCTGGTTGAAGCCGGGGCCGGGCGGGACCACGCCCATGTTGCCCGGCGAGGCCTCGGTGATGACACAGGCGATCTCGCCCGGGTGCCGGTGGAAGGCCTCCTGCACCGCTTCGAGGTCGTTGTACGGCAGCACGATCGTGTCACCCGCCTGGGCGCCGGTGACGCCGGGCGTGTCGGGCAGCGCGAACGTCGCGACGCCGCTGCCCGCCGCCGCGAGCAGCGAGTCCACGTGGCCGTGGTAGCAGCCGGCGAACTTGATCACCTTCGACCGGCGGGTGAAGCCGCGGGCGAGCCGGATGGCCGACATGGTCGCCTCGGTGCCGCTGCTGACCAGCCGCACCTGCTCCACGGGCGCCACCCGGGCGACGATCTCCTCGGCGAGCGCGACCTCGCCCTCACCGGGGGTGCCGAAGGACGTGCCGCGGGCGACGGCCTCCTGGACGGCGGCGATGACCTCGGGGTGGGAGTGCCCGAGGATCATCGGACCCCAGGAGCAGACCAGGTCGACGTACTCCCGGCCGTCGGCGTCGGTCAGGTACGGGCCCTTGCCCGAGACCATGAACCGGGGCGTGCCGCCGACGGCGCGGAAGGCGCGCACGGGCGAGTTCACGCCGCCCGGCGTGACGACGGACGCACGGTCGAAGAGCGCCTGCGAGACGGGCGCGTCGTAGGGATAGGGCAGATCGCTCATGGCACTCATGACGTGCGACTTCTCCGACTTCTCGGACTCCGGTTGCGTGGTGACCTCCTCAGGGTAGGCCGCGGCTCGCCCGTCCCGCCGCCGACCTCAAGATCACGGCCGCGCCATCTGCGAGACTGAGGACTGATACACACAGCTCATGCGGCACGTAGTGATGGGGGACCGGGAGGAACCCGCGGACGGGATGTTTCGCCTTACGTTTCGGCGGGCGGCCGTGGGGGAGGTCACTGACACGATGATCGGGTTGCGCGGCGGGGGCCACGCGTCCTAGAAAAGCAGTCGGGTGGAGATATGCATCGCGGTGGCGGACTGGGCGAGGGGACTGACGACCTGGGTCCTCGACGTGCCCGGCGGGGAAGGCACCGGCGCGAGGCGGAGGAATCGACCGAGGCACGGCAGACTGACGCTCGTCAGGCACAGGGTGTACCGAGTGAGCCCGGACGGTACGACCGGCAGGTCGACCGGCAGAGCAGGAATGGTGGTCGGGTGGGGGTGACGTACAAATACTTCGGCGCGCCGGACGGCGCGACCGCGGCCCGCGTCCCCATTTCGATGCGTCCCGAAGAACTCGGCGGCGACGAGCTGGGCATGAACGGCATGTTCACCAAGATCAAGCCGGAGACGATGGCCGCGATGGTGCTCACCGGCATCCAGGGCGTTCCGCTGCACAAGGTGCCGCCGCTGGAGCTGGTCGTCCTGCACCCGGACTACGCGGTCGTCAAGCTGCCCACCACGGTCGTCGACCCGCTCCGCGGCATAGGCGAGGAGGCGGTCGGCGCGGCGGCCTTCATCTGGTCGACGGTCCCCGACCGGGGCGGCCCGCGCGACGCCTTCAACGTCTACCAGCTGCTCCACGAGTGGCAGGACTTCAGCCACCGCCTGCACGAGGCGGGGCATCAGCCTTATTGCCTGGTGTGGCCCTGAGGCGGGGCCCCGTCCGACGCACGGAAGGCAGCGACCCGGTGCGGGTCGCTGCCTTCTGTCGTGCGCCGGGTGGGGTCAGTGGCCGGTGACGGCGAGTTCGTAGTCGCCGATCAGGTCGCCCAGCAGGGTTCCGGCGGTCAGGTCGCCGGAGACGTGGCCCGCCATGTAGAGGCGGGAGTAGAGGACCTCGTCCCGCATCCACCGGTAGTCCTCGGCACGGTGCGGGGCGAGGGCGCTGAGGTAGGTGACGGCGGCCGCGGCCCGGGTGGCGTGGCGGGAGGGGTAGGAGTACGGGCCCTTGGCGCCGGCCGCGATGTGCTTCTCGGGGCGCAGGGTCGGGTCGAGGACGAAGGGCGCGGGCTGCCTGTCGCGGGCGGCGACCTGGTCGCTGATGGTCTTGGCGAGCTTCAGGGCCGCCTTGAGCTGGGCTTTCTGCGCCGCACCCTGCTGCGCGGGGACCAGTTCGCGCTGGTCGTGCAGGTACACCTTCCAGATGTCCTTCTTGCCGTTGAGCTCCAGCCAGGTGGCGGCCTTGCGTCCGGCCGCCGTGCGGGTCTTCGCCAGTGCCTGGACCTCGTGGAGCTGGGCGGTGCGCTGCTTCGCCGTGGGCGGTGCGGGGACCTGCCGGGCGGCCCAGTCGGCGAAGGCCTTGTCGTCACGGGTGGTGCCGTGCGCCTTCTTCCACTCGGCGAAGAGCGCGTCGGCCTTCTGGCGCTGGGCGTCGGCCTGCTTGCCGATCGGGGCGATCTGCCCGTCCGTGAACAGGGCCGGCGGCGGGTTGCGCTTGACGCGGTCGGTCGCGGACAGCTTCTTCTTCGCCGTGGCGGCGGGGGTCAGCTGCGGTCGCAGCAGGCCGAAGGCGGCGGCCGCCACGGCGACGAGGGCGATGACGGCGTACGGCCATTTGATACCGCGCAGGGCGTTCATGCGGCGGTGGTCCTTTCGGGGGACGGTACGGGCTCGGTCCGGGTGGTGAAGTGGGCGCGCGCGATGCGGCGCATGTCGTTCCCGGGCAGTGACGGGGTGAGCAGGGACTGGCCGACGATGTACTTGCTGAGGGAGACCGGCCGGGCGCCCAGCCGCAGCAGCAGCCGGTCGGCGGGGGCGGGCCGGGCGCCGCCCTTCGTCTCGACGAGCACGTGTCCGGGGTCGAGGGCCGCCGTGCGGCCGTCGCGGTGGCAGGTGAGGTGGCCGTCGAGGGTGACCCGGCTGCCGTGGTCCAGGTCGGCGAGGGCCGCGCGGACGTAGCGGACCTCGGCGGCGGGGGTCAGAGCCGCGGTGGTGACGGGGACGCCCGCGGTGCGCAGGACCCCGTCGACGAACTCGGCCGCGTGCTCGTCGAGGCGGCCGTAGGCGTGCGTGGGTGCCCTGAGGGCGTGTTTGACGGTGGCGCCGCGGCCGTCCTTGGTCTTCACCTCGACCCGGCACAGGCCGTCCTCCGCGTACAGCCGGGTGCGCACCTTCCAGCGGCGGCGGCGCCGCTGGACGTGGGCGCGCCAGGCGCCGAGCCCCTCGGTGTCGAAGTAGGTGCTCAGGTAGCCGGTGGTGCGGCGGCCGCCGAGGTCGAGCACGTGGTGGCTGGCGGACAGTCCCTCGACGAGGAGGCGGGCCCGGTCGACGGGCAGCAGGTACTTGCGGTCGGTGCGGTGCTGGAGCGCGGCGGCCGCGTCGACCTCGGCGAGCGTGGCGCCGCGCAGGGCGGCCAGGCCGAGGGCGGCCACGAGGGACGAGGGGACGGCGGGCGTCACGCGGCGGTCACCTGCTCGCGCGGCTCGGAGTCCTGGACGGCGGCGGACTCCTCCGCGGCCGGGTAGCGGGCGGAGACCCGGGTGGTCTCGCGGACGTAGTCGACCTCGTCGACGACCACCGACAGCGGGGCCTGCCCGAAGCGGAACGCGACGTCCTGCGGGATCAGGGCGGGGTCGTCGTAGATCCGGTCGAGGGTGAGCTTCACCGTGCGGGTCGGCGGCTCGTAGGAGCGGGGGTCGTCGACCACCAGGACGGCCAGCAGGACGGCCGCGTCGAGGACGATGACCAACCAGCTCTCGCGCTGCGGTAGCCCGGTGCACAGGGCCGTGACCAGGCTCACGAAGGTGTAGGCGACGTCGCGCAGGGTGAAGGCGGCGCTGCGCAGCCGGACCAGGGAGAGGATGCCGAACAGCCCGAAGCCCACCCCGGCCGGGAACTTGCCCGCGCTGATCGCCCCCATGGCCGCGAACAGGCCCACGTTCAGCGCCACCAGGACCAGCGGCATCGCCGGCGCGCTCGGACGGCGCCGGTAGAGCCAGCCGACCAGGATCAGCAGCGCGACGACGTCGAGGCCGCCGCGGGTGAGGAGGTCGGTCGGTGCGATGTGCGGGGCGATGCCCTTCGCCGCGAGCACCAGTGCGTCCATGGCTGTCCCTTTCCGTCCCGGCGCATCGGACGGCGGACCGGTCGCGGCCCGCGGGGCACCGCGACCTGAAGGACGGTAGGGATGTCACATGAACAGACCATGAAGGTTTCCGGACTGCTGGATTCGGCCGCGTGTGCGGTTAGCCTGACCGCCATGCACTACCTGGTCGTCGACGACGAGGCGCGCCTCACGGACCTCGTCGTCCGCTACCTCAGCGAGTCGGGCCACACCGCTGAGGGCCGCTACGACGGGCCCTCGGGACTCGCCGCCGCCCGCGATCCCCGGCTGGACGGGGTGGTCCTGGACGTGATGCTGCCGGGCCTCGACGGCGTCGAGGTGTGCCGCACGCTGCGCGGTGAGGGCATCGACGTGCCCGTGGTCCTGCTCACCGCGCGCGGCGCGGTCGGCGAACGCGTCGCGGGTCTGGACGCGGGCGCCGACGACTACATGGTCAAGCCGTTCGCCATGGAGGAGCTGCTGGCCCGGCTGCGCGCGATATCCCGGCGCCGCCCGGAGTGCTCCGGCCGCCTCCAGGTGGGCGACCTCGTGCTGGACGCCGAGCGACGGCGCGCCTGGCGGGCGGACACGGAGCTGGACCTGTCCCGGCGGGAGTTCGCCGTGCTGCGGGTGCTGATGGAGAACGCCGGCCGGGTGGTGACCCGGCTCCAGTTGCTCGACGAGGTCTGGGACGGTGAGACCGACCTGCGCAGCAACGCCATCGACGTGCACGTCTCCAAGGTCCGCGCGAAGGTCGACCGCGCCTTCGGACGCACCTCGATCACCACCCTGCGCGGGGTCGGCTACCGCCTGGAGACGGCCCCGTGACCCGGTCCGCCGGACTGCGGGCCCGGTTCGGGCGGCTGCCCGTCGTCACCCGCCTGGTACTCGCCGTCGCCATCACCATGTCGCTCGTGCTGACCGGGACGGCGGGGCTCGTGTACTGGCGGGTGCAGACCGCCCTCGACCGGCAGCTCCACGACGACCTGGCGGCCTACCGGCACAGCCTCGACCGGGCCGTCCGCGCCGGCACCGCGCCGCCGCCGGGCCCCAGCGGCAGCCTCTACCAGGTGCTGGACACCCGCGGCCGGGTCCTCGCCGCCAGTGACGCCGTACGGCACCGCCCGCTGCTCTCCGCCGCCGAGCTGGACTCGGCCGCCCACGGGCACACGGTCCGGCGCGACGTGGGGTCCCTGCTGCCGATCACCCCGGACACGCTGCGGCTGCAGGCCCGGCGGGTGCGGGCCGGCGGGCAGAGCCGCGTCGTCGTCGCCGCCGTCCGCCGGGGGCACCGCGACGAGGCCCTGCGCGAACTGCTCGCCCAGCTCGCCTTCGCCTCCGTCCTGGCCCTGATCGCCGCCTCCTTCGTCGGCTACCGGACCGCCCGCGCCGCCCTGCGGCCGGTCGAGCGCTACCGCAGCGGCGCGGCGACCCTCGCCGACGGCGCCCAGAACCTGCGCCTGGACGTGCCGGCCGACCGCGACGACGAGATCACCCGGCTCGGCCACACCCTCAACCGGATGCTGGACCGGCTGGAGGCGTCGGCGGTGCGCGAGCGCCGGTTCGTCGCGGACGCCAGCCACGAACTGCGCACCCCGCTGGCGCTGCTGCGGGCCGAGCTGGACGTCGCGCTGCACCGGCCGCGCTCCGCCGAGGAGCTCACCGGGACGCTGCGCGCCGTGGAGGGCGAGGTGCAGCGCCTGATCGACCTGTCCAACGCGCTGCTCGCGCTGGAGGAGCTGGGCGGCACGGACCACGTCGTCCGGGCGCCGGTGTGCCTGGCCGACCTCGTCGAGGCGGCCGTGGCCCCGCATCTGCGGACCGCCGGGCGGGAGGGACGGGCGCTGACCGTCGACGCGGCCGGCACCACGGTCGAGGTCGACGCCCGCTGGCTGCGGCCCGCCCTGGGCAATCTCGTCGACAACGCCCTGCGCCACGCGGCGGGCCCCGTCCGGGTCACGGCAGAAGTCCACGGGCCGGACACCGCCGAGGCGCGGGGGCCGGTCACCGCCGAGGCGCACGGACCGGTCACCTCCCAGGCGCGCGAGCCGGTCACCGCCGAGATGCGCGGGCAGGTCATCGCCGAGGCGCGGGGTCCGGTCACCGCCGAGGTGCGCCGGCCGAGGCTGCGGCTGGTCGTCGCCGACGAGGGGCCGGGCTTCCCGCCGGATTTCCTGCCCCGTGCGTTCGACCGCTTCGCCCGCGCCGAGGCCAGCCGCACCAGCGAGGGCTCCGGACTGGGGCTCGCCTTCGTGCAGGCGGTGGCCACCGCCCACGGAGGCACCGCGCACGCCGAGAACACCGGGCGGGGAGCGGCGGTCGTCCTCGACCTGCCCTGCTGAACGGCGCTCCCCCGTCCGGGGCACCCGGCGCGTTGCCCGCGTGTGTCCGCGGCCGGGGACGCCCGAGTGTGCGCACCGTGGGACACCGTGGACCTACTGACCCGGGACGACGGTGAGGGCAGATGATCGTATCGGTGGTGTCGATGCCCGGAGGGACCACCACGCGTACGGATCCGGCGGGGGCCCGCGAGCGCCTCGCCGCATCCGACTTCGTCCTCGTCGACGTGGCCCTGCCGCTCGCGGCGGACCGGCCGGACCCGGCGACCTCCCAAGGCGGCCAGGGCGCGTCGGACCTGGCGGACGCCGACGGGCGCCGGGTCGTCGAGGCGCTCGGGCTGGCCTCCGAGAGCCCGGCCTGGTTCGGCGTGACCGGGGAACCGGTGCGGGCCGACTTCCTCGGCGACCGGGCCGCCTTCGTCGTGCCCGTCGTCGACGACGGCCGTGTCGTCCACGTGCACGCCATGGCGACGGAACGGCACCTGGTCACCGTCCACCGGGGACCGGTCGCCCCGCTGGAGAACCTCGCCGGCCGGCTGGCGCAGGAACGCCCCGCCGACGCCGTAGCCGTGCTGTTCCTGCTGCTCCAGGAGGCGCTGGACACGTTCCGCCGGGCCGCGGTCGCCGGCCTGCTGGCCGTGGAGGACCTGGAGGACGAGATGTTCGACCGTCGGCGCCCCGAGCAGGTCTACCGGCTGGCCCGGATGCGGCGGCGGGCCGCGCTGCTGCACCACTACCTGCTGCCGTACCTCCAGGCCACGGACGAGATCGTGATGCGCAGGATGCTCAGCCGCGACTTCCCGGAGGAACGCAGGCGGCTCGCCCAGGAGTTCCAGCACACCGGCCGGCTGGTGCTCACCGACATCCAGTCGCTCCAGGACGCCACCCGCAGGGCCTTCGCCAGCTACTCCTCGCTGGTGTCGGGCGAGCAGAACGGCGTGATCAACCGGCTGGCCATCGTGTCGACGATCTTCCTGCCGCTGACGTTCCTGACCGGCTACTTCGGCATGAACTTCAGCTATCTGACGGACGAGATGGAGAGCAGGGCCGTCTTCTGGCTGCTCGCCGTCGCCCTTCAGGTGCTCGTCCTGGGCGGCGCCCTCTACGTGCTGCACCGCACGCACCTCTGGCGGCGGCTGCGGGACGACGAGGGCACGCGGGACCCGTGAACCCGCGTCCGACGGTCAGTCGGGCGCGAAGCTGAAGCTGTGCCACGGACCGGTGGACCTGACCACCTCGTCCGACGCCTGCATGTCCACGTAGACGCTCTGCTGCCCCTTGGGCACGGTGCAGTCGGGGGTCGTGTACAGGAGGATGCTGCTCAGCGTGAAGTTGTCGACATGGGTCACACCCTGGTCGAACCGGTGGCAGCCCTTGATCGGCGGGTTGGTGAGGGACTGCACATGTGTGGCGCCGTTGCGCGCCGTGATCGTGCCGGACGCCTGGTCCTGGCAGCCGGTCAGCGCGATACCGAACAACGCGACACCGGTGAGCGCGGCCAGCGGCCGTGAAACGCGCATCGGTCCTCCTGTGCCGTTCCGGGGAGCCGGCTGGGACGGGGTCCCGTCCTTCCCACTATCCGCCAGAGCGGGTGTGACCGCCTGGCGGGGACGTCCGGCGCGGCGGGCGGAGCCGGGCGATAGTGGAGGGGTACGCGTGTTCCACCGTCCCCCGGGGAGGCGTGTTGGCCGACATGGCCGGCGGTTCTCGGGTGGTGGTCGTGATGGGCGTCTCGGCGTCCGGGAAGTCCACGGTCGGGGCACGGCTCGCGCACCGGCTCGGCGTGCCGTTCCTCGAGGGCGACGACCTCCACTCCGCGGCGAACCGCGCCAAGATGGCGTCCGGGCATCCGCTCGACGACGCCGACCGGCGGGCCTGGCTCGCGGCGCTCACCCAGTGGATCCGGGCCGCCGCGGCGAACGGCAGCGGCGGGGTGGTCTCCTGTTCCTCGCTCAGGCGCGCCTACCGCGACCGGTTCCGCGCCACGGGAGCGGACGTGTGGTTCCTGTACCTGGCCCTGGACCCGGTGCTGGCCGCGGAGCGCATCGCCCGGCGCACCGGGCACTTCATGCCGCCGGAACTGCTCGGCTCCCAGTACGCCACCCTCGATCCGCTGCAGGCCGACGAACCGGGCGTCACCATCGACGCGTCCGGCGGCCCGGAGCGGGTCATGGCGCAGGCGCTGCGCGCCGTGTGCGGGCCGGACCGGTAGCGGCGACACTGTCGAATGCGACGTGGCGAAGGGCGCCGCGGGCGAGGTGCTGGACCGGCTGCGCGAACTCGCAGAGCGGCAGGCCGGGGGCTCCGCGCCGGCCGGCCGCGCCCGCGTCCGACGAGCCGGTCGGACGCCCCCGGCCTAGGCTGATCGGGTGGGGGTGCAGGGCAGGAGCCGTACGCCTACGAAGGGGGCACCCCCGTGGACGACTACCCGCTGATCGAGAACCACGGCCTGATCGGTGACCTGCAGACCTCGGCGCTGGTGACCACCGACGGCGTGGTCGACTGGTTCTGCTCCCCGCGGTTCGACTCGCCGAGTGTCTTCGGGGCCCTGCTGGACAGGCGACGGGGCGGCCACTGCACGGTCCGCCCGGCCCACCAGACGTACGCGACCAAGCAGTTGTACCTGCCGGACACGGCGGTGCTGGTGACCCGGTTCATGACCGAGGCGGGCGCCGGCGAGGTGCTCGACTTCATGCCGGTGACCGGGACGACGGTCACCGCCCGCCACCGGCTGGTGCGCATGATCCGCTGTGTGCGCGGCAGCATGACGTTCGACGTGGAGATCGCCCCGCGCTTCGACTACGGCCGCCAGGCGCACGAGTTGCGCATGACGCAGCACGGGGCGGTCTTCGTCGCGGCGGACGGCTCCGAACTCACCGTGCACCCCATCCGGGAACCGGAGGACCCGCAGCTCGTGGACGTCCTCCTGGACCGGGACGCCGACCTGCACTTCTCGCTGTCGCTCGAGGCCGGCGAACAGCGCGGCCTGATCCTGGAGGCGGGCGCCGAGGGGCCGCCCACGGAGGTCCGCCTCGACGAGCACCAGCGGCTGTTCGAGGAGACGGTGGCGTTCTGGCGCTCCTGGCTCGGCCAGTCGCGCTACACCGGGCGCTGGCGGGAGATGGTGGAACGCTCGGCGATCACGCTCAAGCTCATGACCTTCGCCCCCAGCGGTGCCATGGTGGCCGCCCCGACGGCGGCCCTCCCCGAGCAGCTGGGCGGCGAGCGCAACTGGGACTACCGCTTCACCTGGATCCGCGACGCGTCCTTCTCCGTGTACGCCCTGCTGGGCCTCGGCTTCAAGGAGGAGGCCAGGGCGTTCATCCTGTGGCTGAGCGACCGGGTCAAGGAACGGATCGGCAGCGAGGGCGAGACGGGCCCGCTGAACATCATGTACAAGGTCGACGGCTCCTCCGACCTCGACGAGTTGATCCTGGACCACTGGGAGGGGTACGCGGGCTCCGCCCCGGTGCGGATCGGCAACGGCGCCGCGACCCAGCTCCAGCTGGACATCTACGGCGAGGCGCTGGACAGCATCTACTTCGCGCACCGGCACGGTTTCCAGGTCGGGCACGGAGGCTGGTCCTCGCTGCGCACGGACCTGGACTGGCTGGCGGACCACTGGGACCAGGCGGAGGAGGGCATCTGGGAGACCCGCGGCGGCCGCCAGGACTTCACGTACGGCCGGGTGATGTCGTGGGTGGCGTTCGACCGTGCCGTGCGGCTCGCCGACGAGAAGGGCTGGCCGGCCGCCACCGCGCGCTGGCGCGCCGAACGCGACGCGGTCTACGAGCAGGTGATGGCCAAGGGGTGGAGCGAGGACCGGCGGGCCTTCGTCCAGCACTACGGCAGTGACGTCCTGGACTCCTCGCTGCTGCGCATGGCGACGGTCGGGTTCCTCACGCCCGACGACCCGATGTGGTCCTCGACGCTCGACGCCATGGAGGACGAACTGGTCAGCGACAGCCTGGTCTACCGGTACAACCCGGCGGCCTCGCCCGACGGCCTGCGCGGCTCGGAGGGCACCTTCTCGCTGTGCACGTTCATGTACGTCGACGCCCTCGCCCGGGCCGGGCGGACCACCCGGGCGCGGCTGGTGTTCGAGAAGATGATGGGGTACGCCAACCACCTGGGCCTGTACTCGGAGGAGATCGACCCGACCGGCCGTCAACTGGGCAACTTTCCGCAGGCGTTCACCCATCTCGCGCTGATCGACGCGGCCATCACCCTGAACGACGCCCTCGACCGGCGCTAGCCGGCCGGGCACCGGCGGACCGGGCCGGTCAGGTCTCCTCGCCGGTACCTCCGCGCCGCAGTTCGGCGTCGGTGAGCCCTTCCAGTTCGCCCTGGGTGTCCAGCCAGTACAGGACGGCCACCGCGGGGATGACGAGCACGAGGGCGACGATGATGACGATCCCCAGCCAGCGCAGGGTGGTGGGGGCGCCCGCCCCGGCGGCGATGGTGAGGGAGGTCGGGATGAGGTAGGGGCGCTGGGCCGTGCCCCAGGCGATGACGGCCGACGCGACCATGCCGACCGCGGCCACCCGGGACCACGCGCCGGAGGCGCGGGTCAGCAGCCACACGGTCGCGGCGGTGGCGACCACGGCGATGACGACGAAGACGAGCCCCGCGCCGTGCGTCAGCCCGTGCCACACGTGCGGCGCGTCCCCGTGGGTGACGACGAGGGTGACGATCGCGAGCACGGCGACGCAGCCGAGGGCGGCCAGGGCCCGCGGCCGGAAGTACCGGTCGAGGTCCGGTGCCTCGAAGCGCCGGGCGTCCGCGGCGAGGAAGACCGCGCCGAGCGTCGCCGAACACGCGATGGCGAGCAGGCCGAACAGCAGGGACGTCGGATTGGCCCAGGCGTCGGTGGACGCCGTCGTCGTGGCGGACACCCGGCCCGAGGCCACTCCCCCGACCGCGGCACCGAGGAAGAACGGCGTCAGCAGCGAGGCGACGGCGAAGACGGCCCCGTACAGACGCCGGCCGACCAGCCGCCGCATGGGCTTGCGCAGGGCGAAGCCGGCGCCGCGCAGCACGATGCCGAGGGCGGCCAGGGTCAGCGGCAGCCACATGGTGGTGAACACCTGCTGGAAGAAGACCGGGAAGCCGGTCCACATCACGACCAGCACGAAGATCAGCCAGACGTTGTTGACCTCCCAGACCGGTTCCATGGCGTGGTCGATCAGCCGGCGCGGGCGCTCGCCGCGCTCCGCACCGCCCGCGGTCAGGTCCCAGAAGCCGGCTCCGTAGTCGGTGCCGCCGCCGCAGGCGTAGGCGGCGATCACGAGCAGCAGGAAGACGGCGATGACCCCGGCGATCACAGCCGGCTCCCCGTGGCGCGCGGCCCGTACGGCGTGTCCGACTCGGGCGGGACGGTCTCGGGCGCGGTCCTCCCCGACGCGTCCCGCGGCGGCCGCGGTCCGCCGCCCTCGTCGGCGAGCCGCCAGCGCGAGCGCATCTTGAGCAGCACCACGAGGAACGACCCGAAGACGAAGACGTACACCAGGACGACCACGCCGAAGGTGATCCACAGACTGGTGGAGCGGGTCGCCGTCACCGCCTCCGCGACCCGCATGTTCTGGTAGACGATCCAGGGCTGGCGGCCCACCTCGGTGGTGATCCAGCCGCATTCGACGGCGACGACGGAGGCGACGCCCGCGCACGCCGCGGCCCGGTAGAACCAGGGTGAGGCGGGCAGCCGGCGGCGCCACAGCCACAGGACGCCGTACCAGAGCGCGAGCAGCACCAGCGCGGAGCCGATGAAGACCATGGTGTCGAAGGTGAAGTGGGCGATGGTGGCCTGGGTGGCCGTCGGCCGGTCGCTCGCCGGGACCGAGGTGAGCCCGGTGACCTTGGTGTCCGGGCGGAAGCCGGCCAGGATCGAGTCGAGCTGCGGGACCCTGATGCCGCCGGAGACCGTGCCGTCCGGGTGCAGCCGACCGTAGAGGTACTCCGGCACGTGGGTGTCGGTGTTCCAGACGATCTCCATGGCGGCGAACTTCACCGGCTGTTTGTGGAACACCTGCCGGGCGATGGAGTCGCCCAGCATGAACTGGACCGGGGTGCAGACGGCGGCGAGGGTGAAGGGGATGGTGAAGCCGAGCCGGTGGTAGCGGTCGCGGCGGCCGCGCAGCCACCCGGTGGCGTAGACGCCGGCCACGACGTAACCGGCGGTCACGAACATCGCCATGACGAAGTGCCAGTACTCCGGGCCGAACATGGGGGTGAAGATCGCCTTGCGGACGTCCACGTCCACCGGGTTGCCGGCGGCGTCCAGGGTGAAGCCGCGCGGGGTGTTCATCCACGAGTTGGCGGCCAGGATGCCGAAGGCGCCGAGCAGCGCGACGAACGGCAGCGGCAGCCCGAGCAGGAAGTGGGTGCGGGAGGGCAGCCGCCGCCAGCCGAACAGGTAGACGGCGATGAGCACGGCCTCCAGGAAGAAGGCCCACGCCTCGACCCCGAACCCGAGGCCGAAGACGTCGCCCCAGCGGCCCATCATGCCCGGCCACAGCAGCCCGAACTCGAAGGACAGCACGGTGCCGGTGACGACCCCGATGGCGAACCGGACGGCCATCACCGCCGACCACCGCCGGGCCAGCAGCAGCGCGTCCGCGTCACCGCGGCGCAGCGCGTAGCCGTGCGTGATCACGGTGATCAGCGGCAGGGCCACGCCCAGCGGCACGATGATGATGTGGGAGGCCAGCGTGAACGCCATCATGGATCTGGCCGGGAGCATCTGCGGCGGCACGTCCGCAGCCGCCAGGATCAGGGTGTGCATGCGGGATCTCCCCCGGGGGCCGACGCGGGTGGGAGGAGTCAGCCGCCGGTGGCGAAGCCGGGGAAGAGGGTCATCCCGCCGTCGACGTACAGGGTGGCGCCCACCACGTAGTCCATGAGGTCGGAGGCGAGGCCGACGACGGCGTTGGCGATGTCGTCCGGCTCGCCGACCCGGCCGTAGGGGATCAGCTGCAGCAGGTCGCGCTCCGCGTCGGGGGTGTCCCAGGCGGAGCGGTTGATGGGGGTCTTGATGGCGCCGGGCGCGACCGCGTTCACCCGGATCTTGTGCGGGGCGAGCTCCTGGGCGAGGGTCTGCATCATCATCTGCACGCCGCCCTTGGACGACGCGTAGTTGACGTGCCCGGCCCACGGGATGAGCTGGTGCACCGAACTCATGCAGATGATCTTCCCGGCCGCGCGCGACACCTCCGGGACCACGCCGCGGCGCAGGAACTCCTTGGTCGCCTCGCGGGCGCACAGGAACTGCCCGGTGAGGTTGACGTCCAGGACCTTCTGCCACTGGGCGAGGGTCATGTCGGTGAACCGGGAGTCGCGCTGGAGTCCGGCGTTGGCGACGAGGATGTCGATCGTGCCGAACTCCTCGACCATCCGGTTCGTCATGGCGATGACCTGGTCCTCGCTGGACACGTCCGCCTCGTAGGCGGCGGCCCGCACCCCGAGCGCGGTGATCTCCTCGACGACCTGCTCGGCCTCCTCCTTGCCGGCCACGTAGTTGACCACCACGTCGGCCCCGGCCCGGCCGAGGGCGACCGCGGTCGCCCGGCCGATCCCGGAGTTCGCGCCGGTCACCAGCGCCTTCTGGCCCTTGAGCAGATGAGCCGGGATCACGCCCCGGGGTGCACCCTCGGTGGAACTCACGATGTCCTGCTCCTCCACTGCGTGCCCGGTGCGGCCGGGCCGGGACTCGGCGGTTGTGGCGTCAGACAAACACCGTGGAGGTCGGGCGGCACGCCGGGGCCGGGAGCGTTGCGCTGCCCGGCTGAGGATCTTCGCCCGGTCGGCGTCCGTACGGAGCCCGTGCCGGAGTCCGGGGCTCAGCCCAGCCGCTCCAGCAGGTGGTCGCCCACGCGCAGGGCGTTGGCCATGGCCGTCAGGGACGGGTTGACCGCGCCGATGCTCGGGAAGAAGCTCGTGTCCACGACGTACAGGTTGTCCAGGTCGTGCGCCTTGCAGTTGACGTCCAGGGCGGAGGTCTCGGGGTCGGTGCCGAAGCGGACCGTGCCGGCCTGGTGGGCGGTGGCGCCGATCGGCATGCCCTTGTGCAGGTAGATGCTGCGGGACAGCAGCTTGTGCTCGTGCATGCCGAGGTGGCCGAGCATGTGCTGGAGCTTGTGCCGCAGGCGCTTGAGGCCCTCGGTGTTGTTGTCCTCGTCGAGGGTGAGCCGGATCCGGCCGTCGTCCTCCAGGGTGACCCTGTTGTCCGGCTGCGGCAGGTCCTCGCCGCACAGCCAGAAGTCGACGGCGTGGTGGGCCAGCACCTCGAACGGCATGTCGGGCGAGACCGCTCCGGCCCAGCGCGGGGCCTCGCCGTGGATCTGCTCGGCGTCGGACTTGCCGAGCATCTGGATCCCGCCGAGCGGGTAGTCCCAGTCGTCCGCGCCGAGGTACCAGTCGTGCAGCGCGAGCGTCTTCTGGAACTGGGTGTCGTTGGGTTCCCTGGAGACGGCCATCAGAGCCAGGTTGTTGTGGCGCATGTAGTACCGGCCGACCACGTCCGAGCTGTTCGCCAGGCCGCGCGGGTTGCGGTCGTCGGCGGAGGCCAGCAGCAGCGCCGCGGAGTTGACCGCCCCGCAGGCCACGACGACGACGTCCGCCGAGAAGCGGGCCTCCTCCTCGTCGGGGAGCTGGGCGACGACGGTGGTGACGCTGCGCCCGGTCGGGTCGGTCTCCAGCCGGGTCACCCGGGCGTTGGTGACCAGGTCGACGTTGGGGTGCCGGAGGGCCGGCTCCACGCAGATCACCTGCGCGTCGGACTTGGCGCGGACCAGGCAGGGGAAGCCGTCGACCCGGTTGCAGCGGATGCAGGCGCTGGAATGGGTGGCCCGGCCGTACTCGTCCTGGGTGAGGTTGACCCCGATCGGCAGGTGGAAGGGGTGCAGACCGCGCTTCTCCAGGTCGTGGCTCAACTGCTCGATGCGCGGCTCGTGTTCGACGGGCGGATAGGCGTACTGCGCGCTGCTCGGCCCTTCGCAGGGATCCTCGCCGTGCCGGCCGTGCACCAGGTAGAGGTGCTCGGCCTCGGTGTAGTACGGCTCCAGGTCGTCGTAGCCGATGGGCCAGGCGGGCGAGATGCCGCCGTGGTGGCGCAGTTCGCCGAAGTCCTCCGGGCGCAGCCGGAACAGGGCGGCGCCGTAGAACTTGGTGTTGCCGCCGACGTAGTAGTTCACCTCGGGCGGGAACTCGTCGCCGTGCCGGTCGAGCCAGAACTCCGGGGCGCGGTACTTGGCCTTGACGAACACCGCCGTGGAGTCCCAGTTGTCGCGCTCGCGCCGCAGGTAGTCGCCGCGTTCCAGGACGAGCACCCGTTTGCCGGACGGGGCGAGGCGGTGGGCGAGCGTGCCGCCGCCGGCTCCGGTGCCGATGACGATGACGTCGTAGAGGGGCAGGGCGTCCACGGCGACCACCGTCCTTGTCCGTGCGGTCCGCGGCCGTTGGCCTTCCTTTCGAACGTACGCTCCGAACGGGTGTGCGGCACCTGGAACGGGGCGCGCCCGGGCCGGCTTCCGCCAGGTCAGAGGACGGCGATCGGGTTCACCGGGGAACCGGTGGCCGACGGCAGCCGCAGCGGGGCCACCACGCACAGGAAGTGCCAGCGGTCCTGCCGCGCGCACTCCGCGGCGAGCTCTTCGAGGTCCAGGTAGTCCATCAGGTGCAGTCCCAGGGCGTTGACGGCGAGCACGTGGACGGGGAACGCGACCCCGGCCACCGGGCTGGGCGCGGTGTCGCTGTTGCCGTCCGAGCCCAGGGCGGCGACCCGCCGCTCGGCCGGGAACCGCATCGCCGTGGGATGCAGCCCCGCACGCGCCCCGGTCACGTCCCAGGGCCCGAGGGTGCGGCGCCGCAGCCGGTGGCCCACCCGTACGAACAGCAGGTCGCCCGGCCCGACCGTGGTCCGCTGGGCGGCCTCGGCCGCGGCCAGGTCCCCGGCGGTCACGGCGTCGCCGGGTTCGAGCCACCGCACCCCCTTCAGGCGCGGCACGTCCAGCAGGACACCGCGCCCGACGATGCCGTCGCGCACCAGGTCGAGCGTGAGCGCGTCCGCGCCGTCCGGTGTCACGGTGCTCGCGGGGACGCCCCCGTACAACTCACCGTCGAAGATCACGTGGCACAGCGCGTCCAGGTGGCTGTCGACGTCCCCGTGCACGTTCATCGCGAACCGGTCGCGCGCGAACCGCAGTCCGTACCCGTCCGGCTCCCGGCGGGCCGGCGCGGTCATCCGGTGGGTGGCGGGCTCGGGGCTGTCCGGTCCCGGCCGGGTCTCGACCGGCGCGGCCAGCGACACGCTGCGCCCGAGGCGGACCTCCGCGGCGGCGGCCGCCACCCGCTCGGGCGTCAGCTCCGCCAGCGCGCCGGGCCGGTCGCCGGTGCCGCCCGGGACCCGCTCGTCCCGCATCCGCCGGTACAGCTCCCGGAACGCCGCCTCGGACATGGCCGGGGGTTCGGGGGTCCCGGGCGACGGGTGCGGATACGACGTCATCGGGGACTCCTCCTCATCGGCCCCCCGGGGGGGGCCGTCGTCCCGGCTCCGGCCATTGCAGCACCCGGCCGGTGCACCCGCACGCCGGACGCCCGGACCGCCCCCTCCCCCGGGTCGCCGGAGCCGCCGGACCCACCCGCGTCGCGGAGCCCGGGCGTACGGCCGTTCGGGTGTCCGCGCGTCCCGGGCGTCCCACCCGGCGTGCGGGGCACCGCCGTGCCGCCTTCACTGGACGGGACGAATCGGTCCCAGGTCAGGAGGCACGGTATGGCAGGGCACTGGACACGGGGTGCGGCGGGCGCGGTGCTGGCCGTGGTCGTCGTGGGCGCGGCGGCCGGGTGCTCCGACGACTCCGGCAACGCGTCGGGCACCGCCAGCAAGGCGGCCACGGCGGCCGCGTCCGCCGCCTCCTCCCTCGCCTCCCGGGGCGCCGACGTGCTGGCCTCGGCCTCGGCGGAGGCCAAGCGCAAGCTGGATGAGGCCAAGGGCGGGGTGAACGCCAAGAACGAGGTGACGCTCGGCACCGCGACGATCGGCGGCGACGGCAAGGCGACCGCCAAGGTGACCGCCAGGAACACCGCGACGTCCGCCAAGTCCTTCGCCGTCCAGGTCAACTTCACCGACAGCAGCGGCAACCTGCTGGACGTGACCGTGGTGACCCTCAAGAACGTGGCCGCGGGCACCACCGCCGATGCCACGGTCACCAGCAACCGCAAGCTCACCGGCCAGGTCAAGGCGGTCGTCGGCACGGCCCTGCGCTACTGACCGCGGCCCCACCGCCCCTCCCTCCCGGCTCCCCGCCCCCCGCCGCTCACGGCGGACGGGACGGGGAGCCGGGTCGTTCGCCGGCGGCAGCCCGCCCCACCCGGCGCCGGCGTGGCCGGTGCCGGGTGGGGCAGGGGGTGTCAGGCGTCGTTGCGGAGCAGCCGGTACGCCGCTCCCGCCAGGGCGAGGGACGTCCAGACGAGGAAGACCAGCAGGCCCGTGCCCGGGGAGAGGGTGGTGGCGTCCTGGGTCAGGGCGAACATCGCCCGTCCGGAACTGCTGGGCAGGTAAGGGGTGATGTGGTCCTGCCAGGAACTGGGCAGCAGGGACATCAGGCCGGGGACCAGCATCAGGGTGGCGACCAGTACGGAGATGCCGCCCGCCACCGAGCGCAGCAGGCCGCCCAGCGCGATGCCGATCACGCCGACCAGGCCGAGGTAGAGACCTGCGCCCAGCAGACTGCGGACGGCTCCCGCGTGTCCGAGCCCCATCGCGGCGGGCGTGCCGGCCAGGATGCGGCTGCCGATCAGGAAGGCGATGAAGGCGCCGACGGTGCCGAGGGCCAGGGCCACCAGCCCGTACACGACGGACTTGGACCACAGGACGGGCAGCCGGCGCGGTACGGCGGCCAGGGTGGAGCGGATGGTGCCGCTCGAGTACTCCCCGGCCATGGCCAGGACGCCGAGGACGCCGAGCGCGAGCTGGGCGAAGTTGGCGCCGAAGAGGGACAGGCTGACGGCGGTGGACCGGGCGAAGTCCTGGTCCATGCGGGGGGAGCCGACCAGCGACTTGTAGCGGCTCGCGGCGATCAGCCCGAAGACGACGAGGAACAGCAGGCCGAGCCCGAGGGTGATCCAGGTCGAGCGCAGCGTCCAGAGCTTGGCCCACTCGGAGGCCAGCACCCGCCGTCCGGTCACGCGGTAGTCGGGCCGGGGGGAGGCGGTGCGGGGCTTCTCGGCGGTCGCGGTGAGGGTGCTCATACCGTCCTCCCGGCGGTCTCGGCGGTCTCGGCGGTCGCGGTGTTCCCGGCGCTCCGGGCGGTCCCGGCGAGGCCCGGGAGGCCCGGGTCCCCCGGGATCCCGCCGCCCGTCGAGCCGTGGTACTCCACCGCGTCCCGGGTCAGGTCCATGAACGCCTCCTCCAGGGAGACGGTGCGCGGGGTCAGCTCGAACAGCGGGATGCCGTGCTCGGCCGCCTTCAGCCCGATCTCGCGCGCGCCCATCCCGGTCACCTGGAGCTCCTCGGAGCCGGCCCGGCCGGTGACGTCGACGCCCGGACCGGCGAGCACGTCGCGCAGCCGGGCCGGGTCCTGGGTGGCCACCTTCACCGTGTCGCCGCCCGCCTCACGGACCAGGTCGGCCACGGTGGTGTCGGCCAGCAGCCGTCCCCGGCCCACCACGATCAGGTGATCCGCGACCAGCGCCACCTCGCCCATCAGGTGGGAGGAGACGAACACGGTGCGGCCCTCGGCGGCGAGCGAGGTCAGCAGACGGCGGATCCAGAGGACGCCCTCCGGGTCGAGGCCGTTGACCGGCTCGTCCAGCATCACCGTCTGCGGGTCGCCCAGCAGCGCGGCGGCGATGCCGAGCCGCTGGCCCATGCCGAGGGAGAAGGACCCGGCCCGCTTACGGGCCACGCTGCCCAGGCCGGCCAGCTCGACGACCTCGTCGACCCGGCGGCGCGGGATGCCGTGGGTGAGCGCGAGCGCCCTGAGGTGGTGGTAGGCCGAGCGGCCCGGATGGACGGACTTCGCCTCCAGCAGCGCGCCGACCTCCTGGAGCGGCGCGCGGTGGCGGGCGTAGTGGCGGCCGTTGACGGTGACGGTGCCGCCCGTCGGCGCGTCGAGTCCGACGATCATCCGCATCGTCGTGGACTTGCCCGCGCCGTTGGGCCCCAGGAAGCCGGTCACGGTGCCGGGCTTCACCACGAAGTCCAGCCCGTCCACGGCCGTCTTCTCTCCGTACCTCTTGGTCAGCTGTCGTGCGTCGATCATGGGCGCTCTCTCTGTCGGACCGGGCGTCCGTCGCGTCTGACGCCTCACCCGTAACGCTATGACCGCAATCGCCCCGATTTCGCAGTGTGGGGCCCGATGCACGCCCAAGCGGGTGGTCCTTGCCGCTCCGCGCGGTCCGCGCGCGCCTGGTTCGCCCCCTCGGCCATCATGGAGCGGTCCCGCCGGCGCGGGCCCCGCGGGAGGGCCGGTCCTGCCGCGACCCTACGTGATGTAGGTTCCCAACCGGCAAGGACCACATGTCGGCTGTCCGGGGGAGACCATGCAGGAGACGCAAGCGGAGCCGCGTCCGGCGGCACGGGCCGACGTCCGCGGGCTCGCCCCGACGCTGACCGTGCTGGTCGTCAGCCTGGTCGTCGCCGCCGTCGGCGTGTACGAGCTGTGCGGTTTCGGGCTGCACAGCCTCGACCGGCGCCCGCACCTGTTCAGCGACGGCCTCGCGACCGGCGGGGTGATCGTCGCCGCGGTGGCGGCCGGGGCGGCGGTGGGCAACCTGGCGTGGACGCTGGCGGCGGCCCGGCGCGGCCGGGGCACGGAATGAGACGCTGTGCAGCGTCTGTGCGGGCGGCCCCACCCGCGCTACCCTACAAGCTGTAGGGTCAGAGTCGCCCCGTCCCCTCCCCCAAGGTGCCCGTCACCATGCCCGCACGACAGTCGAGCCCCATCCCTCCTCAGGTACCCGCTCAGCGCGGTCCACGCCCCGGCATCCCGTTCCTGCCGGGCGGCGACGACCGGCTCAGAAAACGGGCGGCGGCCGCCACCGTCTGGTACCTGCGGCTGCAGGTGGTGCTCAACGTCGCCGCGGTCCTCTCGCTGCCCTTCCGCGAGGAGGTGCACGAGCACAACGCGGGTGACTTCTTCACCCCGTACCTGGCCACCGCCGGCCTGGTGTCGGCCGCGCTGGCCCTGTTCCTCGCGGTGGTGATGCGCCGCCGCAAGCGCGCCGCGTGGGTCTTCAACCTGATCCTGGCCGGGCCCCTGCTCTGCCTCTACGTCGTCGCGCTCACCCGCGATCCCTACCAGGACCACGTCTTCAACTGGCTCTCGACCGCCCTGACCGGCCTGTTCGTGGCCGCCCTGCTGCTCGGCCGGCGCGATTTCGACGCCGTCGGCGACCGCTCCAACCCGCGCCTCGCCCTCGTCGTGGGCACCGTCGGCGCGCTGGTCAGCGCCTCGATCGGCACCCTGCTGGTGCACGCGACCAACACCCGGCCGGGCGCCGCCCTCAAGGACGAGATCGCCTACACCCTGCTGCGCGGCATCAGCGTCGGCCCGCTCGCCGACCGGGTCGCCGCCGTGCACGCGCCCCGCTGGGCGGACATCGTCGTCAACGTCCTGATCGCCGCCACCTTCCTGCTGGTGCTGTACGCCTGCTTCCGTGCCCCGCGCGGCGAGTGCCTGCTCGCGCCGGACGACGAGCGCCGGCTGCGGGAGCTGCTGGACCGGCACGGCGACCGCGACTCCCTCGGCTACTTCGCGCTGCGCCGCGACAAGGCCGTCATGTTCTCCCCCAGCGGCAAGGCCGCCGTCACCTACCGGGTCGTCGGCGGCGTCAGCCTGGCCTCCGGCGACCCCATCGGCGACCCCGAGGCGTGGCCCGGCGCCATCGACGCCTGGCTCGCCGAGGCGCGCAGGCACGCCTGGGCGCCGGCCGTCATGGGCGCGAGCGAGGAGGCGGGCACGGTCTACGCCCGGCACGGCCTGGACGCCCTGGAGCTGGGCGACGAGGCGATCGTGGACCTCCCCGACTTCACCCTGGAGGGCCGGGCCATGCGGGTCGTCCGCCAGGCCCACAACCGCGTCCGCCGGGCCGGCTACACCGTCCGCATCCGTCGCCACGAGGACATCCCGGACGAGGAGATGGCCCTGCTCGTCGACCGCGCCGACCGGTGGCGGGACGGCGCCACCGAGCGCGGCTTCTCCATGGCCCTGGGCCGGCTCGGCGACCCGGCCGACGGCCGCTGCGTGATGCTGGAGTGCCGGGACGCCGAGGGCGTGCCCCGCGCCCTGCTGAGCTTCGTGCCCTGGGGCGAGGCCGGGCTCTCCCTCGACCTGATGCGCCGCGACCGCGACGGCGAGAACGGCCTGATGGAGTACATGGTCGTGGAACTGCTGCTGCGCGCCGAGGAGCTGGGGGTGCGCCGGGTGTCGCTGAACTTCGCGATGTTCCGCTCGGTCTTCGAGCGGGGTTCCCGGCTGGGCGCGGGCCCGGTCCTGCGCCTGTGGCGCTCGGTCCTCACCTTCTTCTCACGCTGGTGGCAGATCGAGTCGCTGTACCGCGCGAACGCCAAGTACCGCCCGGTCTGGGAGCCGCGCTTCCTGCTCTTCGCCAAGAGCAGCGACATCCCGCGCATCGGCCTGGCCAGCGCCCGGGCGGAGGGCTTCCTGGCCCCGCCGAGCCTGCCTGCCCTCACCCGCCGCAGGCAGCCGGCCGACGCGGAACCGGCCACCACCGAGCCGTCCGGAACCCGCTGACCTCCAGGGCACGGCTTCCCTCGCCCGCCGCGGGGGAAGCCACCGCCGAGCCGTCACCGAGCCGCCGAGGACCCGCTGACCCCGTCGGCCGGGAAGGCTCTCAGACCGCCCCGCGCCCGCGCCCGCTGCCGCCGACGATGCCGCTTCCGCTGCCGCTGCCGCTGCCGCCGACGATGCCGCCGCCCACGGTGAACCCGATGACCGCGCCCCCGCCCTCCCGGCGGAACGCGAACGGGGCCCCGCCGTGGGCCATGGCGACCTCGCGGACGATGGACAGTCCGAGGCCCGAGCCGGGCAGGGACCGCGCGTCGGCGGCGCGGTAGAAGCGGTCGAAGATCCGGATCAGGTCGCCCTCGGCGATGCCGGGGCCGCGGTCGAGCACCTCGACCCGCACGGTGCCGGGCCGGGCCGGGCCGGTGAGGTTGATCTCGATGGGGGCCGTGCCGTCACGGTCGAACTTCGCCGCGTTCTCCACGAGGTTGGACAGGGCCCGTTGCAGCATCCCGGGCCGCCCGTCGGTGCGCGTGTCGCCGCTCACCCGCAGGACGACCTCCCGGCCGGTGCGGCGCTTGGCCAGCCCCAGCACCTCCTCCGCGATGTCCGCGAGGTCCACCTGTTGCGGCGGCTCGCTGTCGGACTGCCCGGCGGCGAGGTCCACCAGCTCGTTGACCAGGTCGGTCAGCTCGCGCGCCTCCTGGCCGAGGTCGGCGACGAGGTCCTCCCGGGTCGCCGGGGGCAGCTCGTCGATCCGGCGCAGCAGCGAGATGTTGGTCCGCAGCGAGGTCAGCGGGGTGCGCAGCTCGTGCCCGGCGTCCTGGACCAGCCGGCGCTGGTCCTCCTCCGACTGGGCGAGCCGGCCCAGCATCCGGTCGAAGGCGCGGCCGAGCCGGCCGACCTCGTCCAGGCCGGTGACGGGCACCTCGATGCCGAGCTGCCGGGTGCGGGCCACGTCCTCGGCGGCGGAGGTGAGGATCACCAGGCGCCGGGTGATCCGGCGGGCCAGCCACCAGCCGAAGAGTCCGGCGGCGACCACGACCGCCGACATCAGGATCAGCGTCCGCTGCTGGAGCGCCCGCAGCAGGTCCTCGGTGTCGCTGAACTCCTGGGCGACCTGCACCGCGCCCTTGCCGTCGCCGAGCGAGACGGTGGCGATGCGGAACAGGTCTTCGCCGACCCGGACGTCCTTGTGCTGGACCAGCCGGCCGGCCGCTCCCGCAGAGGCCACCGCGCGGTCCCGGGCGGTGACGGGCAGCGCCGGGCTGCCGTGGTCGACGATCTGCCCCCGCGCCCCGAGCACCTGCACGTCGGTGCGGGCGGGCCGGACGAGGTCGTGGCCCGGGCGGGAGGAGGAGAAGTCCTCGGGGACCATCTCGTGCTGCCGCACCTCGTCCCGCACGTCCTGCACGACCTGGGTGAACACCGACTGCTGGTCGACCCGGACCAGCCGCGCCGCCGAGCCGTAGGACAGGATGCCGACGAGGATGGTCACGGCGGCGGTGACGGCGGCGAAGGACACCGCGAAGGTCGTGCGCAGCGAGACCAGCCGGGGCCGCGGCCCGGCCGGCGGCCAACCGCGCATCGGCTAGTCCTCCCGCAGCACGTAGCCCACGCCCCGCACGGTGTGGATCAGCTGCGGCGCGCCGGGCTCGTCGAGCTTGCGGCGCAGGTAGCCGACGTACACGGCGAGGTTCTTGGAGCCGGGGCCGAAGTCGTAGCCCCAGATGCGGTCGTAGATGGTGGAGTGGTCGAGGACGATCCCGGCGTTGCGCACCAGCAGTTCGAGGAGCTCGAACTCGGTGCGGGTCAGTTCCAGCTCACGCCGGTCCCGCCAGGCCCGGCGGGCCTGGAGGTCCATCCGGATGCCCGCGGCCTCCACCTGCCGGTCGGAGATCTGCGCCTCCCGGCCGGCCTCGGCTGCGGTGCCCGTGCCGCCGCCGGCCGCCGGCACCGGGGAGGTGCGCCGCAGCAGGGCCCGCAGGCGTGCGAAGACCTCCTCGACGTCGAACGGCTTGACCACGTAGTCGTCGGCGCCGGCGTCCAGGCCGGCGATCCGGTCGGCGGTCTCCACCAGGGCCGTCAGCATGAGGATCGGGGTGCGGTCGCCCTCGGCCCGCAGCACCCGGCAGACCTGGAGTCCGTCGATGCCGGGCATCATCACGTCGAGCACCAGGACGTCCGGCGGGGTCTTGTGGGCCTGCGCCAGCGCTTCCACGCCGTCGGCGACCGCCGTCACCGCGTAGCCCTCCAGCGTCAGGGCACGTTCGAGGGCATGACGGATGGCACGGTCGTCTTCGGCGAGCAGCACAGTCTGGGACACGTGCCCAGTCTGCCAAGGCATGTGCCGGTTCGGCCGGGCCGGGCGGGCGTACCATCACCCTTTTTACCCGGCTCTCACCGTGACGGGGGCAACCCGTAGGGGTGGCCCGCCCTCTCCTCACCCGGCGCCCAGTGCCGCCAGTCGCTCGGCGAACGGCACCACGACGGGCTCGTCGGGTTCCGCGGGCTCCACCGGCGCGGCCGGCGCCGCCGCCCCCGCCGGCCGGGTGACCGACGGCAGCAGCGCGGCCAGTTCCCCCGCCGCCCGCTCGACCCGCTCGGGCAGCCCCTCGGCGCCCCAGTCCTCGGAGGCCGCGTAGACGGCGGTCGGGACGACCACGGCCCGCAGGTAGGCGAAGAGCGGCCGCAGCGCGTGCTCCAGGACCAGCGAGTGCCGGGCCGAGCCCCCGGTGGCGGCGATCAGCACCGGCTTGCCGGCCAGCGCGTCCTTGTCGAGGACGTCGAAGAAGGACTTGAACAGCCCGCTGTAGGAGGCGCTGAACACGGGCGTGACCACGATCAGCCCGTCGGCCCCCGCCACCGCCTCCTGGGCGGCGGCGAGGTTCTTGCCGGCGAAGCCGTTGGTGAAGTTGTGCGCGATCTCGACCGCGAGGTCGCGCAGTTCGATCACCTGGGTGTCGACCGGGGTGTGCCGGTCCACGGCCGTGGCCAGCCGGTCGCCCAGCAGCCGGGTGGAGGACGGGGCGCTCAGCCCCGCCGAGACGACGACGAGCCTCATACGGTGGTCACCTCCTGGGCGGCCTTGAGGGAAGCGTGGGTGGGCGCCTCCGGCACGTTCGCCGGACGGCCGTTCGCGAACTCCTTGCGCAGGACCGGTACGACCTCCTCGCCCAGCATGTCGAGCTGCTCCAGCACGGTCTTCAGCGGCAGACCGGCGTGGTCCATCAGGAAGAGCTGGCGCTGGTAGTCGCCGGCGTAGTCCCGGAAGGACAGGGTCCGCTCGATCACCTGCTGCGGGGAGCCGACGGTCAGCGGGGTCTGCTCGGTGAAGTCCTCCAGCGAGGGCCCGTGCCCGTAGACCGGCGCGTTGTCGAAGTACGGCCGGAACTCGCGCACGGCGTCCTGGGAGTTCCTCCGCATGAACACCTGGCCGCCGAGTCCGACGATCGCCTGCTCGGGCGTGCCGTGCCCGTAGTGCGCGAACCGCTTCCGGTAGAACTCGACCATCCGCTTGGTGTGGTCGGCGGGCCAGAAGATGTGGTTGTGGAAGAAGCCGTCACCGTAGTACGCGGCCTGCTCGGCGATCTCCGGGGAGCGGATGGAGCCGTGCCAGACGAACGGCGGTACGCCGTCCATCGGCCGCGGGGTGGAGGTGAAGCCCTGCAGCGGCGTGCGGAACTTGCCCTCCCAGTCGACGACGTCCTCGCGCCACAGGCGGCGCAGCAGGGCGTAGTTCTCGATGGCGAGGTTGATGCCCTCGCGGATGTCCTGGCCGAACCACGGGTAGACGGGACCGGTGTTGCCGCGGCCCATCATCAGGTCGACCCGGCCGTCCGCCAGGTGCTGGAGCATCGCGTAGTCCTCCGCGATCTTCACCGGGTCGTTGGTGGTGATCAGGGTGGTGGACGTGGAGAGGATCAGGTTCTCGGTCCGCGCGGCTATGTGCCCGAGCATGGTGGTCGGGGACGACGGCACGAACGGCGGGTTGTGGTGCTCGCCGGTGGCGAAGACGTCGAGCCCGACCTCCTCGGCCTTGAGCGCGATGGCGACCATGGCCTTGATCCGCTCGCGCTCGGTCGGCGTACGCCCCGTGGTGGGGTCCGGCGTGACGTCGCCGACCGTGAAGATCCCGAACTGCATGGCCACCCTCCAGGTTGTTGACGGTTCAACTATACCCCTGGAACCGAGCGCCCACCCGGGCTATTCCCCCAGCCCACGGCGCCCCTACGGCACCAGCACCAGCCGCCCCCGCACGCCGCCCTCCGCCAGCCGGGCGTGCGCCTTCGCGGACTCGGCCAGCGGGTAGGTCTCGGCCACCCGGAGGCTCAGCACCCCCGCGTCCACCAGGCCGGCCAGCTCCGCCAGCCGCGCCCCGTCGGGCCGCACCGACACCGCCGTGGTCCGCACCCCGCGCACCCCGGCGGGCTCCCCGCCGGGCCGGGCACTGACGAACGCACCCCCGTCGCGCACCCACTCGAGCGCCGGCTCGCCGAGCATCGCCGCGTCCAGCACCGCGTCCACACTCCCCGGCGCCACCTCGCCGGCCGTGAAGGAAGTGGCCCCCAGCGACCGCACCAGCTCCTCGTCGGCCGCCCGGGCGTGCCCGGTCACCGCGATCCCCCGGTGCGCGGCGAGCTGCACCGCGAAACCGCCGACCGCGCCCGCCGCGCCGGTCACCAGCAGCGAGGAGCCCGCGGGCAGGTCCAGCAGGTCCAGGGCCTGCGCGGCGGTCAGCCCGTTCAGCGGCAGGGTGCCGGCGTGCACGGCGTCCACCGAGGCGGGCGCCGCGGCCACCGCGTCCGCGTCCGCGACCACGTACTCGGCGTGCGCGCCCAGCGGGCCGGTCACCCCCGGCACCAGCGCGACCACCGCGTCCCCCACCCTCGGGCCGGCGTCCGCGCCCACCGCGTCCACCGTCCCGGCGACGTCCCAGCCCAGTCCGACCGCCCCGCCGGTCCCGCCGAAGAGGCCGGCCCGCAGCGCCAGGTCCACCGGGTTCAGCGCACCGGCGGCCACCTTGATCCGGACCTGTCGCGCCCCCGGTTCCGGCACCGCCACCTCGGCGATCTCCACGGCCTCCGGTCCACCGAACGTCGTCACCACAGCAGCACGCATGTCAACTCTCCTATGAAACAAGGGTTTTGGGGATCCGCGGCGCTTTCCCGCCGCACCACAAACCCTAGGAGAGGTACTATCCATTGGTAAGTAGTTACCTGAGAGTGCGTAGGTGCCCCGGAGGAGAGTTCATGGCGACGATGACCGCGGCGCAGCGGCGCGAGCAGGCCCGTAGCGACTACGACGCCTTCCTGCGCGACTGCCCCACCAACCAGCTCCTCGGCCGGCTCAGCGACAAGTGGGTCGGCCTCGTGGTCGCCGCGCTGGTCCCCGGCCCCATGCGCTACAGCGACATCGGCCGCAGGATCGCCGGCGTCAGCCCCAAGATGCTCACCCAGACCCTGCGCGCCCTGGAGCGCGACGGCATCGTCAGCCGCACGGTCACCCCGTCCGTCCCGGTCCGGGTCGACTACGAGCTCACCCCGCTCGGCCGCAGCCTGGCCGGCCTGCTCACCGCGGTGAAGAACTGGGCGGAGACCCACTTCGACGACGTACGGGCGGCCCGCGAGCGGTACGACGAGGAGACCGCGGAGAACACGGACGCCGCCGACGTCGCCTAGCGTCCGTCCGGACCGGGTCCCCTACGACTCCGGGCGCGCCCGCAGCCGGGCGATCTGCTCCCCGCCGAACTCGACCGTGCGCTCCATGTGCCGGACGATCACCGCCAGTTCGGCGTCGTCCAGGTCGTCGAAGATCCGCGACCAGTCACCGGCCAGCGAGTCCCACAGCCGCCCGAACTCGGCGATGCGCTCCGGCACGGTCACCACCAGCACCCGCCGCCGGTCCACCTCGTCCCGCCGCCGCACCACGTACCCCGCCCGCTCCAGGCGGTCCACCAGCCGGGTCGCCGACCCCGTCGTCAGCCCCGTCAGCTCCGCGACCCGGCCCGTGGTGACCGGCCCCTCCTCCAGCGTCAGCAGGTTCAGGCACTGCAGATCGGTGGGGTGCAGCCCGATCCGGTCGGCCACCGCCTGGTTGAACAGCGCGTACGACGCCATGTACCGCCGGGCCACCACGCCCAGCTCCGCCAGCAGTCGGGACCGCCCGGTACCGTTCCCGGCCATGCCGCACTCCCCTTCGTCCGCGTGAAGCAGCGATCGTACGACGCCCCCGCCACGGGGGACCGGCCCCGGGCCCGTGTCCCCGCGTGCGAAGCTGCCCGCATGCCCGTCCTTCGCTCCGCCGCCCTGTTCGTCGTCGCCGCGCTCTTCGAGATCGGCGGTGCCTGGCTGGTGTGGCAGGGCGTGCGCGAACACCGGGGCTGGCTGTGGATCACCGGCGGGGTCGTCGCGCTCGGCGCCTACGGCTTCGTGGCCACCTTCCAGCCGGACGCCCACTTCGGCCGCATCCTCGCCGCCTACGGCGGGATCTTCGTGGCCGGGTCCCTCCTGTGGGGCATGGTCGCCGACGGCTACCGGCCCGACCGCTACGACGTCACCGGGGCGCTGATCTGCCTCGCCGGCATGGCGGTGATCATGTGGGCGCCGAGGAACGGCGGCTGACCCTCGCCTAGGCTGGGAGGAGCGCCGACCGCAGAGGCTCCGCCTCTCCCTTCCTCCCCAGGAGCAGCCCATGGCCACCGCCGCCCCGTCCGCCGCCTCCCGCATCGCCGTCGTCACGGGTGCGAGCAGCGGCATCGGCGCCGCGACGGCCCGCCGGCTCGCGGCGGCCGGGTACCGCGTCGTCCTCACCGCCCGCCGCAAGGACCGCATCGAGGCCCTGGCCGAGGAGCTCACCGCGGCCGGCCACTCGGCGACCGCCTACCAGCTCGACGTGACGGACCGGGCGGCGGTGGACGAGTTCGCGACGGCCTTCACGGCGATCGGCGTCCTGGTCAACAACGCCGGCGGAGCCCTCGGCGCGGACCCCGTGGCGACGGGCGACCCGGCCCACTGGCGCACGATGTACGAGACGAACGTCCTCGGCACGCTGAACGTCACCCAGGCGCTGCTGCCCAAGCTGGAGGCGAGCGGCGACGGGGTCGTCGTGGTGGTCTCCTCCACCGCGGGCCTCGGCACCTACGAGGGCGGCGCGGGCTACGTGGCCGCCAAGCACGGCGAGCACGTCCTCGCCGAGACCCTCCGGCTGGAGATCGTCGGCCGGCCGGTCCGGGTGATCGAGATCGCGCCCGGCATGGTCAAGACCGACGAGTTCGCGCTGACCCGCTTCGGCGGCGACACCGAGAAGGCCGAGAAGGTCTACGCGGGCGTGGCCGAGCCGCTCACCGCCGACGACGTCGCCGAGACCATCACCTGGACGGTCACCCGCCCCAGCCACGTCAACGTGGACCTGCTCGTCCTGCGTCCGCGCGCCCAGGCGTCCAACACCAAGGTGCACCGGGAGCTGTGACGCCGGCCCGCCCGGTGCGGCACGCCGGGCAGGTCGGGCTCAGCGCCCGCGGCAGCCGGGATCGTCGACGATGACGGCGTTGGCGGGGACGATCTCGGGATCGTCCTCGTCGTCGCTCACCCACTTCGTCGTCGCGTACGCCCGCCTGCCGTCCCCCACGCACTTGGTGGCGAGGTTCCCGAAGCCGTTCGGGAAGTTGTAGACCTCGGCCGGGGAGTCCTCTCCGGCCCGGCCCGCCACCGGTGCGTCGGCCTTGCCGCGCTCGTCGTAGTGCTTCTCGGAGCAGCCCGATACGACGAGCACGGCCAGCGCCGCCCCGAGCAGACCCCGGGTCAGCCGGCGCACGCCTTGTCCTCCACGATCTGGACGTTGGACGGGCCGCTGGCATTGGTCGTCACATAGGCCCGGAAGCCGTGCCCCACACACTTGGTGGCCAGGTTCCCGAAGCCGTCGGGCATGTTGAACACCTCGGCCGGGGTGTCGTCCCCGGCCCGGCCCCGCACCGGGGCGTCCCCCTTGCCCCGCTTGTCGTTGTAGCTGTCGGAGCAGCCGGTGAGCAGGCTGCCCCCGGCCAGCAGGAGCACGGCCGCCCACGTCCCGGCAGCCACACGCGTACGCTTCGTCAACCCGGCCCCCGTAGCGAGAAGTTGATGGCACAGCGACGGACACAGCGGTAGACAGCGCGGCGGGCCCGAACGGTTCCGGCCCGCCGGGCGGGAGAGGGCGCGGGCAGAAGCGTCAGCCCTTCACGCAGACGACCTGCTTCAGCTTGGCCACGACCTCCACCAGGTCCCGCTGCTGGTCGATGACCTGGTCGATGGACTTGTACGCGCCCGGGATCTCGTCCACGACGCCGGAGTCCTTGCGGCACTCCACGCCCCGCGTCTGGTCCTCCAGGTCCTTCGTGGAGAAGCGCCGCTTGGCCGCGTTCCGGCTCATGCGCCGGCCCGCGCCGTGCGAGGCGGAGTTGAAGGACGCGTCGTTGCCAAGGCCCTTCACGATGTACGAGCCGGTGCCCATCGAGCCCGGGATGATCCCGAACTCGCCGGAGCCGGCCCGGATCGCGCCCTTGCGGGTGACGAGCAGGTCCATGCCCTCGTAGCGCTCCTCGGCCACGTAGTTGTGGTGGCAGGAGATCTCCGGCTCGAAGGTCGGCCGGGCCTTCTTGAACTCCTTGCGGACGACGTCCTTCAGGAGCGCCATCATGAGCGCCCGGTTGTGCTTGGCGTACTCCTGCGCCCAGAACAGGTCGTTGCGGTAGGCCGCCATCTGCGGGGTGTCCGAGACGAAGACGGCGAGGTCGCGGTCGACCAGGTCCTGGTTGTGCGGGAGCTTCTGGGCCACGCCGATGTGGTGCTCGGCGAGTTCCTTGCCGATGTTGCGGGACCCGGAGTGCAGCATCAGCCAGACCGTACCGTCCGTGTCGGTGCACACCTCGATGAAGTGGTTACCGCCTCCGAGCGTTCCCATCTGCTTCGTGGCGCGCTCCTGACGGAACCTGACCGCTTCCGCGACGCCGTCGAACCGCCCCCAGAAGTCGTCCCACCCGGCGGTCGCCAGGCCGTGGAACGCGCCCGGCTCGACCGGGTCCTCGTGCATCCCCCGGCCCACCGGGATCGCCTGCTCGATCTTCGAGCGCAGCCGGGACAGCTCACCGGGCAGGTCGTTCGCCGTCAGCGACGTCCGCACCGCGGACATGCCGCACCCGATGTCCACGCCCACCGCGGCCGGGCACACCGCTCCGCGCATCGCGATGACCGAGCCGACGGTCGCGCCCTTCCCGTAGTGCACGTCCGGCATCACGGCCAGGCCCTTGATCCAGGGCAGGGTGGCCACGTTCTGGAGCTGGCGCAGGGCCACGTCCTCCACCGTCGCGGGATCGGTCCACATCCGGATCGGGACCTTCGCGCCGGGCATCTCCACGTACGACATGACTTCCTCTTTCCCCCGAGAACAATGACAAAAAGATGACAAAAGGCTGAAGAGCAACAAAACGCAAAAGTGGTGCCTGAGTCGACCGAAAGGGACAAGGGAACGGCATCCACGGCGGTGCGTGCGATACACATTGTCTCCAGGGGACGCCCCACCCCGGCAAGCGAATAACCAGCGGGGACACTGGAGCGCCGAACGGGCGCAGACCGTCGAGAGGAGCCCGACCGTGCAGCGGAAGGCGTACGTAACCGGCACCGCCGCCCTCCTCGCGGCCCTGCTGACCGGCTGCACGAGCGGTTCCGGGAGCGGCGGCCGGACGGACGACGCCAACCCGGACGACGCCGGCACCGCGACGGTGGCCGCCCAGCCCGGCAAGTACCGCAGCCTGCCCGAGCCCTGCGGCGCCGTCGGCCACGACACCCTCGACGCCATGCTGCCCGGCATCAAGCAGATCACCGACCCCGGCCAGCGGGACAAGGCGTACCGGGGCGAGGCCACGCTCACCTACAACACCGAGCGCAAGGTGGGCTGTCACTGGAAGGTGGAGTCCAGCGAGGCGGTCGACCGCCTCTCGGTCGACCTCGAACGCGTGGTGTCGTACGACAACGCGGTCAGCGACGACGACCAGGCGCGGAAGCTGTTCCAGGGCATGGAGACGGCCGCCGACCTGCCGGCGCCGAGCCCCTCCACCCCGGCCGACCCGACCGGATCGCCCGACTCGTCGGATTCTTCTGCTTCTTCTGCTTCTTCGGGTTCTTCGGGTTCTTCCGGCTCCGGCCCCTCGCCCGCGGGTGCCACGACCACCCCGACGCCCAAGGCGAGCGCGAGCGGCGGGACGCCTGCCTCCCCGGACGGCTCCGGGACCCCGTCGGACTCCTCCTCCGGCACCGCCTCGGCCGATCTCCAGCCCCGCGTGCTGACCGATCTCGGTGACGAGGCGTATCTGGACGACGAGCTGAACACCTCCGGTTCGACGGCCGAACAGCGGACCGTGACTGTGGTGTTCCGCACGTCCAACGTCGTCGTCACCCTCGAGTACGAGGAGCAGCCGACGGCCACCGGAACGGTCCCCGACAGCAAGGAAATGCAGGACAGGGCCCGTGATCTGGCCTCCCAACTGGCCGACGCGCTCAACGGTTGAGCACCCCGGGGCGCCCGGCCGGCCGGGCCCGCGAAGGACGCGAACGGAAACCGCACAGCTCCTTCACCGCGTACGGTGGCCCCGCAGGAACCCGCACGAACACCGAGCGTCATGAGTGAAGGAACCATGCAGCGAGCAGCCCAGCGAGACGTCCTTGCCCAGCCTCACCAGCGAGCCAAGCGCCTTCGCCGTGCCCTTGTCTGCGCGGCGGCCGTTCCCGCGGTGCTGATCACCGCGGCCTGCTCCTCGGATTCCGGCGACTCCCAGGACAAGGGCGGCGCCGGCGCGCAGCAGACCCCGAGCGGCACCACGTCGAAGCAGCCGTCGGCGAGCGCGTCCCCGACCGTGCAGGCGGCCGCGTACCGCAAGCTCCCGGAGCCCTGCCACGTCCTGGCCAAGAACACCCTGTCCGACCTGGTGCCCAAGGGCGCGAGCTCGGGCAAGGAGGGCACCTCCGACGACACGGCGACCCGCTCCTCCTGCTCCTGGAGCAGCCTGGACAACAACGGCGTCAAGGGCTCCCAGTTCCGCTGGCTGAACGTCTCCCTGCTGCGCTTCGACTCGGACGCCGACCGCGGCGCGGCCGACAAGCAGGCGCACGCGTACTTCACCCAGCAGGTCGGGGACGCGCAGAGCGTGTCCGGGGCCAAGAACACCAAGGCGCAGCCGGTGGCGGGCACGGGCACCGAGGCGACCCTGGTGCGCTACGACCTGAAGAAGAAGGAAGGCGCCTTCAAGCAGCAGACGATCGTCGCCCGGGTCGAGAACGTGGTCGTCACGCTCGACTACAACGGCGCCGGTCTGGCCGGTGAGAAGACCCCGAGCTCCGACGACCTGAGCAAGGCGGCCCAGAAGGCCGTGAAGGAGGTCGTGGCGGCCGTCACGGCGGCCAACGGCCAGGGATCCGGAGGGAGTTCGTCCACCAAGCCCTCCACGTCGCCCTCGAAGCAGGGGTCGAAGACGGCGTCGAAGTCCCCGTCCGCCGCGGCGTCCAAGTCGGCCTCCGCCGAAGCGTCCCCCTCGAAGTCGGCCGCGAAGAAGAGCTGACCGGCCACACGTGCGCCGCACACGTGTGCCACTCTGTTGCGCGCAACAACACGCAAGGGGAGGGGAGTGCGAGTGGCCGCGCCACTTCAGCTGACTCGGATGCACCGCGTTCTCATCGGCGTGGTCGTGTCCGGCGCCATGATCATCGCCGGTATCGGCTTCGCCGGTTCCTACGCGGCGGTCCGCGAACTGGCGATCAAGAAGGGCTTCGGGAACTTCGCCTACGTCTTCCCGATCGGCATCGACGCGGGCATCTGCGTTCTGCTCGCCCTTGACCTGCTGCTGACCTGGATCCGTATCCCCTTCCCGCTCCTGCGGCAGACGGCCTGGCTGCTGACGGCGGCCACGATCGCCTTCAACGGCGCCGCCGCCTGGCCGGACCCGCTGGGCGTGGGCATGCACGCGGTGATCCCGGTGCTGTTCGTGGTCGCCGTCGAGGCGGCCCGGCACGCCATCGGCCGGATCGCGGACATCACGGCCGACAAGCACATGGAGGGCGTCCGCCTCACCCGCTGGCTGCTCTCCCCGGTCCCCACCTTCCTGCTCTGGCGCCGGATGAAGCTGTGGGAGCTGCGCTCCTACGACCAGGTGATCAAGCTGGAGCAGGAGCGGCTGGTCTACCGCGCCCGCCTGCACGCCCGGTTCGGCCGGGCCTGGCGCCGCAAGGCCCCGGTGGAGTCCCTGATGCCGCTGCGGCTCGCGCGCTACGGCGTCCCGTTGGCCGAGACGGCCCCGGCGGGCCTGGCCGCGGCCGGCATCGAGCCCGCGGTGATCCCCGCGCAGCGGCAGCCCGAACTCGCCCACGCCGCGGACCGGGGCGCCGCGCCCGCCCGGGCGGCCGAGCCCGTGCCCGCGGCGACGCGGGCGCACGCGGGCGCGGCGGCGGCGCCCCCCGCCGGGCAGTACGCCGAGCCGCCGGTGGACGACGAGCAGAGCCCCTGGTTCCAGACCCCGCGCGAGGTCGACTACCACGGCGGCTACGACCCCACGTACGAGCCTCCGCCGGACCCGCAGTACCTGCCGGAGGAGCAGTACGAGGACTGGTACGAGGAGCAGCCGCCGGAGCGGTTCCAGCAGCCCTCCCCGGAGGAGACCGGCAGCTTCCCCATCCCGGTGGGCCCGAACCGGACCCGGGAGCTGGGCGAGGGCGGCGGCCCGCCGGAGCCCGACGAGGAGGCCTACTACCAGGTCTTCCGGCAGTCGATCGACGGCAGCTACCCGACGCCGCGCGTGCTGGGTGACAACATCCAGGCCACGTTCGGCACCGCGCTGAGCCCCAGTGCCCTGAAGACCCTGGTGGACCGGTTCCAGCAGCGCCACTCGGCGGAGCTGGAGGAGGACCACATCGCCTGACGGCGTACGTGACGTACGAGGAGGGGGCGCCCGGTGACACCGGGCGCCCCCTCCTCGCATGACGCGGGCCGTTACTCCCCGAGCAGCTTGCGCACCCGGTCCTGCCCGACCGCCAGCAGCAGCGTGGGCAGCCGCGGACCGGTGTCCCGGCCCACCAGCAGGTGGTACAGCAGGGCGAAGAAGGTCCGCTGGGCCGTCTTGATCTCCGGCGGCAGCTCCTTCGGCGTGGCGTCGGCCGGGAACCCGGCCTGCACCTTGGGCACGCCGTACACGAGGTGGGTCAGCCCGTCCAGGGACCAGTGCTCGGCGAGCCCGTCGGCCAGCAGGCGCACGGACTGCTGGGACGCCTCGTCCAGGGACTTCAGCAGCTCGGCGTCGGGCTCGTCGCGCACGATCGTCCGCTGGTCGGCGGGGACGTGCGTGTTGATCCACGCCTCGGCCTTGTCGTAGCGCGGCCGTACCTCGTCGAGCGAGGCCAGCGGCTGCTCCGGGTCCAGCTCGCCGAGGATGCGCAGGGCCTGGTCCTCGTGCCCTGCGGTGATGTCGGCGACGGACGCGAGGGTGCGGTAGGGCAGCGGACGCGCGGTCTTCGGCAGCTCACCGGCGGCCGTACCGACCGCCCGGCTGTACGCCGCCACGTCGGCCGGCAGCGCGGAGCCGTCGGCGACCTTGCCCGCCAGCTTGTCCCACTCGTCGTAGAGCCGCTGGATCTCCTGGTCGAAGGCGATCTTGAACGACTGGTTGGGCCGGCGGCGGGCGTAGAGCCAGCGCAGCAGCTGCGGCTCCATGATCTGCAGCGCGTCCGCCGGGGTGGGCACACCGCCGCGCGAGGACGACATCTTCGCCATCCCGGAGATGCCGACGAAGGCGTACATCGGGCCGATGGGCTGCTCGCCGCCGAAGATGCCGACGATCTGCCCGCCGACCTGGAAGGAGGAGCCCGGCGACGAGTGGTCGACACCGGAGGGCTCGAAGATCACGCCTTCGTACGCCCACCGCATCGGCCAGTCGACCTTCCAGACCAGCTTGCCGCGGTTGAACTCGCTCAGCCGGACCGTCTCGCCGAAGCCGCACGCCGTGCAGGTGTAGGCCAGCTCGGTGGTGTCGTCGTCGTACGAGGTGACCGTCGTCAGGTCCTTGCCGCAGTCGCCGCAGTACGGCTTGTACGGGAAGTACCCGGAGACGCCGGAGCTGCCGTCGTCCTCGGCCGCGGCGCCCGAGCCCTCCTCGGCCTCCAGCTCGGCCTCGTCGACGGCCTTCTGCTGCTGCTTCTTCGGCGCCTTCTTCGTGCGGTACTGGGCGAGGATCGCGTCGATGTCGCCGCGGTGCTTCATGGCGTGCAGGATCTGCTCGCGGTAGGTGCCGGACGTGTACTGCTCCGTCTGGCTGATCCCGTCGAACTCCACGCCCAGCTCGGCCAGCGACTCGACCATCGCGGCCTTGAAGTGCTCGGCCCAGCTCCCGTACGCGGAGCCCTTCGGCGCCGGCACCGAGGTGAGCGGCTTGCCGATGTGCTCGGCCCAGGACTCGTCGACACCCGCGACCCCGGCCGGCACCTTGCGGTAGCGGTCGTAGTCGTCCCAGGAGATCAGGTGCCGGACCTGGTGGCCGCGGCGGCGGATCTCGTCGGCGACCAGGTGCGGGGTCATCACCTCGCGCAGGTTGCCCAGGTGGATCGGGCCCGACGGGGAGAGACCGGACGCGACGACGACCGGTTTGCCCGGGGCACGGCGCTCCGACTCTTCGATGACCTCATCCGCGAAACGGGAGACCCAGTCGGTGGTCTCGGTGCTCTGAGCCACGATCGGCACGTCCTCTTGATTCTCGAGCAGTGGGGAGTCGTTCTGGCACTCCCATACTCCCAGACGGCCCCGCGACCGAGAAAACGGCTTTACCCCCCATGGGATACTGGTTGGGTCTATCCATCCCCACGAGGAGAACGGCACCCCTACCTATGGCCTCGGTCACGTCCCTCAGCGACTCCGTCCAGCAGCACCTCGCCTCCGCCCTCACGGCCACCCTGCCGGAGGCCGCCGGTTCGGACCCGCTGCTGCGACGAAGCGACCGGGCCGACTTCCAGGCCAACGGCATCCTCGCGCTCGCCAAGAAGGCGAAGGCCAACCCGCGGGAGCTGGCGGACCAGGTCGTCTCCCAGGTGGCCACGGGCGACGTGATCGCGGACGTCGAGGTCTCCGGGCCCGGCTTCCTGAACATCACGATCGCGGACCGGGCGATCACCGAGAACCTGGCCGCGCGGTACGCGGACGAGTCGGGCCGGCTCGGCGTGCCGCACGCCGAGCACGCGGGCACCACGGTGGTCGACTACGCGCAGCCCAACGTGGCCAAGGAGATGCACGTCGGCCACCTGCGCTCGGCGGTCATCGGCGACGCGGTCGTGCAGATCCTGGAGTTCACCGGCGAGCAGGTGGTCCGGCGTCACCACATCGGCGACTGGGGCACCCAGTTCGGCATGCTCATCCAGTACCTGGACGAGCACCCGCACGAGCTGGACCACAAGGCGGCCCGGGTCACCGGTGAGGAGGCGATGTCGAACCTCGACCGCCTCTACAAGGCGGCGCGCAAGCTGTTCGACTCGGACGAGGAGTTCAAGACCAGGGCCCGGCGCCGGGTGGTCGACCTCCAGGCCGGCGAGCCGAAGACGCTCGCCACGTGGCAGAAGTTCGTGGACGAGTCGAAGATCTACTTCTTCTCCGTCTTCGAGAAGCTGGACATGGAGGTCCGCGACCCCGACATCGTCGGCGAGTCCGGCTACAACGACATGCTGGCCGAGACCTGCCGCCTGCTGGAGGAGTCCGGCGTCGCCGTCCGCTCCGAGGGCGCCCTCTGCGTCTTCTTCGAGGACGTCAAGGGCCCGGACGGCAAGCCGGTCCCGCTCATCGTGCAGAAGTCGGACGGCGGTTACGGCTACGCGGCCACCGACCTCTCCGCGATCCGCGACCGCGTCTTCAACCTGAAGGCCAACTCGATCGTGTACGTGGTCGACGCCCGCCAGTCCCTGCACTTCAAGATGGTCTTCGAGACCGCCCGCCGGGCCGGCTGGCTGGGCGACGACGTCAAGGCGTTCCAGCTCGCCTTCGGCACGGTCCTCGGCAAGGACGGCAAGCCCTTCAAGACCCGTGAGGGCGAGACCGTCAAGCTGGAGGACCTGCTCGACGAGGCCGTCGAGCGGGCCACCGCGGTGGTCCGGGAGAAGGCCGGGAAGGTGGGCCTGACCGAGCAGGAGATCGTCGAGAACGGCCGCTACGTCGGCGTCGGCGCGGTCAAGTACGCCGACCTGTCGACCTCCGCCGTCCGGGACTACAAGTTCGACCTGGACCAGATGGTCTCGCTCAACGGCGACACGAGCGTGTACCTCCAGTACGCCTACGCCCGGATCCAGTCCATCCTGCGCAAGGCCGGCGAGGCCCGCCCCGCCGCCCACCCGGAGCTGGCGCTGGCCCCGGCGGAGCGGGCGCTCGGCCTGCACCTGGACCGCTTCGCGGAGACCGTGCTGGAGGTGGCGGAGTCCTACGAGCCGCACAAGCTGGCCGCGTACCTGTACCAGCTCGCGACGCTGCTGACGTCCTTCTACGACCAGTGCCCGGTCCTGAAGGCCGAGTCGCCGGAGCAGGTGGAGAACCGCCTGTTCCTGGTCGACGTCACCGCGCGCACGCTGCACCGGGGCATGGCCCTGCTGGGCATCCGCACGCCCGAGAAGCTCTGACGGCGAACTCGCACCAGACGAGTTTGCCCGGGGCGCGCCGACCCACGCCCCACTTGTCGGCGAGGGACGCGACCAGCAGCAGCCCCCGCCCGCCCTCCTCGTCAGCGGCCCCGGTCTCCCCCACCACCTGGGGGAGACCGGGGCCGCTGTCGTGCACCTCGGCCCGTACGAGGTCGCCGTCGTACCGCAGCCGCACCAGGAAGCCGCGCCCGGGCGGTGCCCCGTGCAGCAGCGCGTTCGTGGCCAGCTCGCTCACGCACAGCGACACGTCGGCGGACCGCTCCCAGGCGGTGAGTCCCCAGTAGCTCAGCGACCACTCCGTGAACCGCCTGGCAGCAGGGACGGAGCGGCGAGCGCGGCCGTAGAACTGGTCGCGCTGGCAGGGCAGTTCGGTTTGCGCATTCACGGGACGAAGGTCGCGCAGAGTGACTAGCCTTGATCAGTGCGCAATCCCGTACAAAGCGTTTGTACGGGATCGGGCGGGGTCGGGTACGGGCACGTGTGGGGAGTTCAGCGGCATGACGACTTCTCGGAGGAACCAGTCGGCGATGCGGATGCTCGGCCGTCAGCTGGCCACGGCACGCAGGGCGGCGGGACTGAGCCAGTCGGGCCTGAGCGCCGCGCTCAACCTCAACGAGGAGACGATCGCCTCCATCGAACAGGGCCGCCGGTCCCTCAAGCCGGACATCGCGGAGCTGCTCGACGAGTATTTGGGCACGAAGGGGACGCTGGCCGCAGGGGTGGCGAACCTGCCGGAGGTGGACCAGTTCCCGCTGTGGGCCGAGGAGTACATGGATCAGGAGCGGGAGGCGATCGCGTTGTCGTGGTACGACGCCCTCGTGGTGCCGGGTCTGTTGCAGAACGAGCCGTACGCTCGCGCGATCCTGCAGAATCGCGTCCCGGCCTATCCCGAGGAGAAGTTGGAGACCACTCTGAGGCTCCGCCTCGCCCGCCAGGAGATCCTGCACCGAAAGCACCCGCCGACGCTGAGCTTCGTGATCTGGGAACCCGCGCTGCTGCTGAGCGTCGGCTCCCAGGAGGTACGCAGGCAACAGCTCGACTTCCTACGCGAGATGACCGAGCTGCCCTGCGTCTCGCTCCAGGTCCTCCCGCTGTCCAGCCCCTTCCACGCGGGCGTCGACGGCCCGTTCACGCTCCTGGAGACGCCGGACCACCAGCACGTCGCGTACACCGAGTCGCAACGCGGCAGCCAGTGGGTTTCCGACCTGGACGAGGTGTCCATCCTGGCGCGCAAGTATGCGATGCTGCGGACGCAGGCCCTGACCCCTCAGGACTCAGTGGGCCTCCTCGACCGCCTGCTAGGAGAGCAATGAGCGCCGAAGCACTTCAGTGGTTCAAGTCGACCTACAGCGGTAGCGAAGGCGGCCAGTGCCTCGAAGTGGCCGTCACCTCCGGTGTCATCCACGTCCGGGACTCCAAGCAGCACCCTGAGGACAGCCCAACTCTCAAGCTCGCGCAAGCGACTTGGGTCAAGTTCGCGGAGTTCGCCGCAGGCTAGCCGCGTTGTCAGTGGGGGCACCTAGAGTCACCGGTATGGCGACTCTTCCCAACCCGCTGCCCAGGCTGGCCACCGATCCCAGCGGCCGTGGCCTCGGGCTCCAGCTTCCGCCCGGCAGGCTGATCGACACCACCTACGACGGGGACTGGCACGAGCCCCTGCTGTGGCAGTCCGGGAAGGCGGCGGCGCCCGGCACGTGGAAGGCGCTGGGCGCGCCGGCCGCGCGGGCGGGGCTGCTGCCGGTGCTCCTGGACGTGGGCGGGACCCAGGGCGGCCCGGAGGACTGGCAGCTGATGCCCGAGCGGATGTCGTACCCGGGCGACCACGACGCCGAGGAGCAGCTCGCGGAGTACTGGGAGGAGAACGCGGAGGACGAAGTGGGCGCGGAGATAGCGCCGTTCGGGCCCGAGTGGCCCGGTCTCGCGCCCGCGGGCCGGCCGACCGCGGACCCGGACACCAGGGCCGCCTCGGTCGCGGACTCGCTGACGGACGGGGCCCGGTGGTTCAAGGAGCCGCGGCTGGCGCTGGTCCCGGCCCGCCGGTCGGCCGACGTCCCGGCGGCGATCGGCTGGACCGGCCCGCTGAACTACGAGAACGACGTGGCCCGGCTCTGCGCGGTCCTGCGCTCGTGGGAGGACCGCTTCGGCATACGGGTGGTGGGGCTCGGCTTCGACCTGCTGGTCGTGTCGGTGGCGGCCCCGCCGGCCACCGTGGCGGAGGCCGAGGCGGTGGCGGCGGAGCACTTCGCTTTCTGCGCGGACAACATCCTGCAGAACGGCCCGGACTCCCTGCGTGGTTACGCGAAGGAGCTGGTCGGCGAGCCGACCTGGTCCTTCTGGTGGGACTGAGCCGTCGCGGTCAGCGCGCGGCGAGCCCCCGGCCCAGTCTGCGCAGGCCCTCCTGGATCTCGTCCGGAGTCTGCGTGACGAAGCACAGGCGCAGGGTGGAGCGGTCGGGGTCGGCGGCGTAGAAGGGGGCGCCGGGGACGTAGGCGACGTCCTGCCGCACCACCTGGGGCAGCAGGGCGGTGGTGTCGTACGGGTCGGGGAGCCGCGCCCACAGGAACATGCCGCCTTCGGGGCGGGTCCACACCGAGCCCTCGGGGAGCGCGTCGGGGAGTGCGGCGAGCATGGCGTCACGGCGTTCGCCGTAGACGGCGCGGACACGGGCCACATGGGTGTCGAGGACGTCCAGGTAGCGGGCGGCGGCGAGCTGGTTGACGGTGGGCGTGTGCAGGTCGGCGGCCTGCTTGGCCACGGCGCACGCCCGGCGCAGCTCCGCGGGGGCACGCAGCCAGCCGAGGCGCAGGCCGGGGGCCATCACCTTGGAGAGGGAGCCGAGGAGCACCACGCGGTCCTCGGCGCCGGGGTGGGCGGCGATCCAGGGGACGCGCTCGCCGTCGTAGCGGAGTTCGCCGTAGGGGTCGTCCTCGACGATCCACACGCCCTGCCGGGCGGCCACGGCGGCGACGGCCCGCCGGCGCGGCGCGGGCATCGTACGGCCGGTGGGGTTCTGGAAGGTGGGGACGAGGTAGAGCAGCTTCGGGCGTTCGCGCAGCACCGCCTCCTCCAGGGCGGCGGGGTCGACCCCGTCCTCGTCCCCCGGCACGGACACCACCCGGGCGCCGGCGAGCGCGAAGACCTGAAGTGCCGCCAGGTAGCAGGGACTTTCGACCAGGACGGTGTCGCCGGGCTCGATCAGCGCGGTGGCGAGCAGGGACAGGGCCTGCTGCGAGCCGGTGGTGACGAGGAGGTCGTCGGGGGCGGTGGGCAGACCCTGGGCGGTGACCCGGGCGGCCAGGGCGGTGCGCAGGGCCGGTTCGCCCTCCGTGGTGGAGTACTGGAGCGCCTGCGCCGGGGTCAGTTCCAGCACCTCACGGAACGCGGCCGCTATGCCGTCCTGGTCGAACAGCTCGGGCGCGGGCAGCCCGCCCGCGAAGTTGATCACCTCGGGGCGGGCGGTGACCGCCAGGATCTCCCGCACCGGCGACCCGCCCACACCCCGGGCACGGGCGGCGAGCGGCGGCACGGGGGCACGCGACGGAGCGGGTTCGGTGACGGTCATGACCGGCTCTCCTTCGACTGCGGAAGCTCCACTGCGCCCGCAGCCTAGGGAACTAGCTGCCCCCTACACCGTCCATTTCGCGATCCGGACGGGCAGGATGACCGCCGGGGCGTCAGCGCAGCTTCTGCGCGGCCTCGGTCGCCCAGTAGGTGAGGACCGTGCGGGCGCCGGCCCGCCTGATGCCGGTCAGAGTCTCGAAGATGGCGCGGTCGCGGTCGATCCAGCCCTTCTCGGCGGCGGCCTCGATCATCGAGTACTCGCCGGAGATCTGGTAGGCGACCACGGGCACGTCCACGGCGTCCGCGACCCGGGCGACGATGTCGAGGTACGGGCCGGCCGGCTTGACCATCACCATGTCGGCGCCCTCGGCGAGGTCGAGCTCCACCTCCCGCAAGGACTCCCGCCAGTTGGCCGGGTCCTGCTGGTAGGTCTTGCGGTCGCCCTGGAGCGAGGAGCCGACCGCCTCGCGGAAGGGCCCGTAGAACGCGGAGGAGTACTTGGCGGTGTAGGCCAGGACGGCGACGTCCTCGCGGCCGATCTGGTCGAGCGCGTCACGGATCACGCCGATCTGGCCGTCCATCATCCCGCTCGGGCCGACCACGTGCGCGCCGGCGTCCGCCTGCACCTGGGCCATCTCGGCGTACCGCTCCAGGGTGGCGTCGTTGTCGACCCGCCCCTCGGCGTCCAGCACCCCGCAGTGGCCGTGGTCGGTGAACTCGTCCAGGCACAGGTCCGACATGACGAGCAGGTCGTCGCCGACCTCGGCCCGCACGTCGCGCAGTGCCACCTGGAGGATCCCGTCCGGATCGGTGCCGACCGTGCCCAGGCCGTCCTTCTTGCTCTCCTCCGGCACGCCGAACAGCATGATCCCGGAGACCCCGGCCTCGACCGCCTCGAGGGCCGCCTTCTTCAGGCTGTCCCGGGTGTGCTGGACGACACCGGGCATGGCCGCGATCGGCACCGGCTCGCTGACGCCTTCACGGACGAACGCCGGAAGGATGAAGTCGGCGGGGGACAGTCGCGTCTCGGCGACCATCCGCCGCATGACGGGCGAGGTCCGCAGCCGCCGGGGACGCGTACCGGGAAAGGATCCGTACTTCGTCATGCCTTCTACGCTACGCCCGCCCCGGAGGCACCTTTGCCGACGCGGCGTCGGCGCACGGCCACCGCGGGACGGCTCACCACAGCCGGGCGCCGGCCCCGCCCAGCCGGGTGTGCCAGGCGCGCATCCGCGCCCCCGCACCGGCGTTGAACACCTGGTCCACCGCTCCCCCGGCCGCCGGCGGCGACGCCCCGAAGGCGCTCACCGCGGCCCGTTGCCCGGGACTCGGCGCCGGCGACAGGCCACCGCCCCGCCCGACCAGGGCGTACCGCTCCCCGCGGACGGTGATCAGCAGGGTCCCGAGCCGGGTGAGGCGGCCCTCGACCTCCCGGGGATCGCTCTGGACGACGACCTGCCCGTCCCGGTCCTCGGCCCGCAACTCCCCGGGGGACAGGCTCAGCACCAGGGGCACGCAGCGCGCCCCGTTCCACAGGCTCCGCCGCCAGTAGACGATCTCCGCGTACACGGCGTACTCGCTCATGCGCCCGATCATGGCATGCACACAACCCGCCCCGGGAGGCGCCCGGAGGCGTACGGCGAAGGGCGGGACGCGCCGTCACGGCACGTCCCGCCCTCATCGCCTCATGGCCTCACGGCCGCCCGGCGCTCAGGTCGTCGACCGGCGCCTGCGCGCCCCCGGCCGCCGCTCGCTCGGCCGGGTGACGGGGTCCCCCGCCTCCAGCGCGGCCGCCCGGCGCTTCAGACCGAAGTCCGCCAGCGCCTCGGCCAGCTTGTGCACCGACGGCTCCGGAGCCATCACGTCGACCCGCAGCCCGTGCTCCTCGGCCGTCTTGGCCGTCGCCGGGCCGATACAGGCGATCACCGTCACGTTGTGCGGCTTGCCCGCGATACCCACCAGGTTCCGGACGGTCGACGACGACGTGAACAGCACCGCGTCGAAACCGCCGCCCTTGATGGCCTCACGGGTGTCCGCCGGCGGCGGCGACGCCCGCACGGTCCGGTAGGCCGTGACGTCGTCGACCTCCCAGCCCAGCTCGATCAGACCGGCGACCAGGGTCTCCGTGGCGATGTCGGCACGCGGCAGGAAGACGCGGTCGATCGGGTCGAACACCGGGTCGTAGGGCGGCCAGTCCTCCAGCAGGCCCGCGGCCGACTGCTCGCCGCTCGGCACCAGGTCCGGCTTCACACCGAACGCGACGAGCGCCTTCGCGGTCTGCTCGCCCACCGCGGCCACCTTGATGCCCGCGAAGGCCCGAGCGTCGAGGCCGTACTCCTCGAACTTCTCCCGGACCGCCTTCACCGCGTTGACCGAGGTGAACGCGATCCACTCGTAGCGGCCGGTCACCAGGCCCTTGACGGCACGCTCCATCTGCTGGGGCGTGCGCGGCGGCTCCACGGCGATCGTCGGGACCTCGTGCGGCACGGCACCGTAGGACCGCAGCTGGTCGGAGAGCGACGCCGCCTGCTCCTTCGTCCGCGGCACGAGCACCTTCCAGCCGAACAGCGGCTTGGACTCGAACCACGACAACTGGTCGCGCTGGGCGGCGGCGGACCGCTCACCGACCACGGCTATCACCGGCCGGCCGCCGTCCGGCGACGGCAGCACCTTCGCCTGCTTCAGCGTCTGCGCGATCGTGCCGAGCGTCGCCGTCCAGGTGCGCTGCCGGGTCGTCGTACCGGCGACCGTGACACTCAGCGGGGTGTCCGGCTTGCGGCCCGCCGACACCAGCTCCCCGGCCGCGGCCGCGACCGAGTCCAGCGTCGTGGACACGACCACCGTGCCGTCCGAGGCGCCGACCTCCGTCCAGCAGCGGCCGGAGGCGGTACGGGCGTCCACGAACCGGACGTCCGCGCCGTGCGCGTCCCGCAGCGGCACACCGGCGTACGCCGGCACACCGACCGCGGCCGCCACACCCGGTACCACCTCGAAGGGCACACCGGCGGCGGCGCAGGCGAGCATTTCCTCGGCCGCGTACGTATCAAGTCCCGGGTCCCCGGGCACCGCACGGACGACCCGCCTGCCGCCCCGCGCGGCCTCCATGACAAGATGAGCGGCATCCCGGGCAGGAGACGGGACCGCAGCGGCTGTTGACGTGCCGTCAACGACCGTGAGCTGCGGCGCGCCCGTGCCCGGTGGCGAGACCGAGGAGGCGTCGGCATCCGTCCGTACCACGGAGACGCCCTGCCGGGCGTGCGTCTGGATCACGTCGAGCACATCGTGCTCGGCGACCAGGACGTCAGCGCTCGACAGCGCCTCCACGGCGCGCAGAGTCAGCAGTCCCGGATCCCCGGGTCCGGCACCGAGGAAGGTGACGTGCCCGTGTTCCGGACCGGCGGGAAAGGCGGTGGGGCTCACTGTGCTCGCTCCCCCATCAGACCGGCCGCGCCCTGGGCGAGCATCTCGGTGGCGAGGTCGCGACCGAGTGCCAGCGCCTGCTCGTGCGTGTGGGGCACGGGACCGGTGGTGGACAGCTGCACCGTGCGGGAACCGTCGGTCGTGCCGACGACGCCGCGCAGGCGCATTTCCTTGACAGACTGCCCGTCGGCCAGGAGGTCGGCCAGCGCGCCCACGGGGGCGCTGCAGCCGGCTTCCAGGGCGGCGAGCAGTGACCGCTCGGCGGTCACGGCGGCCCGGGTGAACGGGTCGTCGAGCTCGGCGAGCGCGGCGACGAGGCCCGCGTTGTCCGCGGTGCACTCGATCGCCAGGGCCCCCTGGCCGGGGGCGGGCAGAACCGTGTCGACCGACAGGAAGTCGGTGACCTCCTCGATCCGGCCCATCCGGTTCAGTCCGGCGGCGGCCAGGACGACCGCGTCCAGCTCACCGTCACGGACGTACCGGATACGCGTGTCGACGTTGCCGCGGATCGGCACCGTCGTGATGTCCAGCCCGTGGGCACGCGCGTACGCGTTGAGCTGGGCCATGCGGCGCGGCGCGCCCGTGCCTATGCGGGCGCCGCGCGGCAGGTCGGTGAACTTCAGCGCGTCCCGGGCGACGATCACGTCCCGCGGGTCCTCGCGCACCGGGACGGCGGCCAGGGCCAGGTCCTCGGGCTGCGTGGTCGGCAGGTCCTTGAGCGAATGAACCGCGAAGTCCACCTCGCCCCGCAGCAGCGCGTCACGCAGCGCCGTGACGAACACGCCCGTGCCGCCGATCTGCGCGAGCGCCTCACGGGAGACGTCGCCGTACGTGGTGATCTCGACCAGCTCGACGGGCCGGCCGGTCACCCGGCTCACGGCCTCCGCCACCTGCCCGGACTGGGCCATGGCGAGTCTGCTCCGCCTCGTCCCCAGTCTCAGTGCCTTCTCAGTCATGCCGGTCGGTCCTTCTTGTCTGTGCTGTCCCCGGCCCGGGAGACGGCGGCCACCGTCTCGGGATCGAGGTCGAACAGGGTGCGCAACGCGTCCGCGTACCCGGCGCCGCCGGGCTCGGCCGCGAGCTGCTTGACCCGTACGGTCGGCGCGTGCAGCAGCTTGTCGACGACCCGGTGCACGGCCTGCCGGATCTCGCCGCGCTGGCGTTCGTCCAGGTCGGGCAGGCGGCCGTCGAGCCGCGCGATCTCACCGGCGACGACGTCGGCGGCCATGGTGCGCAGGGCGACCACGGTCGGCGTGATGTGCGCCGCCCGCTGCGCCGCGCCGAAGGCCGCGACCTCGTCGGAGACGATACGCCTGACCTGGTCCACGTCGGCCGCCATCGGGGCGTCCGCGGACGCCTCCGCCAGCGACTCGATGTCCACCAGGCGCACCCCGGCCAGCCGGTGGGCGGCCGCGTCGATGTCACGGGGCATGGCGAGGTCGAGGAGGAACAGGGCGGGCGCCGGACGCGGGATGCCGGCAACCGGCTCGGGCCGCCGGCGCTCGGGGATCCGGCCGACCGTGGCGACGGTCGCGGCGAGCGCGGTGATCAGCTCGGCGTCGGCCTCGGGACCGCGCCGGGCGCGCCGGTCCAGGGTGCCGTTGTCCACCCAGGCGGCGTGCTGCTCCAGGGTGGCCGCGTCCATCCCGGCCACGGCGGCCTCACCGGCCACGGAGAAGCCGGTGGAACCCTGCACGGCGGCCAGGTCGAGCGGGCAGTTCTCCTCGGCGCCGAGGCTGGTCGGCGGCAGCGCGGCCACGGCGGTGCCGCCGGTGCCGGTGTCGTCGCCCTCGTCCTCGGCCGGCCGGCCGGTGCGGTCCTCGACCGCCTGCGCGACCGCTTCCGCGGTGAGCACCAGGCCCGTGGCCCCCGTGCAGGAGACCACGACGTCGGCACGTGTCAGCTCGCCCGGCACCGCGTCCATCGGTACCGCGCGGGCGGCCACGTCCGTGTCGTCGCCCTCGGTCAGGATCCGCGCGAGCCGCTCGGCCCGCTCGAAGGTGCGGTTGGCCACGACCACCTCGGCGACCCCGGCACGCGCGAGCGTGGCGGCGGCCAGCGAGGACATCGAGCCGGCGCCGATGACCAGCGCCCTGCGGCCCGCGGCCCAGCCCTGCACGTCGCCGCCCGCGGCCAGCTGCTCCAGGCCGAACGTGACCAGGGACTGGCCGGCGCGGTCGATGCCGGTCTCGGAGTGGGCGCGCTTGCCGACCCGCAGCGCCTGCTGGAACAGGTCGTTCAGCAGCTTGCCCGCGGTGTGCAGCTCCTGGGCACGGGCCAGGGAGTCCTTTATCTGGCCGAGGATCTGCCCCTCGCCGACGACCATCGAGTCCAGGCCGCAGGCCACCGAGAACAGGTGGTGGACGGCCCGGTCCTCGTAGTGCACGTAGAGGTAGGGAGTCAGCTCCTCGAGGCCCACGCCGCTGTGCTGGGCGAGCAGCGTGGACAGCTCGGCGACACCGGCGTGGAACTTGTCCACGTCGGCGTACAGCTCGATGCGGTTGCAGGTGGCGAGCACCGCGGCCTCGGTGGCCGGCTCGGCGGCGACCGTGTCCTGGACCAGCTTGGCCTGGGCGTCCACGCTCAGCGCGGCCCGCTCCAGCACGCTGACCGGGGCACTGCGGTGGCTCAGTCCGACGACGAGGAGGCTCATGCCGGCATCACGGCGGGCACGTCCCCGTCGGGTCCCTGGTCGGCGGAGTCGCCGCGGGTACGGGCCGCGGGCTGCGCGCCGTCGCCGGCGGCGGTCTCCTCGCCGGCCTTGCGCTGCTCGTGGAAGGCGAGGATCTGCAGCTCGATGGAGAGGTCGACCTTGCGCACGTCGACGCCGTCCGGGACGGACAGGACGGTCGGCGCGAAGTTCAGGATGGAGGTCACACCCGCGGCCACGAGCCGGTCGCAGACCTGCTGGGCGGCGCCGGCCGGGGTGGCGATGACGCCGATGGAGACCCCGTTATCCTTGATGATCTTCTCGAGCTCGTCGGTGTGCTGCACGGGGATGCCCGCGACCGGCTTCCCGGCCATCGCCGGATCGGCGTCGATCAGCGCGGCCACCCGGAAGCCACGGGAGGCGAACCCGCCGTAGTTGGCCAGGGCGGCGCCGAGGTTGCCGATACCGACGATGACAACCGGCCAGTCCTGGGTCAGGCCGAGTTCGCGGGAGATCTGGTAGACGAGATACTCCACGTCGTAGCCGACACCGCGCGTTCCGTAAGAACCCAGGTAAGAGAAGTCCTTGCGCAGCTTGGCGGAGTTGACCCCCGCCGCCGCGGCCAGCTCCTCGGAGGAGACCGTGGGCACCGAGCGCTCCGACAGTGCGGTCAGGGCTCGGAGGTACAGCGGAAGGCGGGCGACGGTGGCCTCGGGAATCCCTCGGCTACGGGTCGCCGGTCGGTGTGTTCGGCCAGTTGCCACGGTGCTCCTGCGGGTAGAGCGGGGCTGCAGGCGGTCATACGTCCCCAGACCGCCCCGTCGACAGCAGGCTATGCCTTTGTGAACGCGTGCACAAAGATGGTGTCCGATTTGCCCGGCCAACGTGACCGGGGTCACGCACGTCCCACCCGGCGCCCTACGTGGGGGCAAAACGCCACACTCCTTGCGTATCCCGCCCCCGAGACCCAAACCGCCTTCGATCCTAAGGGACGTTCGGCTGATCGTTGTACTAGTCGGTCAGTTCCTTGCGGAGCCGGGTCTCGTCCACCCGCCAGAACGTGTGCTGCCTGCCGTCCACCAGGACCACGGGGATCTGCTCCCAGTACCGGTCGTGCAGCTCCGGGTCCTCGGTGATGTCCTTGCGCTCCCACGGGACGCCGAGCTCGCCACAGACCTTCTCGACCACGGCCTGCGCGTCGTCGCACAGATGGCAGCCGGGCTTGCGGACGAGAGTGACCAAGCGCTCCTGCGGTGCGGCCTTACGCCGGAAGAGGGGACTCATGTCGGCCATTCTCGCGCCTCTTTAACGACACGGCCTCGGAGTGTTCACACCCTTCAAACCTCTCGACTCCGGAACCACCGAACAGACTGGCTATGCTCACGCCATGGCCGCTCTCGGATGGCTCACTCCCCGTAGGCGCTCCGCCACGGCGCGGAGCGTGTTGGCAGGCGAGGCTTCGGCGGAGGCCGCCCGCAAGTCCTCGCAGGAAGCGCAGGAGGCGCAGGAGACCGCACAGGTCCAGCGGACCGCCGACCGGGAGCCGGAGTTCCCGGTGCTCGGCGACGACAAGGCCGCCGCCTTCTTCGACCTCGACAACACCGTGATGCAGGGCGCCGCCCTGTTCCACTTCGGGCGCGGCCTGTACAAGCGCAAGTTCTTCGAGACCCGCGACCTCGCCCGGTTCGCCTGGCAGCAGGCGTGGTTCCGGCTGGCCGGCGTGGAGGACCCGGAGCACATGCAGGAGGCCCGGGACTCCGCCCTCTCCATCGTCAAGGGCCACCGCGTCGCCGAACTGGAGACGATCGGCGAGGAGATCTACGACGAGTACATGGCCGACCGCATCTGGCCGGGCACCCGCGCCCTGGCCCAGGCCCACCTCGACGCGGGCCAGAAGGTGTGGCTCGTCACGGCGGCACCCGTGGAGATCGCCCAGGTGATCGCCCGCCGCCTCGGCCTGACCGGCGCGCTCGGCACCGTGGCCGAGTCGGTCGGCGGCGTCTACACCGGCAAGCTGGTCGGCGAGCCCCTGCACGGCCCCGCGAAGGCGGAGGCGGTGCGCGCCCTGGCCTCGGCGGAGGGCCTCGACCTCTCCCGCTGCGCGGCCTACAGCGACAGCCACAACGACATCCCGATGCTGTCCCTGGTCGGCCACCCGTACGCGATCAACCCGGACGCCAAGCTCCGCAAGCACGCCCGCGAGAAGGACTGGCGGCTGCGCGACTACCGCACGGGCCGCAAGGCGGCGAAGGTCGGCATCCCCGCCGCGGCCGGCGTGGGCGCCGTCGCCGGCGGCACGGCCGCGGCGATCGCGCTCAGCCGCCGCCGTCGCTGATCCGCCGTCGCCGATCCGCCGTCACTCCTCCGACGTCACTCCTCCGACGTCACTGATCCGACGTCACTGATCCGGCGTCACCGACTCGCCGTCGTTGACCCGCCGTCATCGTCCCGGCGCCGCCGAAACCGTTCGCCCGCGGCCGGATTATGCCGTCGTTCCCCCAACACGCCCCCCAGTTCGCCGAAAACCATCCTTTTCCGATCAACAACCGATCACTCTGTGGAACTTGATGGGGCGTCATTCAGCAACAGAAGCGACGCAATCGGTGATTTGAGCAACTCGGTGTAGCAGTGCCTGTACGAAGCGTTATTCTCCTCAGACGCAAACCGGTACCTCTCCGTCGCTACGACGGGTGAACGGTTCCGCACTGCACGTGATGGAAGCTCTGCCTCTGGGAGTCCCGTGTACCCACACGTCGGGGTTGACGCCTCGGGCCTGGCTACGCTGCGCACAGCAGTCGCAACGGTCAAGGAGACGCTGCGCGGCTTCGTCCCCACCGCGTACGCCGTCCCCGCCTTCGCCACCGCCGCGCCCCTCGGCCCGTGCTACGCACTGGCCGAGAGCGGCGCCGCGGTCGGCAGACGAGGGCGCTCCACCGGCGCGGCCACCGCCCGCCGACCGGCCGCGGACAGCGACAGCGCCCGGATGATGGACCTCGTGGAGCGCGCCCAGGCGGGGGAGGCCGAGGCCTTCGGCCGGCTGTACGACCAGTACAGCGACACCGTCTACCGCTACATCTACTACCGGGTGGGCGGCAAGGCGACCGCCGAGGACCTGACGAGCGAGACCTTTCTGCGGGCGCTGCGCAGGATCGGCACCTTCACCTGGCAGGGCCGTGACTTCGGCGCCTGGCTGGTGACGATCGCCCGCAACCTCGTCGCCGACCACTTCAAGTCGAGCCGGTTCCGTCTCGAGGTCACCACCGGTGAGATGCTCGACGCCAACGAGGTCGAGCGCTCCCCTGAGGACTCGGTCCTGGAGTCCCTCTCCAACGCCGCGCTGCTGGACGCCGTCCGCCGGCTCAACCCCCAGCAGCAGGAGTGCGTGACCCTGCGCTTCCTCCAGGGGCTCTCGGTCGCCGAGACCGCCCGGGTGATGGGCAAGAACGAGGGCGCCATCAAGACCCTCCAGTACCGGGCCGTGCGCACGCTCGCCCGGCTGCTGCCGGATGACGCCCGCTGACCCCCACACCCTGGGCGACGGTCAACTCACCCTCCGTGAGAGATCGTTGCGTTCTCGATCCGATCATCGGCCGTCCGTAACCCAAGTGCCGCGCCGCTCGTTGTGCGGGATACAGGCTCCCTGTGGTCACGTCCTGGCCGACCCTGATCGCTCGATCGTGTGGAACTGGTCGTGGGCGTGCAACCCTCAGGACCCCCTGGGGAGTCGACCGTCATGACGAGAGGAGGTGCCGCCAGTGATCGCGAACGTATCGGCACACCGGCGGGCGAACGCCTTCGCCCAGGCCCTGGAGGAGCAGTCCGACCGGGACACGGCGGCCGAGCAGTCCGCAGCACCGGCGGCTTCGCCGCCGACCGCGGGGGAACACTCCGAGCCGGGCGAGCTGCTCGCCCTGGCGACGAGCCTCAGCGCGCTGCCCAGGCCGCAGCTCGATCCCGAGGTCAAGGCCGTCCAGCGCGCCCAGCTGGTGGCCGCGATGGAGGCCATGCTCCAGGAGGGGACCGCGGCGGACGCATCGCTGCCCGAGCAGCGCTCCCGCAGCCGGGGCGCGCACCGGGCGAGCCCGCTGGGCAAGCTCCGGCCGCGCTCCAGACTGACCAAGGGGCTCGCCGCGGGCGGGCTCAGCGTCGGCGTGGCCGCAGGGGCGTTCGGCGGAGTCGCCGCGGCGAGTTCCAACGCGCTGCCCGGTGACTCGCTCTACGGACTCAAGCGCGGCATAGAGGACTTCAAGCTCAACTACATGAGCGACGGGGACACCCAGCGCGGGCAGACGTACCTCGACCAGGCCTCCACGCGGCTGAACGAGGCACGCCGGCTCATGGAGCGCGGCCGCGGCGGCCACCTCGACCACGAGTCCATCGGCGAGATCCGCCGCACCCTGTCCGGTATGCAGCACGACGCGACCGAAGGCCACCGCCTGCTGCACGCGGCCTACGAGCGCGACCCCGAGTCCCTGGGCCCCATCCAGGCACTGTCCGCCTTCTCGCGGTCCCACCGCGAGGCGTGGAGCGCGCTGAGCGACCGGCTGCCCGTGCAACTGGGCGACGTCAAACAGCAGGTGTCGTCGGTGTTCGACGCCATAGACGACGAGGTCGCCCCACTGCAGTCGCTGCTGCCGCAGCCGCCCGCGCAGTCCGGCGGGACGGGCACCCGGCACACGTCCGGGTCGACACCCACCGGCTCCGGCGGCACCCACCGCTCCACCGCGCCCAGCTCCGGCGAAACCCCGTCCGCCGGCAGGCACACGGGCTCGGGCAGCCCCAGCGGTTCGGCCAGCCATGACGGCGGCGGCGGTCTGATCGGAGGCGACACGGGCGGTCTGCTCGATCCGCCGAAGACCGGCTCCGGCAGCACCCCGGCCATCCCGAAGCTGCCGACGAGCGCGCCGGACGTCACCCTCCCGCCGCTGCTCCCGGGTCTGCTTCCCGGCCTGGGCATCGACGGCGAGGACGCCGACTGAGGCGTGCGGACACGGCCGCGGGGGCGCCCCTTTCCGAGCAGGGGCGCCCCCGCGGCCGTACCGCGCCGCGGATCAGAAGAACACCGACCGCCGCTGCACCAGCAGCTTGTACAGCGTGTGCTGGATCTGTTCGCGGACCTGGTCGGTCAGGTTGAACATCAGCATCGGGTCCTCCGCCGCCTCCGGCGGATACCCGTCCGTCGCGATCGGCTCCCCGAACTGGATCGTCCACTTCGTCGGCAACGGCACCATCCCGAGCGGCCCCAGCCACGGGAACGTCGGCGTCAACGGGAAATAGGGGAACCCCAGCAGCCGCGCGAGCGTTTTCGCGTTGCCGATCATCGGGTAGATCTCCTCGGCCCCGACGATCGAGCACGGGACGATCGGCGCGCCCTGGCGCAGCGCCGTGGAGACGAAACCGCCCCGGCCGAACCGCTGGAGCTTGTAGCGCTCGCCGAACGGCTTGCCGATGCCCTTGAAGCCCTCCGGCATCACCCCGACCAGCTCGCCCTGCGCCAGCAGCCGTTCGGCGTCCTCCGCGCAGGCCAGCGTGTGCCCCAGCTTGCGGGCGAGCTCGTTGACCACCGGAAGCACGAACACCAGGTCGGCCGCGAGCAGCCGCAGGTGCCGGTCGGCCGGGTGGTGGTCGTGGACGGCGACCTGCATCATCAGCCCGTCCAGCGGCAGCGTCCCGGAGTGGTTGGCGACGATCAGCGCCCCGCCCTTGTCCGGGATGTTCTCGACGCCCTTCACCTCGACCCGGAAGTACTTCTCGTACACCGGCCGCAGCAGCGACATCAGGACCTGGTCGGTCAGCTCCTCGTCGTAGCCGAAGTCGTCGACCTCGTACTCCCCGGTGAGCCGGCGCCGCAGGAACGACAGGCCGGCGGCGACCCGGCGCTCGAGACCGCCCTCGCCGTGCCGCCCGCCCGCCGGCTGCTCCTCGCCGGTGCCGGGCCCCTCCTCGGGCGCAGTGCTCCGGGTGGGCAGCGGCTGGACCTCGCGGACCGGCGCGGGCTCACCGGCCGCGCCGCGCCTGCTCCCGGCGCCGCGGCGCCGGGACGGCCGCTGACCGGCGTTCCCGCGGGACCGGTCGTCGTCGAACGGAATGACCTTGGCGTCCGCCATCGTTGCTGCGCTCCTCAGTTGGCGCTCTGCGTCGGGTGGTGCCCGCCGCCCCTCGCGGCGAGCGCGGCGACCCGGTCGACGGCCCCCGCGAGGGCCTCCGGCGGCAGCAGCCCGGGTCCCTGGCCGCGTGCGAAGTCCGCGAACGTCTGCGCCGTCGTGTACGTCGGCTGGAATCCCAGCGTCTCGCGCATCTGGTCGGTGGCCACCACCCGGCCGTGCGTGAGCAGCCGGATCTGCTCCGGCGAGAAGTCCGTCATGCCCAGCGTACGCACGAGCGAGCCGGCCCAGGTGACCGCGGGCAGCAGCAGCGGCACCGTGGGGCGGCCCAGGCGCCGGGCGCACTGCGAGAGCGGCAGCACGCCGTCGCCCGCGATGTTGAACGTGCCGCTGTTGAGGGTGCCCCGGCGCGGCTCGTGGGAGGCGATCCGCAGCACCTCGATGACGTCGTCCTCGTGCACGAACTGCAGCCGCGGGTCGTAGCCGAACACGGTCGGCAGGACGGGCAGCGCGAAGTACGAGGCGAGCGGGGTGTCCGCGGCGGGACCCAGGATGTTGGCGAAGCGCAGCACGCACACCGCGACGTCGGGCCGCCGCCGGGCGAAGCCGCGCACGTACCCCTCGACCTCCACCGCGTCCTTCGCGAACCCGCCGCTGGGCAGCGACTTGGCAGGGGTGGTCTCGGTGAAGACGGCCGGATCCCGCGGTGCGGAGCCGTAGACGTTGGTACTGGACTTCACCACCAGCCGCCGCACGGCCGGCGACTTCTGGCAGGCGCCGAGCAGCTGCATGGTGCCGATGACATTGGTCTCCTTGACCGTGGCCCGGCTGCCGCCGCCCAGGGCGGTGCCCGTGATGTCCATGTGGACGACCGTGTCGGCGGCCGTCTCCGCGAGCACCCGGGCGATGGTGGGCTGCCGGATGTCGGCCTGGATGAAGTCGGCCCCGCCCAGATGGTGCGCGGGCGGCACCGCGTCCACGGCGATCACCCGGTCCACCTCGGGGTCCCGCTGGATGCGCCGCACGAACCGGCCGCCCAGCTGCCGGGCCACGCCGGTGACGAGCACGACCTTCCCCAAGATCAGCGCCTTCCTTCGGTCCGGTGCGAAACCTGGTCCAAGCCCGCGTTCCCCGTGTGCGGCCAACTTAGCGGGTCGATGTTGCGCCGTGATGACCGCCCGCTGCCCGAGGTGACGGAAATTCACCAGATGGAATATGCCGATCCTCGCCGAGAACTCCCCGCGCGGGGGCCCGGACACGCCTGTGGCCCCCCGCCCTGATGGACGGGGGGCCACAGAACACGCTCTCGCGGCGCCGCTTACTTCTTGTTGCGGCGCTGAACGCGCGTGCGCTTGAGCAGCTTGCGGTGCTTCTTCTTGGCCATCCGCTTGCGCCGCTTCTTGATAACAGAGCCCACGACTACCCTCGCTCACTTCTCATCACTCGGTGTTTGGGCGCCATGGGCCCATACGACCTACGAGGGGCCAGCCTACCCGTCCGAGCGCTGAGGTCGTAATCGAGGGGGCCTCCGGGGGTTCCCCGGAAGGCCGTCAGGCCGTCTCCACCCCCACGTAACTCTCGCGGAGGTACTCGTGTACCGCTTGCTCCGGGACGCGGAACGACCGCCCCACCCGGATCGCGGGCAGATGACCGCTGTGCACCAGCCGGTACACGGTCATCTTCGACACTCGCATCACCGAGGCGACCTCCGCCACGGTAAGGAACTGAACCTCGTTCAGAGGCCTTTCGCCTGCAGCAGCCATGACACACCTGAACCTTCCGCACTCGACGGCCACCGGCTTCCCCTTCCGGTGACTCTTCGTCGTTGCGTGCTCACTCCCCAGACTAGGGGCGGGTGATGCGAGTGGGGAAGAGGTGCACCCATCGGCGGCCTACTGTGACAGGCACGCCCTATTGACTACGTAACGGGTGAGCGGCCGGTAGTGATCAGACCGCACTCCGTCATCAACCGGAACGGCCACGGAGACGACGCCCTCGGCCTCCCCCACGAACAGCGCGGGATCGTCCGTGTCCGCCAGGCCGATCGCCTCGAACCCCAGCTGACCTGCGCCGCAGACCCAGCCATGGTCCCCGATGACCAGTTCGGGCAGGGGTCCGCCGGCGTCGGCCGCGGCGGCCAGGGCGACCCGAACCGGGAGCGGTGAATGGCAGTGCGCTCCCGGCTCACAACCGGGGCGCCCGACCTCCGGTTCCCGCACCAGGGCAACACCTCGTACGTAGTCCAGTGCGTACGTGCGTAGACCGAACCGGGTCAATATGTCGACAGAGCGACCCTGCGCCGGTGTGAGTACCTCACACCCCACTGCCGACAACGCGTCCGCCAGGCCACCGTAGAAACCGAGCAGCCGGTGCGGGTGCCCGGTCCCGAGCAGCACCGGAGCCCCACGCCGGGCCGCCTCCCCGATCCGCTGCGCGAACGCGTCCAGCGCGGCCAGCGTCCGCTCCGGGTCGATCACGTCCGGCCCGGTCGTGTACCCCGGATCGGCCGACACCCCGCACCTGGCCGCCATCAGCGACAGCAGCTCCCGCTGCCCCCAGTGCCGTTCGGGGTCGATCCCGATCAGCGCCCGGGGGTCCCGGGCGGCGAACAGCCGGTAGCTGCGGAGGCTGGTCTCCCGGGACGTGGCCACCTCCCCGGCGAGCCGGGCGGCGAGCAGATGCGCGCGGAGGGCATCGGCGGTCAACACGGGTGCGATGCTGGCCCATCACGGAAGGCCCCGCGCGCGAAACGGCGGAACATCGCACGGTTGGCCCAACGGCGGCCCCCCGCCCGGCACCCGCGGGGCCCCGCCCCCTCAGCCGGCCCCGGCGGAGCCGCGCCTCACGGCAGCAGCCCCCGCAGCGGGAACGCGGCCCGCCGGGTGGCCAGCACCGCCTGGTCCAGACGGTCGGCCGGGTCGTACCCCGCCTCCCACGACGCGAACGACACCGGCCACCGCCCGTCCGTCATCCGCTGCGGCCCCAACTGCCGGGTACGCGCGTACACCTCGTGCCGCCACCCCTCGGGAATCACCGTCTCCGGGGCGACCTCACGCCCCGCGGCGATCCCCACCAGATGCGTCCACGACCGCGGCACCACCTCGACCACGGCGTACCCGCCGCCGCCGAGCGCGACCCACCTGCCGTCCGCGTACTCGTGCGCCAGCTCGTGGCACGCCACCTGCGCGGCCCGCTGCGCGTCGAGCGACACGGCGAGGTGCGCGAGCGGGTCCTCGAAGTGCGTGTCCGCCCCGTGCTGCGTCACCAGCACCTGCGGCCGGAAGTCGGCGAGCAGTTCCGGCACCACCGCGTGGAACGCCCGCAGCCACCCGGCGTCCCCGGTCCCGGCCGGCAGCGCCACGTTCACGGCCGCGCCCTCGCCCGCCCCGGCCCCGGTCTCCTGCGGCCACCCGGACTGCGGGAACAGCGTGCTCGGATGCTCGTGCAGCGAGATCGTCAGCACCCGCGGGTCCTCCCAGAACGCCGCCTGCACCCCGTCCCCGTGGTGCACGTCGACGTCCACGTACGCGACCCGCTCGGCGCCCAGTTCGAGCAGCCGGGCGATGGCCAGGGCGGCGTCGTTGTAGACGCAGAACCCGGACGCGCCGCCGGGCATCGCGTGGTGCAGGCCGCCCGCGAAGTTCACCGCGTGCTCGGCGTCACCCCGCCACACCGCCTCCGCCGCCCCCACCGACTGCCCGGCGATCAGCGCCGACACCTCGTGCATCCCGGCGAACGCGGGATCGTCCAGCGTCCCGAGCCCGTACGAGCCGTCGGCCGCCCCCGGGTCGGCAGAGGCGGCCTTCACGGCGTCGATGTAGTCCTGCCGGTGCACCAGGCGCAGCGTCGAATCACCGGCCGGCTTGGCCGCGACCACCGTCACCTGCCGGTCGAGCCCGAAGGCGTCCACCAGCTTCCGGGTCAGCTCCAGCCGGACCGGATCCATCGGATGGTCCGGGCCGAAGTCATAGCCCGTTACTGCCTCGTCCCACATCAGCTGTGCGCGGCCGCTCATGCCCGCCACCGTATCGGTCCGGTTGAGCCGCGAACGATCTGGCGTACGCCAACGTCACCAGCACCAACCCCATCGGCACCAGCATGGCGCCCCGGTAGCTCCAGGTGTCCCCGAGCGCACCCACCAGCGGCGAACCGACGAGGAAGCCCACGTAGTTGAAGATGTTGAGCCGGGCTATCGCCGCGTCCGAGGCCCCCGGGAACAGCCGGCCCGCCGCCGCGAAGGTCTGCGGCACCAGGACGCACAGCCCCAGGCCCAGCAGGGTGAACCCGAGCATGCCGACCCAGGCGTCCGGCGCCGCGGACACCACCGCGAAGCCCGCAGCCGCCACCAGCGCCCCCATCCGTACGACCGTCGCCGCCCCGAACCGCCGCACCCCGAAGTCCCCGATGGCCCGGCCCACCAGCGTGGTGACCATGTACACGTTGTACGGCACCGTCGCGAGCTGCTCGGAACCGCCCAGCACGTCCTTCAGGTACTTGGCGCTCCAGTTGGACACCGTCGAGTCCCCGATGTAGGCGAAGGTCATCACCAGACACAGCGGCAGCAGCAGCCTGAAGACGACGGCGCCACCGCCCGCGCCCGCGCCGGCCCCCTCCTCGACGGCCCCCGCGTCCCCGTCGACGTACCACCGGCTCCCCACCAGCGTCGCCGGCAGCAGCACGGCCACCACCGGCAGGTACGACACCCACAGCGCGAGCTGCCAGTGCGCCCCGGCCCAGGCCAGCGAGGCGCCCACGATGCCGCCCAGGCTGTAGGCGGCGTGGAAGCTCAGCATGATGCTGCGCCCGTACGTCCGCTGGAGGCTGACCCCCAGCATGTTCATCGAGGCGTCCAGGGCGCCGACGGCGAGCCCGAACGCGGCCAGGGCGAGACCCAGCTCCGCCATCACCCCGCTGCCGCCGGCCCCGACCCCGAGCAGCGCCAGCAGCACCACCGGCTGGGACCAGCGCAGCAGCCGGCTGGGCCGGACCCGCTTCACCAGCTGCTCGGTCGTCACGCTGCCGACGCCGGCGAGGATCGGCACCGCGGCCAGGAAGACAGGCAGCAGCCCGTCGGAGATGCCGTACCGGTCCTGGATCGCCGGGATGCGCGTCACCAGCAGCGCGAAGGCGGCGCCCTGGGCGAAGAAGCTGAACGCCAGCGAGGCCCTGCCGCGCCGCAGCACATCTGTCATGGCGGCGAGCGTAGGGCCCCTGGCTACCTGTGGGTAGATCCGGCCAAAGATGAATTTCCTTCAGCTTCGGCCCGGAGGGTGTGCCGTCGGTCGTGTCACGCGGCGACGGCGACCTCGGCGCTCGCGGACTCGGTGCTCGCGGGCTCGGACCGCTCGGTCTCGTGGGAGACCATGGCCTCCATCGGCCCGGCCCCGAGGGCGCCGCCGACCACGATCCCGATCAGCACCGCGCCGGCCAGGACGACTCCGCCGAGCCAGACCATGGTGTCCACGGGGACGGTGTACGCCCCCACGGCCCGTACCACGCACTCGGCGAGCAGCACCACGCCCCACACCACGGAGAACGCGCGCTCCCGGCGCCGGAAGTCCGCCGAGGCGGCCGAGCCGCCCGACATCAGCCGCTCCCAGGCGGCCTCCCTGACCGCGTCGCCCTTCACCAGGAAGGGCTTGAGACCGGCGGTCATCATCGGCCTGCCGAGGACGACCGAGACCAGGATGCCGATCGCGACGGTGCTGCTGACCCCGCTGTCCTTGGCGAGCATCAGCCGCGGGTCCCCGGAGACGAAGCTCAGCAGCAGGGACACCACGTTCACGACGAGGATGAGCCCGGCCAGCGCGTTGGTCCTGCGCTCCTTCAGCACGCTCCACCCGGTCCGCAGCGCCGGCACCACGCTGCTCCAGGCGAGCGCCGCGAAGGTGCTCATCCCGAGGCCGTCCCTGAACAGGTAGTACGAAGCGAGGGGCACCGCCACGTCCACGATCAGCGGCGCGAAGTTCTGCAGCGTGCTCTGGCCCCGGGAACCCGTGTTCGTCGTCATGCTCACAGCTTCGCCGCCGGGCGGGGTCCGCCAGTAGAAACGAACGTCCGGAGGTCCGCGTGACAAATGTCAGCACCGGGACACTGGCCCGGGTCACACGAGCAGGTCAGCCAACTCCCCCATGCTGGAGAACAGTTGGTTCGCCTGCGCGAGCTTCTCCGCGGGCGTCATGGCGGTGAACCCGTACACGTCCATCCCGGCCGCCACGGCGGCCTGTACGCCCAGCGGGGAGTCCTCCACGACCAGGCACCGCCCGGGGGCGACGCCCATCCGCTCGGCGGCGTACAGGAAGAGATCCGGCGCCGGCTTGCCCCGCCCCACGTCCTGCGAGCTGAAGACGCGCCGCTCGTCGAACCACCGGTCGAGTCCGGTCGCACGGTGCCCGACCCTGATCCGCTCATGGCTCCCGGAGGAAGCGACGCAGAAGGCCACTCCGTCGGCGGCCAGCTTCTCCAGCACCCCGCCGGCGCCGGGCACCGGCTTCAGCTCCCGCTCGAAGGCGGCGAACACCCGTGCGTGGAAGACGTCGTCGAAGTCGTCCGGCAGCCGCCGGCCCGTCCGCTCCAGCACCAGGTCGTGGATGCGGTGCATCGCCGATCCCATGTAGTCCCGAATGGAGTCCTCGTACGACGTGGGGTGCCCCAGCTCGGTCAGGTAGGCGGCCAGGTGCCGGTTGGAGATCGGCTCGCTGTCCACGAGCACTCCGTCGTTGTCGAAGATGATCAGGTCGTAACGCATACCCCGACCCTAAAGGACCCTGAACGCAGAAAACCCCCGCATCTTTCGATGCGGGGGTTTTCTCAAGAATTGTTCGGCGGTGTCCTACTCTCCCACAGGGTCCCCCCTGCAGTACCATCGGCGCTGTGAGGCTTAGCTTCCGGGTTCGGAATGTAACCGGGCGTTTCCCTCACGCTATGACCACCGAAACACTATGAAACTGACAACCGAAAAGGCTGTTCGTGGTTTCAGAACCAACACAGTGGACGCGAGCAACTGAGGACAAGCCCTCGGCCTATTAGTACCGGTCACCTCCACCCATTACTGGGCTTCCAGATCCGGCCTATCAACCCAGTCGTCTACTGGGAGCCTTACCCTCTCAAGGAGGTGGGAATACTCATCTCGAAGCAGGCTTCCCGCTTAGATGCTTTCAGCGGTTATCCCTCCCGAACGTAGCCAACCAGCCATGCCCTTGGCAGAACAACTGGCACACCAGAGGTTCGTCCGTCCCGGTCCTCTCGTACTAGGGACAGCCCTTCTCAATATTCCTACGCGCACAGCGGATAGGGACCGAACTGTCTCACGACGTTCTAAACCCAGCTCGCGTACCGCTTTAATGGGCGAACAGCCCAACCCTTGGGACCGACTCCAGCCCCAGGATGCGACGAGCCGACATCGAGGTGCCAAACCATCCCGTCGATATGGACTCTTGGGGAAGATCAGCCTGTTATCCCCGGGGTACCTTTTATCCGTTGAGCGACGGCGCTTCCACAAGCCACCGCCGGATCACTAGTCCCGACTTTCGTCCCTGCTCGACCCGTCGGTCTCACAGTCAAGCTCCCTTGTGCACTTACACTCAACACCTGATTGCCAACCAGGCTGAGGGAACCTTTGGGCGCCTCCGTTACTCTTTAGGAGGCAACCGCCCCAGTTAAACTACCCATCAGACACTGTCCCTGATCCGGATAACGGACCCAGGTTAGACATCCAGCACGACCAGACTGGTATTTCAACGACGACTCCACCCATACTGGCGTATGAGCTTCAAAGTCTCCCAGCTATCCTACACAAGCCGAACCGAACACCAATATCAAACTGTAGTAAAGGTCCCGGGGTCTTTCCGTCCTGCTGCGCGAAACGAGCATCTTTACTCGTAGTGCAATTTCACCGGGCCTATGGTTGAGACAGTCGAGAAGTCGTTACGCCATTCGTGCAGGTCGGAACTTACCCGACAAGGAATTTCGCTACCTTAGGATGGTTATAGTTACCACCGCCGTTTACTGGCGCTTAAGTTCTCAGCTTCGCCTGGACGAATCCAAGCTAACCGGTCCCCTTAACGTTCCAGCACCGGGCAGGCGTCAGTCCGTATACATCGCCTTACGGCTTCGCACGGACCTGTGTTTTTAGTAAACAGTCGCTTCTCGCTGGTCTCTGCGGCCACCCCCAGCTCACGGAGTAAATCCGATCACCGAGTGTGGCCCCCCTTCTCCCGAAGTTACGGGGGCATTTTGCCGAGTTCCTTAACCATAGTTCACCCGAACGCCTCGGTATTCTCTACCTGACCACCTGAGTCGGTTTAGGGTACGGGCCGCCATGAAACTCGCTAGAGGCTTTTCTCGACAGCATAGGATCATCCACTTCACCACAATCGGCTCGGCATCAGGTCTCAGACTATGTGCAAGGCGGATTTGCCTACCTCGCGTCCTACACCCTTACCCCGGGACAACCACCGCCCGGGATGGACTACCTTCCTGCGTCACCCCATCACTCACCTACTAACCGCTTGGTTCGGCGGCTCCACCACTCCCCTCAACTCCGAAGAGATCAGGGCGGCTTCACGGCCTTAGCATCACGATGCTCGATGTTTGACGCTTCACAGCGGGTACCGGAATATCAACCGGTTATCCATCGACTACGCCTGTCGGCCTCGCCTTAGGTCCCGACTTACCCTGGGCAGATCAGCTTGACCCAGGAACCCTTAGTCAATCGGCGCAAACGTTTCTCACGTTTGTATCGCTACTCATGCCTGCATTCTCACTCGTCAACCGTCCACAACTACCTTCCGGTGCTGCTTCACCCGGCAGACGACGCTCCCCTACCCATCCATACACCCGTTGGGGCTGTTGCATGAATGACACGACTTCGGCGGTACGCTTGAGCCCCGCTACATTGTCGGCGCGGAATCACTAGACCAGTGAGCTATTACGCACTCTTTCAAGGGTGGCTGCTTCTAAGCCAACCTCCTGGTTGTCTGTGCGACTCCACATCCTTTCCCACTTAGCGTACGCTTAGGGGCCTTAGTCGATGCTCTGGGCTGTTTCCCTCTCGACCATGGAGCTTATCCCCCACAGTCTCACTGCCGTGCTCTCACTTACCGGCATTCGGAGTTTGGCTAAGGTCAGTAACCCGGTAGGGCCCATCGCCTATCCAGTGCTCTACCTCCGGCAAGAAACACACGACGCTGCACCTAAATGCATTTCGGGGAGAACCAGCTATCACGGAGTTTGATTGGCCTTTCACCCCTAACCACAGGTCATCCCCCAGGTTTTCAACCCTGGTGGGTTCGGTCCTCCACGAAGTCTTACCTCCGCTTCAACCTGCCCATGGCTAGATCACTCCGCTTCGGGTCTTGAGCGTGCTACTGAAACGCCCTGTTCGGACTCGCTTTCGCTACGGCTTCCCCACACGGGTTAACCTCGCAACACACCGCAAACTCGCAGGCTCATTCTTCAAAAGGCACGCAGTCACGAGATACAGCAAGCTGTATCCGACGCTCCCACGGCTTGTAGGCACACGGTTTCAGGTACTATTTCACTCCGCTCCCGCGGTACTTTTCACCATTCCCTCACGGTACTATCCGCTATCGGTCACCAGGGAATATTTAGGCTTAGCGGGTGGTCCCGCCAGATTCACACGGGATTTCTCGGGCCCCGTGCTACTTGGGTGTCTCTCAAACGAGCCGCTGACGTTTCGACTACGGGGGTCTTACCCTCTACGCCGGACCTTTCGCATGTCCTTCGTCTACATCAACGGTTTCTGACTCGTCTCACAGCCGGCAGACTGTGAAAGAGAGATCCCACAACCCCGCATGCGCAACCCCTGCCGGGTCTCACACGCATACGGTTTGGCCTCATCCGGTTTCGCTCGCCACTACTCCCGGAATCACGGTTGTTTTCTCTTCCTGAGGGTACTGAGATGTTTCACTTCCCCTCGTTCCCTCCACACTGCCTATGTGTTCAGCAGCGGGTGACAGCCCATGACGACTGCCGGGTTTCCCCATTCGGAAACCCCCGGATCAAAGTCTGGTTGACGACTCCCCGGGGACTATCGTGGCCTCCCACGTCCTTCATCGGTTCCTGGTGCCAAGGCATCCACCGTGCGCCCTTAAAAACTTGGCCACAGATGCTCGCGTCCACTGTGCAGTTCTCAAACAACGACCAGCCACCCGTCACACACCACTTACGCGATGCTTCACCGGGGCCGGCGACTGAGGAAGTTCATTCCCTCAGACACCCAACAGCGTGCCCGGCCGGATCCCGTCCGGAGATCATGCGTTCCACGCTCTTGCGAGCAGTACTAGCAGCCTCCGACCCGAGGTCCTGGCCGAATAATCAACGTTCCACCCATGAGCAACCAGCATCAGGCGTTCGCTGATGTTCTGGCCTCTGACCGAGCAGGCTCGGTAAGAAGTGCTCCTTAGAAAGGAGGTGATCCAGCCGCACCTTCCGGTACGGCTACCTTGTTACGACTTCGTCCCAATCGCTAGTCCCACCTTCGACAGCTCCCTCCCACAAGGGGTTGGGCCACCGGCTTCGGGTGTTACCAACTTTCGTGACGTGACGGGCGGTGTGTACAAGGCCCGGGAACGTATTCACCGCAGCAATGCTGATCTGCGATTACTAGCGACTCCGACTTCATGGGGTCGAGTTGCAGACCCCAATCCGAACTGAGACCGGCTTTTTGAGATTCGCTCCACCTCACGGTATCGCAGCTCATTGTACCGGCCATTGTAGCACGTGTGCAGCCCAAGACATAAGGGGCATGATGACTTGACGTCGTCCCCACCTTCCTCCGAGTTGACCCCGGCGGTCTCCTGTGAGTCCCCATCACCCCGAAGGGCATGCTGGCAACACAGAACAAGGGTTGCGCTCGTTGCGGGACTTAACCCAACATCTCACGACACGAGCTGACGACAGCCATGCACCACCTGTACACCGACCACAAGGGGGCGCCTGTCTCCAGACGTTTCCGGTGTATGTCAAGCCTTGGTAAGGTTCTTCGCGTTGCGTCGAATTAAGCCACATGCTCCGCCGCTTGTGCGGGCCCCCGTCAATTCCTTTGAGTTTTAGCCTTGCGGCCGTACTCCCCAGGCGGGGAACTTAATGCGTTAGCTGCGGCACCGACGACGTGGAATGTCGCCAACACCTAGTTCCCACCGTTTACGGCGTGGACTACCAGGGTATCTAATCCTGTTCGCTCCCCACGCTTTCGCTCCTCAGCGTCAGTAATGGCCCAGAGATCCGCCTTCGCCACCGGTGTTCCTCCTGATATCTGCGCATTTCACCGCTACACCAGGAATTCCGATCTCCCCTACCACACTCTAGCTAGCCCGTATCGACTGCAGACCCGAGGTTAAGCCTCGGGCTTTCACAATCGACGTGACAAGCCGCCTACGAGCTCTTTACGCCCAATAATTCCGGACAACGCTTGCGCCCTACGTATTACCGCGGCTGCTGGCACGTAGTTAGCCGGCGCTTCTTCTGCAGGTACCGTCACTTTCGCTTCTTCCCTGCTGAAAGAGGTTTACAACCCGAAGGCCGTCATCCCTCACGCGGCGTCGCTGCATCAGGCTTTCGCCCATTGTGCAATATTCCCCACTGCTGCCTCCCGTAGGAGTCTGGGCCGTGTCTCAGTCCCAGTGTGGCCGGTCGCCCTCTCAGGCCGGCTACCCGTCGTCGCCTTGGTGAGCCATTACCTCACCAACAAGCTGATAGGCCGCGGGCTCATCCTTCACCGCCGGAGCTTTACAGCCTCCACCATGCGGTGGAAGCTCATATCCGGTATTAGACCCCGTTTCCAGGGCTTGTCCCAGAGTGAAGGGCAGATTGCCCACGTGTTACTCACCCGTTCGCCACTAATCCCCACCGAAGTGGTTCATCGTTCGACTTGCATGTGTTAAGCACGCCGCCAGCGTTCGTCCTGAGCCAGGATCAAACTCTCCGTGAATGTTTACCGGTAATCCGGTTGAACACCACGAGAGCGGTGCGAGAGGAGGAATAGTCCTCTCGCACACAGCGTCCTCGCTGTGTTTTTCAAAGGAACCTCGTCCCAGCCGTGACGGCCGGAGACGGGGTATCAACATATCTGGCGTTGATTTTTGGCACGCTGTTGAGTTCTCAAGGAACGGTCGCTTCCTTTGTACTCACCCTCTCGGGCTTTCCTCCGGGCGCTTCCCTTCGGTCTTGCGTTTCCGACTCTATCAGATCTTTTCTCGATCCGATTTCCTCGGTGCTTTCCAGGTCTTCGCTTTCGCGTTTTCCTTTCCGGCGGTTCCGACTCTATCAGATCCTTTCGGCGTCCGATTCCCGGTCGGCGGGGTGTCTTCCCGGCTGTTGGGCCGTTCCGACGAGTGAGACTTTAGCGGATTCCCGCGCCCCGAGCTAATCGGGGCGGCGCCCTTTCGAACGCGGATTCCTCATTCGCAAATACGCGCGTCAAAGCAGTCGACACCGAGGCGTCGATGAGTGACGGGTACTTGCGGAATGGCTGTCCGGGGACCGACCGGAGTCGGCGCTCACGTCGGACAACCCGGAGAACAGTACGGATCGGCCCGGGGTGTGTCAACTCGCTGCCCTGGCCCCTCCCCGGGCGTACGCTGGGGACATGCCTACGCGTACGTGCACCCAGCAGTGGTGGGCCGCCTGACGGCGGCCGCTCTCACGTATGCACCCAACGGCCGCCGACCCGGCGGCCGTTCTCGTATCTCCCTCCAGGACTCCGGGAGCCGGCCGACCGGGACGGCGGCCTCGACCAGGAGGAGACACAGAGATGACGCGGGTCTTCAGCGGGATCAAGCCGACCGGACACCTGACCCTGGGGAACTACCTCGGTGCCATGCGGCGCTGGGCCGAGGTGGACCAGCACCGGTCGGACGCGCTGTTCTGCATCGTCGACCTGCACGCGCTCACCGTGGACCACGATCCGGCGCGGGTGCGCCGGCTCAGCCGGCAGGCGACGACGCTGCTGCTGGCGTCGGGGCTGGAGCCCGAGCTGTGCACGGTGTTCCTGCAGAGCCACGTCGACGAGCACACGCGGCTGTCGTACCTGCTGGAGTGCGTGGCGACGGACGGCGAGATGCGCCGCATGATCCAGTACAAGGAGAAGGCCGCGCGTGAGCGCCTGCGCGGCGGGAGCGTGCGCCTGTCCCTGCTGACGTATCCGGTACTGATGGCCGCGGACATCCTGGCCTACGGGGCGGACGAGGTGCCGGTGGGTGACGACCAGGTGCAGCACGTGGAGCTGACCCGGGATCTGGCGGTGCGGTTCAACCAGCGGTACGGGCACACGTTCACGGTGCCGAGAGCCACCCGTCCGGAGGTGGCCGCACGGGTGATGAACCTCCAGGATCCGACCTCGAAGATGGGGAAGTCGGACGACTCGGGGCCGGGGATCGTCTATCTCCTGGACGAGCCGGACGTGGTGCGCAAGAAGGTGATGCGCGCGGTGACCGACAGCGGGCGGGATGTGGAGTACGACCGCGAGGGGCGGCCGGGGGTCGCCAACCTGCTGGACATTCTCGCTGCGTGCACGGGCGGGAACCCTGAGTCACTGGCGGCCGTTTACGACTCGTACGGCGCGTTGAAGAAGGACACCGCGGAGGCGGTCGTGGAGGTCCTCAGGCCCGTGCAGACCAGGCACAGGGAGCTGTGCGCGGAACCCGCGTACGTGGAGGAGGTGTTGCGGATCGGTGCGGAGAAGGCCCGGGCGTCGGCCCGGCCGACCGTCGACAGCGCCTACCGGGCGATCGGGCTGCTGCCTCCCGTGGCGGAGCCCGCGCTGAGAGCGGCTCACTAGCGCGGCTCACCGGACACGGGGCGGCGGGGTGGCCCGCCGCCCACCGGCCGGTCGGCCGTGTCAGTCCTTCTTGCCGGAGGCGAGTTCGCGGCTGCGGTCGCGGGCGGCTTCGAGAGCGGCGATGAGTGCGGCGCGGACCCCGTGGTTCTCCAGCTCGCGGATGGCGTTGATCGTCGTGCCCGCCGGGGAGGTGACGTTCTCCCGGAGCTTGACGGGGTGCTCGCCGCTGTCCCGGAGCATCACGGCGGCGCCGATGGCGGACTGGACGATGAGGTCGTGCGCCTTGTCACGGGGCAGGCCGAGCAGGATGCCGGCGTCGGTCATGGCTTCGACCAGGTAGAAGAAGTAGGCCGGCCCGGAGCCTGACAGGGCGGTGCAGGCGTCCTGCTGGCTCTCGGGGACCCGGAGGGTCTTGCCGACGGCGCCGAAGATCTCCTCGGCGGTGGCGACGTGGTCGTCGGTGGCGTGGCTTCCGGCGGAGATGACGGACATGGCCTCGTCGACGAGGGCGGGGGTGTTCGTCATGACGCGCACGACCGGGGTGCCCGCGGCGAGGCGCTCCTCGAAGAAGGAGGTGGGGATACCGGCGGCTCCGCTGATCACCAGCCGGCCGGCGGGGACGTGCGGGGCGAGTTCGTCCAGGAGGGCGCCCATGTCCTGCGGCTTGACCGTGAGGATCAGGGTGTCGGCGGTCTTGGCCGCCTCGGCGTTGCCGACCGGGGTGACTCCGTGGCGGGTGCGGAGTTCCTCGGCGCGTTCGGGACGGCGGGCGGTGACCAGGAGGTCGGCCGGCTTCCAGCCACCGCGGATCATTCCGCTGAGCAGGGCTTCGCCGATCTTGCCGGTGCCGAGGACTGCGACTTTCTGGCTCATGAAGTCATCCTCGCACCGGCTCCACGGGGCCCGGGTGGTTGTCCGGCAGGCGGAACACGGACGGGTCGTCAGGCGGTGCGCCGCCGCAGGGTCGCCGCCCCGAGGCCCAGGACGAGCAGGGCGCAGCCGGCGACGATCAGGATGTCGCGGACGAAGGTCGCCGTCATGTCCGTGTGGTGGAGGACCTCGTTCATGCCGTCGACGGCGTACGACATCGGCAGCACGTCGGAGACGGCCTCCAGGACGGGGTGCATGTCGGAGCGGGGAGTGAACAGGCCGCACAGGAGGAGCTGGGGGAAGATCACCGCGGGCATGAACTGGACCGCCTGGAATTCCGAGGCCGCGAAGGCCGAGACGAAGAGTCCGAGGGCCGTGCCGAGCAGGGCGTCGAGCAGCGCCACGAGCAGGAGCAGCCAGGGCGAGCCGGTGACGTCCAGGCCGAGGAGCCAGACCGAGAGCCCGGTGGCGAGGGCCGACTGGACGATGGCGAGGGCACCGAAGGCGAGGGCGTAGCCGGCGATGAGGTCGGCCTTGCCCAGCGGCATGGCGAGCAGCCGTTCGAGGGTGCCCGAGGTGCGTTCGCGCAGGGTGGCGATGGAGGTCACCAGGAACATCGTGATCAGCGGGAAGACGCCGAGCAGCGAAGCGCCGATGTTGTCGAAGGTGCGCGGGCTGGCGTCGAAGACGTAGCGCAGCAGGACCAGCATCAGGCAGGGGATGAGGAGCAGCAGCGCGATGGTGCGCGGGTCGTGGCGGAGCTGACGCAGGACGCGTGCGGCCGTGGCGGTGGTGCGGCCTGCGTTCAGGGCGCGGGCGGGGGCCGCCTGGGTGGGGGCTGCCTGGGTGGTGGGGGCGGTCGTGCTCATCGGGTCGTCTCCTTGGTGCGGTCGGCGGCGGCCGCTTCGTCCACGAGGCGGAGGAAGGCGGCCTCGACGGTGTCGGTTCCGGTTCGGGTGCGCAGGGCGTCGGGCGTCCCGTCGGCCAGGATCCGGCCGTCGCGCATGAGGAGGAGGCGGTGGCAGCGCTCGGCCTCGTCCATGACGTGGGAGGAGACGAGGAGGGTGGCGCCCCGGGCGGCGAGGTCGTGGAAGAGGGTCCACAGGTCGCGGCGCAGGACGGGGTCGAGGCCGACGGTGGGCTCGTCGAGGACGAGCAGTTCGGGGCTGCCGAGGAGGGCGACGGCGAGGGAGACGCGGTTGCGCTGGCCGCCGGAGAGGTTGCCGGCGAGGGCGTCGGCGCGGCTGGTGAGGTCGACCTCGGCGAGGACGCGTTCGGTGTCCTGGCGGCGGTCGGCGGGCGCGCGGTGGGGTTCGAGGATCGCCGCGAAGTAGTCGAGGTTCTGACGGACGGTCAGGTCGTCGTAGACGGAAGGTGCCTGGGTGACGTAGCCGACCCGGCTGCGCAGGGTGGGGTGTCCGGCGGGGCGGCCGAGGACGTCGAGGGTGCCGGTGACCTTGGCCTGGGTGCCGACGACGGAGCGCATGAGGGTGGACTTGCCGCAGCCGGAGGGGCCGAGCAGGCCGGTGATCTGGCCGCGCGGGACGGTGAAGTCGAGGTGGTGGAGGACGGTGCGGGCGCCACGGACGACGGTGAGGCCGTCGGCGTGGACGGCGTGGGGTGCCGTGGCGTGGGGTGGGTCGGCCAGATAATTCATCATGCGATGAATAATGTTCCCGTCGGGCCGCGCCGTCAAGGGGTTCGTCCGTCGCGGGCGGGCAGGTGCGGTGGCAGACGAGAGCGGCGGCCCGGAAAGAACCGGGCCGCCGCCGAGGAAGAGAGGAGAGGGCAGAGAGAGGGGGAGGTTCAGGTCTTGGTCGCGACGAGCAGCAGCACGTCGTACGTCTCCTCGACGACGCCGTCGGGGAACACCTTCAGCAGATGGCTCCGCTCCTCCTCCAGGAACGCGCGGCTGCGCTCCTCGGCCGTGACCAGGAAGGCCGAGTGGCTGCCGATGTTGGCGAGGTGGGTGTCGACCGGGACGCGGCGGCTCCAGCGGACCTCGCGGCGGGCGAAGCTGAGCCGGCCGCTCGGGTCGGCGCGCTCGGGGCGGTCCCCGGCCTTGCGCTTCTCGGCGGCGATGTCCACGCCGAAGAACCTTCCGCTGCGGTCGGCGGCCTCGGCGATCCACTCGATGTCGAGGGCGTCGGTGTTCCACCACAGGGCCAGCGCGCCCCCGGGCCGCAGCACGCGCAGCGCTTCCGGGACCGAGCGGGCGGTGTCGGTCCAGTGCCAGGCCTGCGCGTAGGTGACGAGGTCGGCGTGGCCGTCGGCGACGGGGAGCGCGTCGCCGCTGCCCCGCACGACCGGGACGTCCGGCAGCGAGCGGCGGAACTCGGCGGCCATGCCCGCGCCGGGCTCGACCGCGAGGACGTCGGCGCCCCGGGCGTGGAGCAGCGCGGTCGCGATCCCGGTGCCGGCACCGACGTCCACGACCCGGGCCCCGGCCAGCGGCCGTCCGGCCAGTTCCTCGACGGCGTCGAGGAGGGCGGGCGGGTAGGAGGGCCGGTTCGCCGCGTACTGCGCCGCGGCGTCGTCGAAGGAACGGGCTCGGGCGGCGTGGGAGGGAGGCTGCGTCGTGGTCATACGGCCATCGTCGCGGGACCGGCCGCACCGGCGACAGCGGATATCGGGCCGCGGGTCCGGGCAGCGCGGTCGCCATGACCCGAGTTCGCCGCGACATGGCGGAGTTCGGGCCGCAGGGCGGGACCGGGCCGAAGGAGGCGACCGCCGTCCGTCACGAGCCGGTACTGCTGACCGCCCGCGCCGGCCTCAGCCGCGGCGCTTCTTCCTCGACGGGTTGCCGGTGCGCCGGGAGGTGCGACGGGTGTACTCCTCGCGGGCCCGGTCGTACTCCTCGCGGTGGAGCTTCTCGCCCGGGGCCTCGGTGAGGGAGCGGAAGAAGTAGGCGAGCAGCGAGCCGACGAAGCCGATGGCGAGCAGGCCGCGCAGGGTGGCCTGGCGCTGGGGGTCGTGGCGCTTGCCGAACCCCTCCCAGGTGTTGCGGAAGGCGAGCGCGCTGCAGATGGCGAACATCGCGACGACCAGCACGGTCACGAAGGCACCGCTGTCGGCGATCCGGATGCCCTCGTAGGCGAAGCGCAGGATCAGACAGGAGGCGGCGGCAGCGGCGAGGGACCCGGCCGCGACGCCGGCCCGGCGGGCCGCGTACCCGTGGTCGTGGTCCACCCAGGACGTGCCGAAGAAGCGCAGGGGCTCGGGGCGGGGGCCGCCCGGGGAGCCCGCCGGTGTGCCCGGGGTGCCGGTTTCGTCGCTCACGGGACGATTATGGCTCCGGGCCGGGGCGGGCTCCGGTGCGGGGTCAGAAGGAGCAGCGGGAGGCGACGTAGCCGTCGGTGCCGGTGTGCACGTAGGCGTCCGAGACGAACTCGCCGTTGTCGATGTTGTCCCAGATCTTCGACGTGCCGTACGGGCCCGTCACCGCCGTGCCCGGTGCCTGGCAGAAGATCGGGACGCGGGAGCCCTCGGGCAGGACACGGACGATGCTGTAGTCGGTGCCGGGGCCGTTGCGCACGTTGAGGCGGACCCCCGGGGCCACCGCGAAGGTACGCACGGCCGTCTCGGCCGTGAGCGACTCCCCCGCCCCGGGACCGGTGACTGCTTCGTCTACGGACATGAGACCTCTCCCCCTTGTCCCCACCGATGCCAGGGGGACCGCTGACTCCTGGAAGCGCGTCACGGAACACCTGTGCGCGACTCGCACGCGGAGGCTAGCAAGCCGCCTCTGTCTCGTACGAGTCATCGACTAGGCTCCGTGCGTCGCGCGCGCGGACGAACAGCACGGGGGTGGTCCATGGCGCCACAGCGCAACATCGGAGCGGGCGCGGAAGCGGAACTTCCCGAGTACGCCGGCCAGTACCACCTCGAGTCGTGCCTCGGCTCCGGTGGCATGGGCGTCGTGCATCTCGCCCGCAGCACCTCCGGCCTGAAGCTCGCGGTGAAGGTCGTACACGCGGAATTCGCCGCGGACCCCGAGTTCAGAGGCCGGTTCCGGCAGGAGGTGGCCGCCGCCCGGAGGGTGAGCGGCGCCTTCACCGCGCCGGTCGTGGACGCCGATCCCGAGGCCGAACGGCCGTGGATGGCCACGCTGTTCATTCCCGGCCCGACCCTGTCCGAAGAGGTCAAGCGGAACGGGCCTATGGCTCCCGCGCAGTTGCGCCGGCTCATGGCCGGGCTCGCGGAGGCATTGCGCGACATCCACCGGGTGGGGGTGGTGCACCGGGACCTCAAGCCGAGCAACGTGCTGCTCGCCGAGGACGGGCCGAAGGTCATCGACTTCGGGATCTCCCGGCCGAAGGACAGCGAACTGCGGACCGAGACCGGGAAGTTGATCGGCACACCGCCGTTCATGGCGCCCGAGCAGTTCCGGCGGCCGCGGGAGGTGGGCCCGGCGGCGGACATCTTCGCCCTCGGGTCGGTGCTGGTGCACGCGGCGACCGGGCGCGGGCCGTTCGACTCCGACAGCCCGTACGTCGTCGCCTATCAGGTCGTGCACGACGAGCCGGACCTGACCGGGGTGCCGGAGAGTCTGGCGCCGCTGGTGCTGCGCTGCCTGGCCAAGGAGCCCGAGGAGCGGCCGACGCCGGACGAGTTGATGCGGGAACTGCGGTCGGTGGCCGCCTCGTACGACACCCAGGCGTTCATACCGGCGCAGCGCACGGACGACGGCTCGCCGAAGCAGCGGCCTCCCCGCGACGAACCGGCGCCGGCACCCCGCAGGCGCCCGGGCAGACGCACGGTCCTGGCCGCCGGGGCGCTGGCACTCGCCGTGGGCGCCGCGCTCGCCGCATCGCTGTGGCCGGGCAGCGGTGGGGACGGTCCCTACACGGAGGTGACCGCCACGCACGCCGCGGCGGCGGCCGGGGGCGCGGCCTGGCAGGCCGACCCGGGCGGGATGAAGCCCGGGATGCCGCGGTGCGCGGACGGTGCCGGACGGCTGCTGTGTCTTCGCTCGGGAACGGCCTACGCGCTCGATCCCAAGGACGGCTCGCTCCTGTGGCGGCGCACGGTCGCCGAGGACCGAGCGAGCGGGCCGCCCGCGCCGGCCGGCGGTCTGCTGGTACTGCCGACGGACGGAGGGCGGCGGGTGGTGGCCCTCGACCCGGCATCCGGAAGACCCCGCTGGCAGCGCGCGCTGCCCGCCAACACGGGACTGCGCGTCGCCGACGGCATGGTCCTCGTCGCCGGCACGGACCGCGTGGTGACGGGATTCGACGGCAGGTCGGGGAAGGAGCGGTGGCACCACCGGCTGCCCGGCCGTGACACACCGACCCTGGCCGTCTTCCCCGGCGATCCGCTGGTTCATGCGGCCACCGCCTCGGCGGACGGGGCGTACACGCTGTTCACGGCCTTGGACGCGCACACCGGGACCGCTCGCTGGACGGCCCGGCTGCGGGGGGTGCTCCGGCCCGTCGGCAGCGAGGACGGATCGCTGGTCATGCTGTCCGACGATGGCGCTGGGGTCACCGGTGCGGTGGTCCGTTACTCACCCGCCACGCGGACGACGCGGCGTGTGCCCCTGCCGATCGCGCTGGTGGCTCCTCAGGCCGCCGTGCACGGCGGCCAGGTCTATCTGCTGGCCGCCGGTGGCTTGCTGGAGGCCGTGGACCTGCACACCGGGAAGCGGCTCTGGCACCTGGAGACGGGCGTGAGCCGCGGCTCCCTCCCCGTCGCCACCGCCGGGCACGTGTACTTCAGCGCCCCTGACGGGCGCCTGCTCGCCGTGGGGTCCCGTGACGGCCGGCTGCTCGGGCAGACGTCCCCGCGGCTCGGCACCGCCGGCGGGCAGGTCGCCAGCACCCTGCCCGCCCCCTTCCTCATCGGCCCCCACGTCTACGCCACCGCCCCCGACGGCTCCGTCTTCGCCCGTGACGGGCGGGACCCGGCGTCCTGGTGACGAACGAAAGGGGCCGCCTCGAGGGAGGCGGCCCCTTCGGGTCGTGCGGGTGCGGTCAGCCCAGTCGGCTCACGTCGCGCACCGCGCCCTTGTCCGCGCTGGTCGCCATCGCCGCGTAGGCACGCAGCGCGGCGGAGACCTTGCGGTCGCGGTCGCGCGGGGCGTACACGCCGCCGAGGGCCTCTTCGCGGCGGTTCAGTTCCGCCTCGTCGACCAGCAGCTCGATCGCGCGGTTGGGGATGTCGATGCGGATGCGGTCGCCGTCCCGGACCAGGGCGATGGTGCCGCCGGAGGCCGCCTCGGGGGAGGCGTGGCCGATGGAGAGGCCGGAGGTGCCGCCGGAGAAGCGGCCGTCGGTGATCAGGGCGCAGGTCTTGCCCAGGCCGCGGCCCTTCAGGTACGAGGTCGGGTAGAGCATCTCCTGCATGCCGGGTCCGCCCTTGGGGCCCTCGTAGCGGATGACGACGACGTCGCCGTCCTTGACCTCCTGGGTGAGGATCCGCTGGACGGCCTCCTCCTGGGACTCGCAGACCACGGCCGGGCCCTCGAAGGTCCAGATCGACTCGTCGACGCCGGCCGTCTTGACCACGCAGCCGTCGACGGCCAGGTTCCCCCTCAGGACGGCGAGGCCGCCGTCCTTGGAGTAGGCGTGCTCGGCGCTGCGGATGCAGCCGCCCTCGGCGTCGTCGTCCAGCGCCTCCCAGCGCTCGGACTGGGAGAAGGCCTCGGCGGAGCGGACGCAGCCGGGGGCCGCGTGCCACAGCTCGACGGCCTCGGGGGACGGGGAGCCGCCGCGGACGTCCCAGGTCTTGAGCCAGTCGGAGAGGGAGGGGCTGTGGACCGCGTGCACGTCCTCGTTGAGCAGGCCCGCGCGGTGCAGCTCGCCGAGCAGGGCGGGGATGCCGCCGGCCCGGTGCACGTCCTCCATGTAGTACGTGCGGTTCTTCGCGACGTTGGGGGCGACCTTGGCGAGGCAGGGGACGCGGCGGGAGACGGCGTCGATCTCCTCCAGGCCGAAGGCGACGCCCGCCTCCTGGGCGGCGGCCAGCAGGTGCAGGATCGTGTTGGTGGAGCCGCCCATCGCGATGTCCAGGGCCATGGCGTTCTCGAAGGCCTGGAAGGTGGCGATGTTGAGCGGCAGGACGGTGTCGTCGTCCTGCTCGTAGTAGCGGCGGGTGAGGTCCATGACCGTGCGGGCCGCGTTCTCGTACAGGGCGCGGCGGGCGGTGTGGGTGGCGAGGACCGAGCCGTTGCCGGGCAGGGAGAGGCCGATGGCCTCGGTGAGGCAGTTCATCGAGTTGGCGGTGAACATGCCGGAACAGCTGCCGCAGGTGGGGCAGGCGTTCTCCTCGATGCGGAGGATGTCCTCGTCGGAGATCTTGTCGTTGACGGCGTCGGAGATCGCGTCGACCAGGTCGAGGGTGCGGACCGTGCCGTCGACGAGGGTGGCCCGGCCGGACTCCATGGGGCCGCCGGAGACGAAGACCGTCGGGATGTTCAGGCGCAGGGCCGCCATCAGCATGCCCGGGGTGATCTTGTCGCAGTTGGAGATGCAGACCAGGGCGTCGGCGCAGTGCGCCTCGACCATGTACTCGACCGAGTCGGCGATCAGGTCGCGGGAGGGCAGGGAGTACAGCATGCCGCCGTGGCCCATCGCGATGCCGTCGTCCACGGCGATCGTGTTGAACTCGCGGGGGATGCCGCCCGCCTCCTTGATCGCCTCGCTGACGATCCGGCCGACCGGCTGGAGGTGGGTGTGGCCCGGCACGAACTCGGTGAAGGAGTTGGCGACGGCGATGACGGGCTTCCGGCCGATGTCCGCACCGGGTACACCGGAGGCGCGCATAAGGGCGCGGGCGCCCGCCATGTTGCGGCCGTGGGTGACTGTGCGGGACCTCAGCTCGGGCATCGTCGCTCGCTCCTTCGAAGACCTTCTGCCAGTGGGTACTGACTGTCTACGAGCGTACGCCGCCCCTCCACGGACTGGACAAGGTTGTCCGGAATGCGGGACGTGTGTTCCACGGGCGCGGCTGTCAGGGCTGCGTCAGATGCCCCTGCACCACCGGCGTCACCCGCCTGATGATCGACTCCAGGTCCGCCGACGCCAGCGGCTCCAGCTTGATCACGTACCGCATCAGGGCCGCGCCCACCAGCTGCGCGGCCGCCAGCTCGGCCCGCAGTTCCGCGTCCGGCAGGTCGAGCTGGGCGGCGACGCGGCGCAGCAGCTGGGCGGAGACGAGGCGGCGGAAGACGGCGGCCGCGGTCTCGTTGTTGACGGCGGAGCGCAGGATCGCCAGGAGCGGCGTGCGGGTCGTGGGGTTCTCCCACACGCCGAAGACGAAGCGGGTGAGCCGCTCCCCCACCTCCTCAAGGGGGCCGGCGGCCAGCGCCTCGGGTGCGTCCAGGGCCGGCGCGAAGGCCACCGCGACGGCCGCTTCGAAGATCTGTTCCTTGGTGCCGAAGTAGTGGTGGACGAGCGCGGCGTCGACCCCGGCGGCCTTGGCGATGCCGCGTACGGAGGTCTTCTCGTAGCCGTGTTCGGAGAACACCTCGCGGGCGGCCGCGAGGATGCGGTCGCGGGTGTCGGCGGACTCCGTGCGCGGCGGGCGGCCGCGGCGGCGGGCTCCGGCGGTGCCGGTCACCGCCGGGGCACCTTCACGGCGGCGGCCAGGTGGGCGCGGGTGAAGGCGAGGGCCTCGGCGAGGTCGGCCTCGCGCTCGGCGCTGGACATCGCCCGCCGGGTGTTGACCTCGATGACGACGTGCCCGTCGAAGCCGCGCCGCCCGAGGCGCTCCAGCAGCTCGGCACAGGGCTGGGTGCCGCGGCCGGGGACCAGGTGCTCGTCCTTGGCCGAGCCGCGGCCGTCGGCGAGGTGGACGTGCCCGAGGCGGTCGCCCATGCGGTCGACCATGTCGAGCGCGTCCGTGCGGGCCGTCGCCGTGTGGCTGAGGTCGATCGTGAAGTGCCGGTAGTCGTCCCTGGTGACGTCCCAGTCGGGCGCGTACGCCAGCATCTCGCGGTCGCGGTAGCGCCAGGGGTACATGTTCTCGACGGCGAACCGCACGTCGGTCTCGTCGGCCATCCGCCAGATCCCGGAGACGAAGTCGCGGGCGTACTGCCGCTGCCAGCGGAAGGGCGGGTGGACGACGACCGTGTGGGCGCCCAGCTTCTCGGCGGCCGCCCGGGCCCGCTGGAGCTTGACCCAGGGGTCGGTGGACCAGACCCGCTGGGTGATCAGCAGACAGGGGGCGTGGACGGCCAGGATCGGGATGCCGTGGTAGTCCGACAGCCGGCGCAGCGCCTCGATGTCCTGGCTGACCGGATCGGTCCACACCATGACCTCTACGCCGTCGTAGCCGAGGCGCGCGGCGATCTCGAAGGCCGTCGCGGTCGACTCCGGATAGACGGAGGCCGTGGACAGCGCGACGGTCACGTCCCTTGGTTCTGCCACGTCCGTCACCTTAAAGGGTCGAGTGGGAAGGGTGTCGGGTCCCTCTTCGCCGTTGTGACGTTTGCCATGCGGGCGGGCGCGGCCCCGGCGGGACGGGTTCCGCGCCCCGGGTACGTCAGTCGGCGTCCATGTGGTCGAGGCGCCGGAGGATGACGCCCTCGCGCAGCGCCCACGGGCAGATCTCCAGGCACTCGACGCCGAACAGGTCCATCGCGCCCTCGGCCACCAGCGCGCCGGCGAGGAGCTGGCCGGCCCGGCCGTCCGAGACCCCCGGCAGCTCGGAGCGCTGCTCGGCGGACATGCCGGCCAGCCGCGGCACCCAGGCCTCCAGGGACTCGCGCTTGAGCTCGCGCTGGACGTAGAGGCCCTCGGCGCTGCGGGCGGCTCCGGCGATGCGGGCCAGCTGCCTGAAGGTCTTGGAGGTGCCCACCACGTGGTCGGGGGCGCCGAAGCGGCTGAACTCGCCGACCGAACGGGCTATCTGCGCGCGGACGTGGCGGCGCAGGGCGCGGACGTTCTCGGCGTCGGGCGGGTCGCCCCGCAGCCAGCCGGCGGTGAGGCGGCCGGCGCCGAGCGGCAGGGAGACGGCGGCGTCCGGCTCCTCGTCGATGCCGTAGGCGATCTCCAGGGAGCCGCCGCCGATGTCCAGCACGAGCAGCTTCCCGGCCGACCAGCCGAACCAGCGGCGCACGGCCAGGAAGGTGAGCCGGGCCTCCTCCTCGCCGGTCAGGACCTGGAGCCGCACCCCGGTCTCGGCCTCCACGCGCGCGAGGACGTCGTCGGCGTTGGACGCCTCCCGGACGGCGGAGGTGGCGAACGGGACGAGATCCTCGACGCCCTTGTCCTCGGCGGCCTGGAGCGCCTCCCGCACGACGTCGACCAGCTTGGCGATGCCGTCGTCGCCGATGGCACCGCTGTCGTCGAGCAGCTGGGCGAGCCGCAGTTCGGCCTTGTGCGAATGCGCGGGCAGCGGGCGCGCGCCGGGGTGGGCGTCCACCACCAGCAGATGCACCGTGTTCGAGCCCACGTCCAGGACACCGAGTCTCATGTACGGAACGCTACTGCCAGATTCGCTTTTCCCGGTCCCCGCTGCGGGCCCCGGCCACTTACCCTGGACGCGTGCCAAAGACGAAAAAGGCGAACTACGGAAAAGCTGCGAAGGCGGACAAGACGGGCAAGGCGGGCCGCAAGGCCCCGTCCGTCGAGGCGCCGGGGGCGAGCGACGAGCAGGGGCTCGACTTCGCGCGCGCGTGGGTGGAGTTCCCTGATCCGGCGGACGACGAGCAGGTCTTCCGCTGCGATCTGACATGGCTGACCTCTCGCTGGAACTGCATCTTCGGCAGCGGCTGCCAGGGCATCCAGCCGGGCCGTGCGGCCGACGGGTGCTGCTCGCTGGGCGCCCACTTCTCCGACGAGGACGACGAGAAGCGCGTCGCCGAGCACGTCGCACGGCTCACACCGGACATCTGGCAGAACCACGCCGAGGGCACCCGCAACGGCTGGGTCTCCGAGGACGAGGAGGGTTCCCGGCAGACCCGGCCCTTCCAGGGCTCGTGCGTCTTCCAGAACCGCCCCGGTTTCGCGGGCGGCGCGGGCTGCTCGCTGCACATCCTGGCCCTGAAGGAGGGCCGCGAGCCGCTGGAGACCAAGCCCGACGTGTGCTGGCAGCTGCCGATCCGGCGGACGTACGACTGGATCGACCGGCCGGACGACACGCGCGTGCTGCAGGTGTCGATCGGCGAGTACGACCGGCGGGGCTGGGGCCCGGGCGGCCACGACCTGCACTGGTGGTGCACGTCGGCGACCTCGGCGCACGGCGCGGGCGAGCCGGTGTACGTCTCCTACCGGCCCGAGCTGACCGAGCTGATGGGCAAGGCGGGCTACGACCGGCTGGTCGAGCTGTGCGAGCAGCGGCTCGCTTCGCAGCTCCCGCTGGTGGCACCGCACCCGGCGGACCCGGCGCCTGGCGCCTAGGACACGGCCCAGGACCGGCTTCGCGCCGGGGCCCGGGCCCGTCTTCGTCCCTCGGGCGTCACTGTCCGTCCGAGGGGCTCGGGCTGCCGTCGTCGGCGGGCGGCGGCGAGGAGCTCGGCGGGTCGGACGGGGCGGACTCCGTGGGGCTGGGGCTGGAGCCCGGGTCGCTCGGGGACGGGGACTGGCCGGCCGGCGGGTCGGAGGGGGCCGAGGGCGCGGACGTCGGGCCGGGGCCTGACGTCGACGGCGGGGCCGAGGGGCCGCGCGGGGCGGTGCCGTAGCCGTCGATGGTGACGACGGCGCCGGCCGGTGCGACGGCCACCTGGGCGTGCCAGTGGCCGGACGGCTCGCGCAGGTGGTCGACGTACACCTTGATCGTCAACGCGTCGCCGGGGTCGAGGGTTCCCGCGGACTGGCTCAGGTAGAGCCAGTCCGCCGAGGTGGACGCGGACCAGCGGACCGGTCCCGCACCGGACGCGGTGAGGGTGATCAGCGTGGTGTCGCCGTCGTTGCTCGCGCCGACCGTGAGCCGGCCGGCGCCCTTGTGGTCGCCCCCGCCGACGCTGACGACCTCGACGGAGACGTCCGGGCCGCCGGATCTGCCCGGGCCGCCCGGCTTCACGCTGGCGTTGCCCGCGTTCTCGTAGCCGCCCGCGGTGTCGCCGCCGAGCGCGTCGGGTCCCTGCGCCTCGCGCGCGGTGGCCGAGCGGCCGTCCTCGTCGCCGACCGGGGTGGCCCGGTAGGCGGCCCACAGGGCGATCACGGGGGCCGCGACGACGGTGGCGACGACCGTGGTGGTGACGGCACGCGCGCGCAGGCGGTCCCGGCGGGCGGCGTGGTCCTTGGGGTCCATCGGGAAGCCGCGCCGGTCGAAGCGGGGCGCGGCCGCGCCCCGCGCGCGTGCGTGGTGCGCGAGGGCGGCGTGCAGGGCGGCGCGCGGCGCCTCCAGGACGGGCAGCTCGGCCGGGGTGACCGTGGCCCCGGGCCAGCGGCCGGGCACGGCGCGTTCGGCGGTACGGCGGCAGCGCGGGCAGTCGTCGACGTGCCGGACCAGCTCGCGGCGCAGGGCCGTGCTGAGGACCAGCCGGCTGTCCCCGGTGAGATGGGCCACGCTCGGGCAGCCACCGGCCTCGACCACGGCGAGCGCCGCGCGGGTGCGCTCGACCTCGCAGGCGGCGGCGGACAGCAGCTCGCGCGCGGCGGCGGGCTCCATGCCGAGGACGGCGGCGACCTCATGGGCGGCCAGGTGGTGGCGGACGGCCAGCTCCAGGGCCTCGCGCTGCTCGGGGGTGGTGCCCGCCGCCTCCGGCCAGGCGAGCAGGGCCAGTTCGCGCCGCCGCTGCTCCTCGACCTCGGCGGGGACGGCCGGCTGGGACGCCTGCTTCGTGGCCGCCGGACGGCCGGCCGCGTGGGTGGCCTGACGTTTCTGCTTGGCCTCGGCGAGCCCGCGCAGGCACGCCCAGCGGGCCAGCGCGTACAGCCAGGCCCTGCGGTCGTCGGCGGCCTGCGGGACGCGCTGCCCGCGCCGCTCGGCCAGCGCCAGGACGTCGCCGAGGGCGGTGGTGGCCGCGTCGTGGTCGCAGAGCACCGACAGACAGTAGGTGAACAGTCCGTCCAGGTACGGCTCGTAGCGCGCCGGCGGCCGCTGGGCGAGCGTGCGCGCGGCGGCGCGGTCGCGCGCCTCCCGGTGCGCCCGGTGTGCGCCGGTGGTGCGGGTCGTGGTCCGAGAACTGCTGCTCATCACCTGTGCGACCGTAGGCGGCGGCGGAGTGTCCCTTCGGGCACCTTGAGCACTTTTAATCCGTACGGGTGAAACGATCCCTCATAAGGGGACAGGAACCTTTCATTCCGTGGCGCGATCTCCGTGGATGGTGGCCGATACCGGACCACCCACATGCGCCCCGGGCGGGCTCTGTCAGTGCTCCGGGCTACGGTTTCCGCATGGCTGCCCGTACCAAGACCACCAAGGACCGACCGTCCTACCGCTGCACCGAGTGCGGCTGGCAGACGGCCAAGTGGCTCGGCCGCTGCCCCGAGTGCCAGGCCTGGGGCACGGTCGAGGAGTACGGCGCGCCCGCGGTCCGCACCACGGCACCGGGCCGGGTCACCTCCTCCGCGCTGCCCATCGGGCAGGTCGACGGCCGGCAGGCCACCGCCCGCTCCACCGGCGTGCCGGAGCTGGACCGGGTGCTCGGCGGCGGCCTGGTCCCCGGCGCGGTCGTACTGCTCGCCGGCGAGCCCGGCGTCGGCAAGTCCACCCTGCTGCTGGACGTGGCGGCCAAGTCGGCGAGCGAGGAGCACCCGACCCTCTACGTGACCGGCGAGGAGTCGGCGAGCCAGGTCCGGATGCGCGCCGACCGCATCCACGCCCTGGACGACCACCTGTACCTGGCCGCCGAGACGGATCTCGCGGCCGTCCTCGGCCACTTGGACGCGGTGAAGCCGTCCCTGCTGATCCTCGACTCGGTGCAGACGGTGGCCTCCCCGGAGATCGACGGAGCGCCGGGCGGCATGGCCCAGGTCCGCGAGGTGGCGGGGGCGCTGATCCGCGCCTCCAAGGAGCGCGGGATGTCGACGCTCCTGGTGGGCCACGTCACCAAGGACGGCGCGATCGCGGGCCCCCGGCTGCTGGAGCACCTGGTGGACGTCGTGCTGCACTTCGAGGGCGACCGGCACGCCCGGCTGCGCCTGGTGCGCGGTGTGAAGAACCGCTACGGCGCCACGGACGAGGTCGGCTGCTTCGAGCTGCACGACGAGGGCATCACGGGCCTGGCCGACCCCAGCGGCCTGTTCCTGACCCGGCGTGCCGAGCCGGTGCCCGGCACCTGCCTGACCGTCACCCTGGAGGGCCGCCGCCCGCTGGTGGCCGAGGTGCAGGCGCTGACCGTGGACTCCCAGATCCCCTCCCCGCGCCGGACCACCTCGGGCCTGGAGACCTCCCGGGTGTCGATGATGCTGGCGGTGCTGGAGCAGCGCGGGAGGATCAGCGCGCTCGGCAAGCGGGACATCTACTCCGCGACGGTCGGCGGCGTGAAGCTGTCCGAACCGGCCGCGGACCTGGCGATCGCCCTCGCCCTCGCCTCGGCCGCCAGTGACACCCCGCTGCCCAAGAACCTCGTCGCGATCGGCGAGGTGGGCCTGGCCGGCGAGGTGAGACGGGTCACGGGCGTGCAGCGCAGGCTCGCCGAGGCGCACCGGCTGGGCTTCACGCACGCGCTGGTGCCGGGCGATCCGGGCAAGGTCCCGGCCGGTATGAAGGTGCTGGAAGTCGCCGACATGGGGGACGCGCTGCGGGTGCTGCCGCGCTCCCGTCGCCGAGAGGCCCCACGGGAGGCGGAGGACCGCCGGTAGACTTTGCCCAGGTCTCGCCCGTCCGTACGAACAGAGTGCGCACGACGGCAGCGCCCACAACCTGCGACCGGAGGAGTGCAGTGGCAGCCAACGACCGGGCAGCAGCTCCCGGAAAATCCGGTGGGAGTGCCGGCTCCGATCGCCTGATGCGCGCCTCTCTGAGCGCCGTGGCGCCCGGCACGCCCCTGCGTGACGGCCTGGAGCGGATCCTGCGCGGCAACACCGGCGGGCTGATCGTCCTCGGTTCCGACAAGACCGTCGAGGCCATGTGCACGGGCGGCTTCGTCCTGGACGTGGAGTTCGCGGCGACGCGGCTGCGGGAGCTGTGCAAGCTGGACGGCGGCATCGTGCTCTCCTCCGACCTGTCGAAGATCCTGCGGGCCGGCGTGCAGCTGGTCCCGGACCCCACGATCCCGACGGAGGAGACCGGCACCCGGCACCGTACGGCGGACCGGGTCTCCAAGCAGGTCGGCTTCCCGGTGGTCTCCGTCTCCCAGTCCATGCGGCTGATCGCGCTGTACGTCGACGGGCAGCGCCGGGTGCTGGAGGACTCGGCGGCGATCCTGTCCCGCGCGAACCAGGCGCTGGCCACCCTGGAGCGCTACAAGCTCCGGCTGGACGAGGTCGCGGGCACGCTGTCGGCGCTGGAGATCGAGGACCTGGTGACGGTCCGGGACGTCTCCGCGGTGGCCCAGCGCCTGGAGATGGTCCGGCGCATCGCCACCGAGATCGCCGAGTACGTGGTCGAACTGGGCACCGACGGCCGTCTCCTGGCCCTCCAGCTGGAGGAGCTGATCGCCGGGGTGGAGCCCGACCGCGAGCTGGTCGTCCGGGACTACGTGCCCGAGCCCACCGCGAAGCGCTCCCGCACCGTCGAGGAGGCGCTGTTCGAGCTGGACGCCCTCAGCCACGCGGAACTGCTCGAAATGGGCACGGTGGCCCGGGCGCTGGGCTACACGGGCTCTCCCGAGACCCTGGACTCGGCGGTCTCCCCGCGCGGCTTCCGGCTGCTGGCGAAGGTGCCGCGGCTGCCGGGCGCGATCATCGACCGGCTGGTGGAGCACTTCGGCGGTCTGCAGAAGCTGCTCGCCGCCAGTGTGGACGACCTCCAGGCCGTCGACGGCGTCGGCGAGGCCCGGGCGCGGAGCGTGCGCGAGGGCCTGTCCCGCCTGGCCGAGTCCTCCATCCTGGAGCGCTACGTCTGAGCCGCGGCGGCGGCCGGCCGGGGTGCGGCCGCCCGCCCTCCGCGGGGAACCGCCGCCGGTCTAGTCCTCCGCCAGCACGAACGAGGCCTGGGTCTTGCCGAAGCCCGGTGCCTTCGCCTCCAGCAGGTAGGTCCCCGGCTTCGCCGACCCGGCCGGGGGCGTCGCGCAGTGCGCGGCGCTCGGCTTGCGGTCCCACTTCACGGCGTACGTGATGCTCTGCCCGGCGGGCACCCGGAACACCAGGCTCACGGCGCCCTTGGGGCAGTCGGCCGAGGACCAGTAGTCGTCGCCGCCGTCCGCCGGCGTGATGGTCAGCACCGCCTTCTCGGGCCCGAGATCGACCTTGCAGTCGGTGGACGAGGCGTTCTTCACGGTGAGTTCGAACGTCGGCGTCTGGTCCGGCGAGTACGAGTTGTGCACGCTGCGCAGGCTCAAGGTGACCGCTCCGGCGGTGCAGCCGGGCAGCGAGGAGGAGGCCGGCAGCGCGTCGGCCGCGACCACGGGACCGCCGCCCGCACCCGAACCCGGGCCGCCCGCCGAACCGGAGGACCCGGCGGAGCCGGAGCCGCCCTTGCCGTCGGAGCCCGAGCCGCCGTCCGACCCGGAGCCGCTGCCGCCCGAGCCGCTGCCACCGGAGCCGGCGCCGCCACTCGAATCGTCGCGCCCGCCCGGGTGTTGGCTGATCGCCGACCCCGACGGGGTGGGCCCCGGCGTGATCGTGGACACGGGACCCTTGCCGTTCGACCCGTCGGCGTTCTTCTTGCCGCCCCCGCCGCCGGACACCACGATCCAGACGATCACCAGGGCCAACACCGCCAACATGGACAGCAGTACGGCCCTCCGTCGCCAGTAGATGGAGGAGGGAAGCGGCCCGACCGGATTGCGCAGAGATCCCACGGCCCAAACTGTACGAGAGATCAGCGCCCTTGCTGGCGCCACCCGCCGCCCGGCACGCAACTTTTCCGGATCATCATTCCGGCAACTGCCCTGAAGCAGAGGGAGCTTCACACAGCGCGACCCGATGCGACGCTCCGCAATCGCGCCGACGCCGACCACGCCCGCCCGAGCCGTGGCAGGATCGGAAGGGCCATGACTGAGAAGCTCCACACCCCCGTGATCTCCTGGTTCGACGCACACGCCCGCGACCTCCCCTGGCGCCGCCCGGAGGCGGGCCCCTGGGGTGTGATGGTCAGCGAGTTCATGCTCCAGCAGACCCCCGTGAGCCGCGTCCAGCCCGTCTACGAGCAGTGGCTGAGCCGCTGGCCGCGCCCCGCCGACCTCGCCGAGGAGGCGCCCGGTGAGGCGGTGCGCGCCTGGGGCCGGCTCGGCTACCCGCGTCGCGCCCTGCGGCTGCACGGCGCCGCGGTGGCCATAACGGAGCGGCACGGCGGCGACGTGCCGACGGACCACGCCCAGTTGCTGGCGCTGCCCGGCATCGGCGAGTACACGGCGGCCGCGGTGGCCTCCTTCGCGTACGGGCAGCGGCACCCGGTGCTGGACACCAACGTGCGCCGGGTCCTGGCGCGGGCGGTGACGGGTGTGCAGTACCCGCCGAACGCCACCACGGCGGCCGAGCGCCGGCTGGCCCGCGACCTGCTGCCGGAGGACGAGGGGACGGCCGCCCGGTGGGCCGCCGCCTCCATGGAGCTGGGCGCCCTGGTGTGCACGGCGAAGAACGAGGGCTGCCAGCGCTGCCCGATCGCCCCGCAGTGCGCCTGGCGGCTCGCGGGCAAGCCGGAGCACGAGGGGCCGCCGCGCCGCGGGCAGACGTACGCCGGCACGGACCGGCAGGTGCGCGGCAAGCTGCTGGCCGTGCTGCGCGAGGCGCACGTGCCGGTGCCGCAGGCGGCGTTGGACCGGGTGTGGCACGAGCCGGTGCAGCGCGCCCGCGCGCTCGACGGACTCGTCACGGACGGTCTGGTGGAGCCGCTGCCCGGCGGCCTGTACCGGCTGCCCCTGACCTGACGGCCGACAGAGCCTGACGAACCTGGCGGAGCTGACGTACGGACAAGTCGGTGCCGCGAAGGCTCCGTTACGGACCGACCCACCTAACAAAGCATCCCTTAAAGGGAAATAAGCCACGCACCCTTTACCCCTAGCCTACTTCCGTTACACAACCGACGGACAGCCGACTGCTAGCCGAAGGCTGCTCCGCACAGCCCCGTGACAACCGCTCCGTAGTTTCTTTCCCGTACCCGGCAGACCACGGGACAGCGGGAAGAGCGGGACTCCGGACACGAGCCGGAGACACGGGGAACGGAGGCGGTTGATCATGGCGCAGGGCGAGGTGCTCGAGTTCGAGGAGTACGTGCGGACCCGGCAGGACGCGCTGCTGCGCAGTGCCCGCCGGCTGGTGCCGGACCCGGTCGACGCCCAGGACCTGCTCCAGACCGCGCTCGTGCGCACGTACGGCCGCTGGGACGGCATCGCCGACAAGCGGCTCGCCGACGCCTACCTGCGCCGCGTCATGATCAACACGCGCACCGAGTGGTGGCGCGCCCGCAAGCTGGAGGAGGTCCCGACCGAGCAGCTGCCGGACGCGTCCGTGGAGGACTCCACCGAGCAGCACGCCGACCGGGCCCTGCTGATGGACATCATGAAGGTGCTCGCACCCAAGCAGCGCAGTGTCGTGGTGCTGCGACACTGGGAGCAGATGTCCACTGAGGAGACGGCCGCGGCCCTCGGCATGTCGGCCGGTACGGTCAAGAGCACGCTGCACCGGGCGCTCGCCCGGCTCCGTGAGGAGCTGGAGGCCCGCGATCTGGACGCACGCGCGCTGGAGCGTGAGGAGCGGGAGCGTTGCGCGGCCTGACCGGGGCCGGGCCCAGTGAGGCCCGAGGCAGTACTCAGGCGGTGATCGCGGCGGTGGCCACGCTCACCGCCATCGCCCTTTTCGTCGCGGCCTGCGGCACCGGCGGCACGGGCGCACGGGACGAGGGCCCGGCGCACGCCTCCGCCGTGGCCGGGTCCGGCGCCTCACCGGCGCCGAGCCCCTCCGACTCCTACCGGCGGGTGGACGCGGTGGCGCTGGTCAAGCACGACCCGGCGGTCTCGGCGACCGTCAAGCGTGAGCTGAAGCCGTGCAGCGGCGACGACTACCCCGTCGACGTCTCCTACGGCGCGCTGACCGGCGGCTCCGTCGACGACGTCGTCGTCAACGTGCTGACCTGTGCCGACGCGGTCGGCATCGGCTCGTACGTCTACCGGGACGACAACGGCGCGTACAAGAATGTCTTCAAGAGCGAGGAGTCCCCGGTCTACGCGGAGATCGAGGACGGCGTCCTGTCGGTGACCAAGCAGTTCTACCGGAAGGGCGACCCCATCTCCAGCCCGTCCGGCGAGGACGTGACGCCCTACCGGTGGACGGCGGGGCGGTTCGTGCAGGGCAAGGGCGTCCACAGGTTCTACAGCAACTCCGTCGGCGGGGATGCGACGCCCACGCCGGGCAACTGACCGACACATCACCGAGGACTGAGAGCGCGGGATGGCAGACCAGACCCATGTCCTGTTCGTCGAGGACGACGACGTCATCCGCGAGGCCACGCAGCTCGCCCTGGAGCGGGACGGCTTCGCGGTGACGGCCATGCCCGACGGCCTGTCGGGGCTGGAGGCGTTCCGGGCCGACCGGCCGGACATCGCCCTGCTGGACGTGATGGTCCCGGGCCTGGACGGGGTCAGCCTGTGCCGGCGCATCCGGGACGAGTCGACCGTGCCGGTGATCATGCTGTCGGCGCGCGCCGACTCCATCGACGTCGTCCTCGGCCTGGAGGCGGGCGCCGACGACTACGTGACCAAGCCGTTCGACGGCGCCGTGCTGGTCGCCCGGATCCGCGCCGTGCTGCGCCGCTTCGGCCACGCCGGCGGTGCCGCGCACCCGGAGGAGCCCGCCGCCCCGCTGACCGGCGGCACGCTGACCTTCGGTGACCTGGAGATCGACACCGAGGGCATGGAGGTGCGCCGGGCCGGGCAGCCGGTGGCGCTCACCCCGACCGAGATGCGGCTGTTGCTGGAGTTCTCCGGCGCGCCCGGCACCGTGCTCTCCCGCGACAAGCTGCTGGAGCGGGTGTGGGACTACGGCTGGGGCGGCGACACCCGGGTCGTCGACGTCCATGTGCAGCGGCTGCGGCAGAAGATCGGCCAGGACCGGATCGAGACGGTCCGCGGTTTCGGCTACAAGTTGAAGGCCTGAGCGGGGCGCGGCATGCGGGGGATCATTCGGCACCCGGTCCGGCACATGGAGAGGGCCGGCCTGCGCACCGGGCTCAGATGGAAGCTCAGCGCGGCGATCGCGCTGGTCGCCGGGCTCGTGGCGATCGCGCTGAGCCTGGTCGTGCACAACGCGGCCCGGGTCTCGATGCTGGACAACGCGCGCGACCTGGCCAACGCCCGGGTGCAGATCGCGCAGGGCAACTACGAGCGGTACAAGCGGACGAACTTCCCGGACATCAAGATCGACGATCCGGAGCTGCCGGGCGCCCTGCGCGAGAAGGTCCAAGAGGGCCGCAGGGCCAGCGACGTCTCGGAGCGCGGCGGGGGGCCGCCGGACATCTGGGCGGCCGTACCGGTCAAGGACGGCCATGTGCTGTCCCTGCACACCCACTTCCCCGACCGCTCCACGGACGTGATGAAGGACCTCGACCAGGCCCTGGTCATCGGGTCCATCGCGGTGGTGTTCGGCGGCAGCGCGCTCGGCGTGCTGATCGGCGGGCAGCTCTCGCGGCGGCTGCGCAAGGCGGCCGCCGCCGCGGGCCAGGTGGCCAAGGGCGAGACCGACGTACGGGTCCGGGAGGCCATCGGCGGCGTGGTGCGGGACGAGACCGACGACCTCGCCCGCGCGGTCGACGCCATGGCGGACGCGCTGCGCCAGCGCCTGGAGGCCGAGCGGCGGGTCACCGCGGACATCGCGCACGAGCTGCGCACCCCGGTGACCGGCCTGCTCACGGCCGCCGAACTGCTGCCGCCCGGCCGCCCGACGGAGCTCGTCCTGGACCGGGCCAAGGCGATGCGCACCCTCGTCGAGGACGTGCTGGAGGTGGCCCGGCTGGACAGCGCCTCCGAGCGGGCCGAGCTGCAGGACATCATGCTGGGCGAGTTCGTGGCCCGGCGCGTGGCCGCCAGGGACCCGGCCGTCGCCGTACGCGTGGTGCACGAGTCTGCGGTCACCACCGACCCGCGGCGGCTCGAACGGGTGCTGTTCAACCTGCTCGCCAACGCCGCCCGGCACGGCCGGCCGCCGATCGAGGTCACCGTCGAGGGCCGGGTCATCCGGGTCCGCGACCACGGCCCCGGCTTCCCGGAGGAACTGCTCGACGAGGGCCCGAGCCGCTTCCGCACCGGCAGCATGGACCGCGCCGGGCAGGGCCACGGCCTGGGCCTGACCATCGCGGCCGGCCAGGCCCGGGTGCTGGGCGCCCGCCTGACCTTCCGCAACGTGCGGCCCGCCGGCCTCCCCGGCCACGTCCCGGCCGAGGGCGCGGTCGCCGTCCTCTGGCTCCCGGAGCACGCCCCGACGAACACGGGCAGCCATCCGATGCTGCCGCTGTCCGGCGGCGCCGCCTGACGGCTCGCGCGCGGGACCCGGGCCGGTGGCCGGTGCCGGCCGGGGGCCCGACAGCGGCTCGGGCACGGCGAAGGCCCCCGGGGCGGACACCAGCCGGGGGCCTTCGGTCAGGGGTGGCTCAGACGGCTTCGATCACCGGAGCCGGCACCGCTTCGGCGCCTTCCGCGGGCTTCTGCGGGCCGCCCTTGAGCGGCACCTCCTTGACGAACAGGGCGGCGACCAGCACGACCACCGCGATCACCGCACCCAGCAGGAACGCCGAGTGCGTACCGGCCGACACCGCGTGCTGGTACGCCTCCCGGAGGGGGGCGGGCAGCATGTTGATGTGCTTGGCGTCCAGCGCGGCGGACTTCTCGGTCATCTGCTTGCCCAGCGCGCCGGCCCGGGTCGCCATGACGTCCTGGACCTTGTGGTTGAACAGGGCGCCCATGATGGCCACGCCGAACGAGGAGCCGAGCGTACGGAACAGGGTGGTGGACGAGGAGGCGACGCCCATGTCCTTCATCTGCACGCTGTTCTGCGCCACCAGCATGGTGATCTGCATCAGGCAGCCCATGCCCGCGCCCAGCACGGCCATGTAGACGCCGGAGGTCAGCCGGGTGGTCCCGGTGTCCATCAGCGACAGCAGGTAGAGACCGGTGATCATCAGCGCGCCGCCGACGATCGGGAAGGCCTTGTAGCGGCCGCTGTTGGTGGTGACCCGGCCCGCGACCATGGAGGTCACGAGCATCGCGCCGAGCATCGGCAGGAGCAGCAGGCCCGAGTTGGTGGCCGAGGCGCCCTGCACCGACTGCTGGTAGAGCGGCAGGTAGAGGGTGGCGCCGAACATCACGAAGCCGGTGATGAAGCCGATGACCGACATGAGGGTGAAGTTGCGGCTGCGGAAGATGTGCAGCGGCAGCACCGGCTCGGAGGCGCGGGTCTGCCAGAAGACGAACCCGACCAGCGTGGCGACGCCGATGCCGATCAGCTCCATGATCCGCGCGGACGTCCAGGCGTACTCCGTGCCGCCCCAGGTGGTGACCAGCACGATGGAGGTGATGCCGACGGTGAGCAGCACGACGCCGAGGTAGTCGATGCCCGCCTTGGACCGCTTCCTCGGCAGGTGCAGCACGGCGGTGACCAGCGCCAGCGCCACGGCGCCGAGCGGCAGGTTGATGTAGAAGGCCCAGCGCCAGCCCCAGTTGTCGGTGATCGTGCCGCCGACCAGCGGGCCGCCGATCATGGCCAGCGCCATCACGCCGGCCATCATGCCCTGGTACTTGCCGCGCTCCCGCGGCGGTATGAGGTCGCCGATGATCGCCATGACGCCGACCATGAGACCGCCGGCGCCGAGCCCCTGAACGGCGCGGAAACCGATGAGCTGGCCCATGTCCTGCGCCATGCCGCTCAGCGCGGAGCCGATCAGGAAGATCACGATCGAGCTGAGGAAGGCGCCCTTGCGCCCGTACATGTCGCCGACCTTGCCCCAGATGGGGGTCGAGGCCGCGGTGGCCAGGGTGTACCCGGTGACCACCCAGGACAGGTGCTCCAGGCCGCCCAGATCGCCCACGATCGTCGGCATCGCCGTACCCACGATCATGTTGTCGAGCATCGCGAGCATCATCGCGATCATGAGCGCGAGCAGGACCACCCGGACGCTCTTCGGCTGTTTCTCCGGCTGCTCCGGCTGCGTCTGGCCCGCCACGGCCGCTTGCGTGTCCGCCATCTCTCCCACTCCCCCTGACGACTGCTACTTACTTGCCGCCCGGCTAGTTCATTACACTGGAGAAGGTAAGCCCGTAACTAGCCGGGCGTCAAGTAAGTTTCCGCGGGAGCGCGAGGAGTACGAGGATGGGCGTCACCATGGACGGCACCAAGCAGCAGCGCCGCGGAAACACCCGCCAGCGCATCCAGGACGTCGCACTCGAACTCTTCGCCGAGCAGGGCTACGAGAAGACCTCCCTGCGTGAGATCGCCGAGCGCCTCGACGTCACGAAGGCGGCCCTTTACTACCACTTCAAGACCAAGGAAGAGATCATCGTCAGCCTCTTCGCGGACCTGACGCAGCCGATCGAGGACCTGATCGAGTGGGGCCGCAGCCAGCCGCCCACCCTGGAGACCAAGCAGGACCTGGTGCGCCGCTACAGCGAGGCCCTGTGCGGCGCCGAGCCGTTGTTCCGCTTCATGCAGGAGAACCAGGCGACGGTCAGGGAACTGCGCATCGGCGACACGTTCAAGGACCGGATGCGCGGCCTGCGGGACATCCTCATAGACCCCGAGGCCGAACTCGTGGACCAGGTGCGGTCCGTCAGCGCGATGTTCACGCTGCACGCGGGGATGTTCGTGATGCAGGACCTCGAAGGCGACCCCGAGAAGAAGCACGAGGCCGTTCTCGAAGTCGCCCTGGACCTCATCGCGCAGGCGCACGAACACGCCCACCGGAGGGACTAGATCAGACCTTCACGCCCTTGGCGTGCAGGAAGTCGACCGGGTTGATCGCGGAGCCGTAGTTCGGGGTCGTACGGATCTCGAAGTGCAGGTGCGGGCCGGTCGAGTTGCCGGTGCTGCCCGAGAGGGCGATGTGCTGACCGGTCTTGACGACCTGGCCGACCTTGACGTCGATCCGGGACAGGTGCGCGTACTGCGAGTAGGTGCCGTTGCCGTGCTTGATGACGATGGCGTTGCCGTACGCCGGGCCGTCACCGGCGCCGTTGGGGCCGGCCTTGACGACGGTGCCGCCGTGCGCGGCGAGAACCTCGGTGCCGGTCGGCACGGCGAAGTCCTGACCGCTGTGCTTGTGCGCCCAGTGGGCGCCGTCCTGCATGAAGCTGGCGGAGAGCGTGTACTGCTTCACCGGGTCCACCCAGGCGGCGGCGGGCGGCGTCGCGGCGCTCGCGACCCCGGCACCCAGCACGGCCGTGACGCCGGCTCCGGCGGCCAGCACGGCCACGCGGTTGCGGAGGGAGGACGTACGGGTGGTGCGGGACGTGAAGCGCTGGAACATGCGAGACCTCATGGAGATTCGGGGACAGAACGACCGCCCGGCACAGAGACGTTCGCCGGTGGGGCGATTCATTGGTAACCCGACTTCCCAACCCCGCTCAAACCCCCTGAGTACGGCGTCATTTAGTACACGAGCCGAATATCGGGCACTTCTTGACAGGCCCGACAGATCACCCACTCCCTGGATAGCCCCACCAGCGGCGGCTTTCCGTTAAGTTGGGTGACTAAAGTCCCCTTTGTCCGGGCAGGAATTCCCACTATCGCGGCTAGTACCGGACATTTCGCCTGTGCGGCATGTCACCGGCCCCCGGAATCCCCGACCGATTAAATGTGACGCAGGCCTCTAGCGACCTACCCTTCGGTAACCCTACGGTTCCCCTCGCGCCACCCTCACCAAAGATCATGCACCTGACACCACTTGTTCAGGCCGTGCAGCGTACGGACGTGAGAGGACCCCCACCGATGACCAGACGCCCCTGGGCGCGCCGCATATCCGCCACCGCCGTCTCCGTGGCCGCGCTGGCCGCGCTGGCGGTGCCCGCCGAGGCCGCCGGTACGGCCGCGGGCACCGACGGCACCGCCTCCGCCCCGGCCGGCGCGTCAGCGTCCGCCGCCAAGGTCGACTACGCGACCTGGCAGAAGGACTGCCAGGCCGTCATGGACCAGGCCCTGCCGTACCTCAAGGACCGCATCGCCGCCGCCGGGCCCGGCGAGAAGCAGGCCATCGTCTTCGACATCGACAACACCACGCTGGAGACCGACTTCGGCTTCCACTTCCCGCAGCCGGCCAACAAGCCGGTGCTGGACGTCGCCAAGTACGCCCAGGCGCACGGCGTCTCGCTGTTCTTCGTCACCGCCCGCCCGGGCATCATCGAAGACCCCACCGAGTGGAACCTGAAGTACGACGGCTACGACGTCTCCGGGCTCTACGTCCGCGGCTTCCTCGACCTCTTCAAGGACGTCGCCGCCTACAAGACGGCCCAGCGCACCGACATCGAGCGCAAGGGTTACACGATCATCGCGAACATCGGCAACAGCGCCACCGACCTGTCGGGCGGCCACGCCGAGAAGACGTACAAACTGCCCGACTACGACGGTCAGTTGTCGTAACCGGCGGCTCACGGGCATGCGAAAGGGGCCGGTGCCCGAAGGCACCGGCCCCTTTCGGCCGTGACGCTTACGCGTCCTTGCTCAGGTTCGGCCCGGCACCGCCGGCCGCCTGCTCGATCGGCGGGACGTCCGGCAGCGCCGACTTCTCCTCACCCCGGAAGGTGAAGGTGGCGGCGTCGCCCTCGCCCTCGGTGTCCACGACCACGATGTGACCGGGACGCAGCTCGCCGAAGAGGATCTTCTCCGAGAGCGTGTCCTCGACCTCACGCTGGATCGTGCGGCGCAGCGGACGCGCGCCCAGCACCGGGTCGTAACCCTTCTTGGACAGCAGCTCCTTGGCGGACTGGGAGAGCTCGATGCCCATGTCCCGGTCCTTCAGGCGCTCGTCCACCTTGCTGATCATCAGGTCGACGATCCGCAGGATGTCCTCCTGCGTCAGCTGCGGGAAGACGACCACGTCGTCGACGCGGTTGAGGAACTCGGGCCGGAAGTGCTGCTTGAGCTCGTCCTGGACCTTGTTCTTCATGCGCTCGTAGTTGGTCTTCGTGTCACCCGAGGCCGCGAAGCCCAGGTTGAAGCCCTTGGAGATGTCCCGGGTGCCGAGGTTGGTCGTCATGATGATGACCGTGTTCTTGAAGTCCACGACCCGGCCCTGGGAGTCGGTCAGACGACCGTCCTCCAGGATCTGCAGCAGCGAGTTGAAGATGTCCGGGTGCGCCTTCTCGACCTCGTCGAAGAGGACGACGGAGAACGGCTTGCGGCGGACCTTCTCGGTCAGCTGGCCGCCCTCCTCGTAGCCCACGTAGCCGGGGGGCGAACCGAAGAGACGCGAGACCGTGTGCTTCTCGCTGAACTCCGACATGTCGAGGGAGATCAGCGCGTCCTCGTCGCCGAAGAGGAACTCGGCGAGCGCCTTGGACAGCTCGGTCTTACCGACACCGGACGGGCCGGCGAAGATGAACGAACCACCGGGACGCTTCGGGTCCTTCAGACCGGCACGCGTACGGCGGATCGCCTTCGACAGCGCCTTGACGGCGTCGACCTGGCCGATGACCCGCTTGTGGAGCTCGTCCTCCATGCGGAGCAGGCGGCTGGACTCCTCCTCGGTCAGCTTGAAGACCGGGATGCCCGTGGCCGTGGCGAGGACCTCGGCGATCAGCTCGCCGTCGACCTCGGCGACGACGTCCATGTCGCCGGCCTTCCACTCCTTCTCCCGCTTGGCCTTGGCGGCCAGGAGCTGCTTCTCCTTGTCGCGCAGGGAGGCGGCCTTCTCGAAGTCCTGCGAGTCGATCGCGGACTCCTTGTCCCGGCGGACGGCGGCGATCTTCTCGTCGAACTCGCGCAGGTCCGGCGGCGCGGTCATCCGGCGGATGCGCATCCGGGAACCGGCCTCGTCGATCAGGTCGATCGCCTTGTCCGGCAGGAAGCGGTCCGAGATGTAGCGGTCGGCCAGCGTGGCGGCCTGGACCAGCGCCTCGTCCGTGATGGACACGCGGTGGTGCGCCTCGTACCGGTCGCGCAGACCCTTGAGGATCTCGATCGTGTGCGGCAGGGACGGCTCCGCGACCTGGATGGGCTGGAAGCGGCGCTCGAGGGCCGCGTCCTTCTCCAGGTGCTTGCGGTACTCGTCCAGCGTGGTCGCACCGATGGTCTGGAGCTCACCACGGGCCAGCATCGGCTTCAGGATGGAGGCGGCGTCGATGGCGCCCTCGGCGGCACCCGCACCGACCAGCGTGTGCAGCTCGTCGATGAACAGGATGATGTCGCCGCGGGTGCGGATCTCCTTGAGCACCTTCTTCAGGCGCTCCTCGAAGTCACCGCGGTAGCGGGAGCCGGCCACCAGCGCGCCGAGGTCGAGGGTGTAGAGGTGCTTGTCCTTGAGGGTCTCGGGCACCTCGCCCTTGACGATGGCCTGGGCGAGGCCCTCGACGACGGCGGTCTTGCCGACGCCGGGCTCACCGATCAGCACCGGGTTGTTCTTGGTGCGGCGGGACAGCACCTGCATGACCCGCTCGATCTCCTTCTCGCGCCCGATGACCGGGTCGAGCTTGGACTCACGAGCGGCCTGGGTGAGGTTCCGGCCGAACTGGTCCAGGACCAGAGAGGTCGAGGGCGTGCCCTCGGCCGGGCCGCCGGCGGTGGCGGTCTCCTTGCCCTGGTAACCGGAGAGCAGCTGGATCACCTGCTGCCGCACCCGGTTGAGGTCTGCGCCCAGCTTGACCAGGACCTGGGCGGCGACGCCCTCGCCCTCGCGGATCAGGCCGAGCAGGATGTGCTCCGTGCCGATGTAGTTGTGGCCCAGCTGAAGGGCCTCGCGGAGCGACAGCTCCAGGACCTTCTTGGCACGGGGGGTGAAGGGGATGTGGCCGGACGGGGCCTGCTGGCCCTGACCGATGATCTCCTCCACCTGCTGGCGGACCGCCTCAAGCGAAATGCCGAGGCTCTCCAGGGCCTTAGCGGCGACACCTTCGCCCTCGTGGATGAGACCCAGGAGGATGTGCTCGGTGCCGATGTAGTTGTGGTTGAGCATCCGGGCTTCTTCCTGAGCCAGGACGACAACCCGCCGCGCGCGGTCGGTGAACCTCTCGAACATCGTTAATCGCTCCTCAGAGCGGTCAGGCAGTGGGGGGAACTTCCCCTCCCTGTCCTTCCGCAGCTTAGTCCCGCAAGCGGGGACCGCTCATTCCAACTGCCGACACCGTCGATGGCCTCCTGACCCCGAACGCCGACATCTGCTCCAACCCGATGGTGCGAGACGATGTTCCCGCAGGCCAGGCAGTTACCCCACTCGCCACTACGCCGATGGCGAACGTGAGACGGCCCTTCCCGCGCGTCGCCCCCTCCCACTAGGCATGTCTTACCCGCGGTGACGGACGGTCCATGCCGCGCGCCCCGGATCCCTCCGCTATGGGCGAACAACCTCGCGCCTCCCCCGGCCCCCGCGCGCCCCCTTCTCAGGCACCGTGTGCGATCATGATCACACACAGCGTAACCCTCGGGCCGCTTCGGCGGTTGCACTGGGCATGGCTGGCTCGGTCCGTACCGTTTCCACACTCTCCACGGTCCCCCTTCTCCCCCCGCCCCGTCTTCCGCTCGGCACGGCTGCCCGCGACCTCCCGCGAGGCCCGGAGTCCCGGGCCCGGCACTGGTACGAGAACGAACTGGGGTGGGCGACCGTGCCCGGACGGCCGCTGCGGCTGGTCACGGGGCTGCGGTTCGACGTCCTCGACGTGCCCGCCGAGGCCGGTGCCGACGCGCTCAGGCACCTCGCGCCGGGCTCACCGGTGGCCCTGCGGGGCGACCGGATGCGGCTGCTGGTGGCGGCGGGCAGCGCGGAGGAACTGCCCGGGGTGCTGGACTGGCTGGAATGGGGACCGCTGGCGCTGGACCTGGAGGTCCTGGGCGCGGGCGGCGCGATGGAGGCGCCGGTGCCGCCCGGCGGTGCGGGCGTCGGCCGTCGGCCGGGTCCCGGCGATCCCGCCCGCACCGGTTCCGTCCAGGGGGCCGCCGCGTGGCTGCGGCCCCCCGTACCCGGGGGCGAGGTCGAGGTCTCGCTGCCGGCGCTGCCGGCCATGGGGAGCCCGAAGGACGCCCCCGATCTCGTGCGACTGGTCGACACGGTGGCGGCGCGATGCCACCGCATCCGGCTGCGGCGCCTGGACGCCGGACCGCCCGCCTGTCGGCGGAATCAGCCGTTGGCCTTCTCGTAGGCCTCGCGAATGGAAGCGGGAACACGGCCGCGGTCGTTGACCTCGTAGCCGTTCTCCTTGGCCCAGGCGCGGATCGCCGCGGTGTCCTGGTTGCCACCGGAAGCGGCACGCGCCTTTCCGCGTCCGCCGGCGGCACGGCCACCGGTACGACGACCGCCCTTCACATACGGGTCGAGAAGGTCACGCAGCTTGTCCGCATTGGCGGTCGTGAGATCGATCTCGTATGTCTTGCCGTCCAGCGCGAACGTCACGGTCTCGTCCGCCTCGCCACCGTCGAGGTCGTCGACAAGAAGGACCTGAACCTTCTGTGCCACCGGATTTCCTTTCATCGATAACGTGAGGGTCAAGGGTCCGCGGCGTCCGCCGTTTCGCCGCCCCTGTTATATGCAGTACTGCAGTACGTCGGAAAGCAAACCGCTTTTGCCGGAAAAACACAAACCCCTGGGAGAGCCCCGGGGGACCGCCCACGGCCGGAAACATGCGCGTTTCGGACATAGGGACCGCGGGCAATGTCGATCACAGATGCAGAAGCATCCGGCTGTTGCCCAAGGTGTTCGGTTTCACTCGTTCGAGACCGAGGAACTCGGCGACGCCCTCGTCATAGGAACGCAACAGCTCCGCGTACACATCGGTGTCGACCGGTGTCTCCCCGATCTCCACGAAGCCGTGCTTGCCGAAGAAGTCCACTTCGAAGGTGAGGCAGAAAACCCGCCGAACACCGAGCCAGCGCGCGGTCTGCAGCAACTTCTCCAGCACCCGGTGTCCCACACCGGCGCCCTTGAGGCCGGGCTTCACCGCGAGAGTGCGCACTTCCGCGAGGTCTTCCCACATGACGTGCAGCGCGCCGCAGCCGACCACCTCGGCGTTGTCGTCGCGTTCGGCGACCCAGAACTCCTGGATGTCCTCGTAAAGCGTGACCATCGCTTTGTCGAGCAGGATGCGGTCACGGACGTAGGCGTCGAGGAGCCGGCGGACGGCCGGGACATCGCTGGTGCGGGCCCGCCGGACGGTGATGGCTTTTGCGGTGACTTCGGGGCGCTCTGGTGCCATGAGCGGACGCTATCGCCCGGTCGCCTCCCCCGCCGAGCCGGGGTTCTCCTCCTGGGGAGACTGTGGCGGTTGCGGGGCTTGCGGGGCTTCCAGTGTTTCCGGAACCCGCACGATCCGTACGGCGTCCCTGAGGGCCTGCCGCTGTTCCTCGCTCATCATCCCGAAGAAGGCGACGAGAGCGGCCGCCGGGTTGTCGCTCTGCGACCAGGCGTCGTTCATGAGGGCGGCCGCGTACGCGGCCCGGGTGGAGACCGCCTCATATCGATAGGCGCGCCCTTCCGCCTCGCGGCGCACCCAGCCCTTCTGATGGAGATTGTCCAAAACGGTCATCACGGTGGTGTACGCGATGGACCGTTCCTGCTGGAGGTCTTCCAGGACTTCTCGAACGGTCACCGGGCGGTTCCACTTCCACACCCGCGTCATGACCGCGTCTTCGAGTTCTCCCAATGGGCGAGGCACAGCTCAGAACAATAGTGGGAGATCCCGTCAATGGCGTGCCGGACGTGCGCTTACGCGGCAAACGGCGACAAAAAGGGCGTACGACGCGCAAAAGCACCGGGGCACGGGGCCCCGGTGCGAGGAGGTCGGACGCGGTGCCGTCAGGCGTCGCGGGCGACGGACGCCTGGTGGACGCCCTCCGAGCGGGCGAGGGCGGCGTCCACGGCCGCGTCCTCCTTGGCCTTGGCGGCCCCGCCCTGGGTCTTCACGATCACCCTGACCACACCGACGAAGAACAGGGCCATGACGACCGGGGGCACGAGCGCGGAGACGTAGTCCATGGAATCCAGAGTAGCCATCCGGTTCGGGGCGAAAGGGGCGGGGTGCGCGGACCGGCCCGGTCAGCCGGCGGCGAGCTGCCGGGACTCCTCGGGCCGCGCCGGGTCGGCGGGCGGCTTGCGGCGCGGGAAGACCTCGCCCGGCGTGGGGATGGGCCGCTTCGGGGGGCCCGGCTCGGTGCCGGGGCGCTCGGCGGGCCGTCCGGGCGGCTGGCCGGGCCCGGGGCCCGGAGTGGGCTTCTGAGCGGGTTTCTCCGCCTCCTCGGCCCGGACGCCCGGGATCTCCCCCGCGCCGCCCGGAAGGGCCAGCAGGCGCGTTCTGGAGGGCGGCACGGCGGGCGCGGGGACCCTGCGGGCGCCCTGCGCGAAGCGGGCGCGCACGTCCTGCTCGGCGAGCGCCTGGCAGCGGTCCAGCAGACCGGCCGCGCGGGGGTTGCCGCGCAGCGCGCGGAGCGCGGCGAGGTCGTCCGGAGTGGGCCGGTGCCCGGCGCCCAGCGCCTCCTCCAGCAGCCCCAGATAGCCGGCGGCCGTGCCCGGCAGGGCGGCGCGGTAGCGGCCCAGGTCGGCCACGAGGAAGGCGCGCAGCCGGGCCGCCTCGCGCGTCGCCTCGTCGAGGGACTCGGCGAGGCGGAAGCAGTCCTTGACGTCCTCGGCGGACGCTCGGCCGGGGTGGAGGGCGAGGGCGAGCGCGCGGCGGAGCACACGCAGCTCCTCCGCACCGAACGCCATGCCGCCGCGGGATCCGTAGGGCGTGGGCATGCGGCGACGCTATCGCTAATCGGACAAAAGTGACAGATCGGGATGTTGTGTCGCCGCGTGTCGTGGCCGGGTTTCGCCCGACCGGGGCCACGTGCGCGCGTGGCGGGCGGAGTGCGGCGCCCGTCACGGGCGCCGGCGCTCACATGCGCGACACGTTCCGCTCGTAGACCAGGCGCAGGCCGATCAGGGTCAGCCACGGCTGGTGCTCGTCGATCACCGTGGACTCGCCCAGCACCATCGGCGCGAGCCCGCCCGTGGCGATCACGGTGACGTCGTCGGGGTCGTCTGCCAGCTCCCGGGCCATCCGGCCCACCACGCCGTCGACCTGGCCGGCGAAGCCGTACACGATCCCCGACTGCATGGCTTCGACGGTGCTCTTGCCGATCACGTTGCGGGGCCGCGCCACCTCGATCTTCCGCAGCTGCGCGGCCTTGACGCCGAGCGCCTCCACCGAGATCTCGATGCCGGGGGCGATCACCCCGCCGACGTACTCCCCGCGCGCGGAGACCGCGTCAAAGGTGGTCGCCGTGCCGAAGTCGACGACGATCGCGGGGCCGCCGTACAGCTCGTTCGCGGCGACCGCGTTGATGATGCGGTCGGCGCCGACCTCCTTGGGGTTGTCGAACTGGATCGGCACCCCCGTCTTCACGCCCGGCTCGACCAGGACCGCGGGCACGTCGCCGTAGTAGCGCCGGGTGACCTCGCGCAGCTCGTGCAGCACGGACGGGACGGTCGCGCAGATCGCGATGCCGTCGATGCCGTCGCCCAGCTCGTCCCCGAGCAGCGGGTGCATGCCCATCAGGCCCTGCAGCAGCACCGCCAGCTCGTCCGCCGTGCGGCGCGCGTCCGTGGAGATGCGCCAGTGCTCGACGATGTCCTCGCCGTCGAACAGGCCGAGCACGGTGTGCGTGTTACCGACGTCGATCGTGAGCAGCATGGCCGTTACTCCGCCTCGCGCAGGTCCAGGCCGATGTCGAGGATCGGCGAGGAGTGGGTGAGGGCGCCGACCGCCAGGAAGTCCACGCCGGTCTCGGCGTACGCGCGTGCGGTGTCGAGCGTGAGCCGGCCGGAGGCCTCCAGCAGCGCCCGGCCGGCGACGATGCCGACGGCCTCCGCGCACTCGCCGGGCGTGAAGTTGTCCAGCAGGATCAGGTCCGCGCCCGCGTCGACGACCTCGCGCAGCTGGTGCAGGGTGTCGACCTCGACCTCGATGGGAACCTCCGGGAAGGCCTCCCGCACGGCCTTGAACGCCTGCGCGACACCGCCGGCGGCCACCACGTGGTTGTCCTTCACCAGGGCGGCGTCGGAGAGCGACATGCGGTGGTTGACGCCACCGCCGCAGCGGACGGCGAACTTCTCCAGCGAGCGCAGGCCCGGCGTCGTCTTGCGGGTGTCGCGCACGCGCGCCCCGGTGCCCTCCAGCACGTCCGCCCACGCGCGCGTGGCGGTCGCGATGCCGGACAGGCGGCACAGGATGTTGAGGGCGCTGCGCTCGGCGGTGAGCAGGTCGCGCGTGCGGGTGGTCACCGAGAGCAGCTTCTGCCCGGCCTCGACCCGGTCGCCGTCCTCGACGTGCCGCTCGACCTCGAACTCGTCGGTGCAGACCACGGAGAGCACGGCCTCGGCGACCCGCAGGCCGGCCACCACGCCGGCCTCGCGCACGGTGAAGTCGCCGGTGGCGACCGCGTCCTCGGGGATGGTCGAGACGGTGGTCACGTCCACCCCGCCGTCCAGGTCCTCCTGGATGGCGACGTTGGCGATGTCCTCGACCTCGATGGGGTCGAGCCCGGCGGCGGCCAGCAGCTCGGCGAGCGCGGGGTCGAGTCCGCTCTCCAGGTACTCCTCGTCGCCCTCGGCGCCGCAGGCGCAGCCGTCGCCGCAGCCGCCGGTCGGGGCGAGGGGAAGGTCGTCGGTGCTCACGTCTGTCACTGCTCCTGGGAAAGCCGGTGGTGCCGGGTCGGGGGGAAATGCGCGCTGTCGGTGGTGTGTACGGCCAGGGACCGGTCCGGGTTGAGCCGTACGACGATGTGGCGCCGCCACGCGGTGTCGTCGCGCTCGGCGCGGTCCTCGCGCCAGTGGCAGCCGCGGGTCTCCTCGCGCAGCCGGGCGGCGGCGACCAGGACGCGGGCCACGCACAGGAGGTTGGTGGCCTCCCAGGTGTCGACGCCCGGCTCGGCGGTCTTGCCGTTCTCGTCCAGGGCGTCGCGGGCCTCGCTGTGCAGCCGCTGGAGCTGGTCGGCGGCCTTCTCCAGGGACTCCGCCGAGCGCAGCACGCCCGCGCCGTCGGTCATGGTCCGCTGGATGGCGAACCGGGCCTCGGGGGCGAGCAGCGGGTGCGCGGGCCGCTCGGGGACCGGGACCGGCGCGGGCACGCGCGCGTGCAGGCCGTTCCCGGCGTGCCCGGCGGCGATGTCGGCGGCGATCCGCTCGGCGTAGACGAGCCCTTCGAGGAGGGAGTTGGAGGCGAGCCGGTTGGCGCCGTGCACGCCGGTGCAGGCGACCTCGCCGCACGCGTACAGGCCGGGCACGGTCGTCCGGCCGCGCGCGTCGGTGCGCACGCCGCCGGAGGCGTAGTGGGCGGCCGGTGCGATCGGGATGGGTTCGGTGACCGGGTCGATGCCGTTGGCCCGGCAGGCGGCCAGGATGGTCGGGAAGCGGTGCTCCCACATGTCGGCGCCGAAGTGCCGGGCGTCGAGGAACATGTGCTCGGCGTCCTGCTCCAGCATCCGCCGCGTGATGCCCTTGGCGACGATGTCCCGGGGCGCCAGCTCGGCCAGCTCGTGCTGGCCGACCATGAAGCGCACGCCGTCGCCGTCGACCAGGTGGGCGCCCTCGCCGCGCACCGCCTCCGAGACGAGCGGCTGCTGGCCCTCGGCGTCCGCGCCGAGGAACAGCACGGTCGGGTGGAACTGGACGAACTCCAGGTCGCTGACCTCGGCTCCGGCGCGCAGCGCGAGCGCCACCCCGTCGCCGGTGGACACGGACGGGTTGGTGGTCGCGGAGAACACCTGGCCCATGCCGCCGGTCGCGAGGACGACCGCGGGCGCGTGCACGGCGCCCACGCCGTCGTGCTGGCCCTCGCCCATCACGTGCAGGGTGACGCCGGCGGTGCGGCCCTCCGCGTCCGTGAGCAGGTCCAGGACCAGCGCGTTCTCGACGGTGCGCAGTCCGCGCGCGCGGACCGCCTCCACCAGGGCGCGGGAGATCTCCGCTCCGGTCGCGTCGCCGCCCGCGTGCGCGATACGGCGCCGGTGGTGGCCGCCCTCGCGGGTGAGCTGGATGTCGCCCCCGTCGTCGGTGTCGAAGTGGGCACCGGTGGAGATGAGCCGTCGCACGGCGTCGGGGCCCTCGGTGACGAGGAGCCGCACGGCCTCCTCGTCACACAGGCCGGCGCCCGCCACCAGGGTGTCCTGGAGGTGCTGCTCGGGGGTGTCGCCGTCGCCCAGGGCGGCGGCGATGCCGCCCTGCGCCCAGCGCGTGGAGCCGTCGTCCAGACGGGCCTTGGTGACGACGACGGTCGTCAGGCCCGCGGCCTCGCAGCGCAGGGCGGCGGTCAGGCCCGCCACCCCGGAGCCGACGACGACCACGTCCGCGGAGATCGACCACCCGGGCGCGGGTGCGTGCAGTCGTATGCCTGTGCTGGTCACGAGGCGGCTCCGAGGTTTCCGAAGGTGAGGGGGATGTTGTCGATCAGCCGGGTGGTGCCCACCCGGGCGGCCACGGCGAGGACGGCCTCGCCGGTGAAGCCGTCGCCGATCTCGGTGAAGTCCGAGGGATCCACCAGGGCGAGGTAGTCCAGCTTCAGCGGGGGCTCCACGCGGCCGGCCTCGTCCAGGGCCTGGCGGGCGGCCGCGCGGACGGCCGCGGGGCCGCCGGGGGCGGCCGTGGCCACGGCGTGCGCGTCGGCTGCCGCCCGGGACTCGCCTATGGCGCTCAGCGCCTCGGCCCGCGCGTGCGTGGAGGGCACCTCACGGGCCCGGGCGCGCAGCGCCTCCTGCGCCGCGTGCCGGTCGCGCCCCGCGAACAGGGCGCGGGACAGGGCGAGGGCGGTACGGCGCTCGTCGGGCGACAGGTAGCGGTTGCGGCTGGACAGGGCGAGCCCGTCGGCCTCGCGCACGGTCGGGACGCCGACGATCTCGACGCCGAAGTTCAGGTCCCGCACCATGCGCCGGATCAGGGCGAGCTGCTGGGCGTCCTTCTGCCCGAACAGGGCCACGTCGGGGCGGCTGAGGTGCAGCAGCTTGGCGACGACGGTGAGCACACCGTCGAAGTGCCCGGGCCGCGCGGCTCCCTCCAGGCGCTCGCCCATCGGGCCCGCGGAGATCCGCACCTGGGGCTGGCCGCCGGGGTACACCTCGTCCACCGAGGGCGCGAACACCGCGTCGGCGCCCGCCTGCTCGGCGAGCTTCAGGTCGGCTTCGAGGGTGCGGGGATAGCGGTCGAGGTCCTCGCCGGCACCGAACTGGAGCGGGTTGACGAAGACGGTGACGACGACCTCGCCGTCCCGTCCGGCGATCTCGCGCGCGGCGCGGATCAGGGTGGCGTGGCCCTCGTGCAGGGCGCCCATGGTCATGACGACGGCGCGGCGGCCGTGACGCACGCGCGCGTGCAGCTCGTCGGCGGTGCTCAGCAGGGCGGTGGTCATCGGGCGTTCCCCTCGGTGCCGTCGGTGCCGTCGGTGCCTTCCGTGCCGGTGGTGCCGTCGGCCAGGACGCCGAGCAGGTCCTCGGCGAGCTCCGGCTTCAGCAGGCCGTGGGCGAGGGCGCGGTCGGCGGTGGCGCGGGCCATCGCCAGGTAGCCCGCCACGGTCCCCGGGGCGTGCCTGCGCAACTCGGTGACGTGCGCGGCGACGGTGCCCGCGTCCCCGCGCGCGACCGGGCCGGTGAGCGCCGCGTCACCGGAGCGCAGCGCGTTGTCCAGGGCGGCGCCGAGCAGCGGGCCCAGCATCCGGTCGGGGGCCGTGACCCCGGCCGTGCGCAGCAGTTCCATGGATTGGGCGACCAGGGTCACCAGGTGGTTGGCGCCCAGGGCGAGGGCCGCGTGGTAGAGCGGGCGGTTCTCCTCGCCGATCCACTCCGGCTCGCCGCCCATCTCGATGACCAGGGCCTCGGCGGCCAGGCGCAGTTCCGCGGGCGCGGTGACGCCGAAGGAGCAGCCCGCCAGGCGCTGGACGTCCACCGGGGTGCCGGTGAAGGTCATCGCCGGGTGCAGCGCCAGGGGCAGGGCGCCCGCGCGCAGGGCGGGGTCGAGCACCTTCGCGCCGTACCGCCCCGAGGTGTGCACGAGGAGCTGTCCGGGCCGGACCGCGCCGGTCTCGGCGAGGCCGGCGACCAGGCCGGGCAGGGCGTCGTCGGGGACCGTGAGCAGGACGAGGTCGGCGCGCTGGAGGACCTCGGCGGGCGGCACCAGCGGCACGTCCGGGAGCATCGTCTCGGCGCGCCTGCGGGAGGCTTCGGAGACTCCGGAGACGGCCACCGGGCGGTGTCCGGCGAGCTGGAGGGAGGCAGCCAGGGCGGGGCCCACGCGGCCGGCGCCCACGACGCCGACGGTGAGCCGCGCGGGGCGGTCCCTGAGGTCTTGCTGGTGGACTGTACTCACGCGACGGCGGCCTTCCCGTTCCAGTCCGCACTGGGTACCGGACGATTTCTCGTCATGTTAACGCTATCCGGTGCGGCGGCGGCCGGTCGTCCACAGGCTGTGGGTTTCCCCACGCCCCGCACCCCGGGGAAAATCCGCTGCCCGCGCGGGACGGGGCGGGGGATGATCCCGGCATGACTGACAAGGGTGAGCTGCACGAAGAACAGCCGGCGGGGCAGGCACGGCCGGAGCCGGCGGAGCGGCCGGCGGCGGAGCTGCTGCGGGAACGGCGCGCCGCGGCCCAGCGGCAGGCGCGGCGCACGCTGTCCCACGCCGACTGGGGCAGCACGATGCGCGAGCGCCTGGCGCACCTGACCGAGTCGGCGGCCGGGGTGTACGACCTGGACGAGCCGGCCGACATCTACGGCAACCGGGTCGTGGCCGCCCTGGAGGAGCGGGTCGCGGCGCTGCTCGGCACGGAGGCCGCCGCCTTCTTCCCGACGGGCACGATGGCCCAGCAGGTGGCCCTGCGCTGCTGGGCGGGCCGCACCGGCGACCAGGCGGTCGCGCTGCACGCCCTCGCCCATCCCGAGGTCCATGAGCGGCACGCGTTCAGCCAGGTCAGCGGTCTGCGCCCGATCCTCGTGACCGACGAGCCGCGCCAGCCGACGGCCGAGGAGATACGCGACCTCGCCGAGCCGTTCGGCACGCTGATGCTGGAACTGCCCCTCAGGGACGCCGGTTTCCTGCTGCCGTCCTGGGAGGAGCTGACCGCACTCGTCGAGGCGGCGCGGGAGCGCGACGCGGTGGTGCACTTCGACGGCGCGCGCCTGTGGGAGTGCGCCGAGCACTTCGGGCGCCCGCTGGAGGAGATCGCGGGGCTGGCCGACAGCGTCTACGTGTCGTTCTACAAGTCCCTCGGCGGGCTCGGGGGTGCCGCGCTCGCGGGTCCGCGGACGCTGGTCGAGGAGGCGAGGACCTGGCGGCACCGGTACGGCGGCATGATCTTCCAGCAGTTCCCGACCGTGCTGTCCGCGCTGGTCGGCCTGGAGCGTGAGCTGCCCCGGCTGCCGGAATACGTGCGCCACGCGCGCGTGGTGGCCGCCGCGCTGCGCGAGGGCTTCGCCGGGGCCGGGGTGGCCTGGTCGCGGGTGCACCCCGGGGTGCCGCACACCCACGAGTTCCAGGTCTGGCTGCCGTACGAGCCCGACGTGGTGGCGGAGGCGGCCGTGCGCCAGGCCGAGGAGACGTCGGTGATGCTCTTCGCGAGCGCCTGGACCGGCGCCGGGCCCGGCATCGCGTGCACCGAGGTGTCGGTGCGGGCCGCGGGCCTGGAGTGGACGGCCGACGACGTCCGCGCGGCGGTGCGGGACTTCGCGGCCCGCCTGCCGGCGGTGCCGTAGCCCAACGGTGCCGTGGCCCGACAGTGCCATAGCCCCGTGCTGCCGTGACCCAGTGGTGCCGCGACGCTGCGGTGGTGACCCTGCGGTGCCGGGTCCCCGCGGTGCCGGGATCCGCGGGCAGGCGGCCACGACCGGTTCGCGCAGGTCACGCGCCGGGCCGGGGTCCGGCGCTGTCGGTGGCCGGGTGCACGATGGGGGCATGAGCGTGACCATCGACATCACCGGGCTGGCCGCCGCCGGGGACGGCCTGGGCACCGGTGACGCCGGGAGATGGCGAAGGGTGAGCTTCACGCCCTCCCCGCTGGCGGAGCTGGGGATGGCACTGCACGCGCTCAGCGAGCCCGGCCACCACCCGCGGCTGCGCGGGTGGGCCACCGCCGTGACGGCCGGGCTGGACCCGGGCCTGGCCGACCGGCTGTGCGAGGCGGATTTCCTGTGGCGCACGACGTTCTCCGACGTCTTCGCCCCGTTCGCGGGCATCCCGGGCGGGCGCGCGCGACCGGGCGCCACGCTGGCCGAGGAGCTGGACCAGCTCGACGGGCTGACGGACCAACAGTTCGTCCACGCGGCCCTGGAGTTCACCTGCCAGCTGCGCTACGACGTGGCCGACCCGGGCCCGCTCGACGACCCCGTGATGCGCCGGCGCTCCCTGGAGCTGGCCGCCGCGCGCGGGGTCGTGCAGGAGCGGTTCACCCGGCGGCTGCTGGAGGACCCGCCGGCGGTCCGCGCCTGGTTCCGGCAGCTCCTGCTCGACTGCGATGAGGCGTTCTTCGCCGACACCTGGGCCCGGCTCCGGCCCGAACTCGCGGCGGACGCCCGGCACCGGACCGATCTGCTGCGCCGCAAGGGCCTCGGCGAGGCCCTCTCCTCGCTCTCGGGCGCCGTGTCGCTGGACGAGGAGGCCGGCCTGATCACGGTCGACAAGCTCCTGGTGGGCCGCACGGCCACCGGCGACGGCGGCCTGGTCCTGGTGCCGACCAGCCTGGGCTGGCCGCATCTGCTGGTCCTGCACCGGTACGGCTGGCAGCCCACGCTCACCTACCCCGTCAGCGGCTCCCACCCCGAGGCGCCCTCGGTCGAGCAGCTCACGCTCCGCCTCGAGGCGCTGGCCCACCCGGTGCGGATGCGGCTGTGCCGCCACCTGGCCCGCGCCGCGCACACGACGGGCGAACTGGCGCAGGCGCACGGCATGTCCGCCCCCGAGATCTCCCGGCACCTCGCGGTGCTGAGACGGGCGGGCCTGATCACCAGCGGCCGCCGCGGCCGCTACGTCCAGCACCAGCTCGACCTCTCGGTGGTGGCCCGCCTGGGCACCGACTTCATCGAGGGCGTCCTGCGCTGACCCGCTCCGCGGGGTGCGGGCGGCGGAGGGGGCTGCAACCAGCCCGTCGCAGGCCGCGCCCGGCCGACGCCGCGCAGCGTGCGGGGCAGGGTGTCAGCCGTGGCCGCCCGCGCGGACCAGGCCGGTCTCATAGGCCAGGACCACGACCTGGACCCGGTCGCGCAGGCCGAGTTTGGTCAGGATGCGGCCCACGTGGGTCTTCACGGTCGCCTCGGACAGCACCAGTCGGGCCGCGATCTCGCCGTTCGACAGGCCCTGCGCGACCAGCACCATGACCTCGCGCTCCCGGTCGGTGAGCCGCTCCAGCTCCTTGTGCTGCGGCTGCTGCCCCGCGGAGGGGAGCATCGGCGCGAACCGGTCCAGCAGCCGGCGGGTGGTGGACGGCGCCACCACGGCGTCGCCGCTGTGCACGGAGCGGATGGCGGTGAGCAGATCAGCGGGCGGCACGTCCTTGAGCATGAAGCCGGAGGCGCCCGCCTTCAGCCCGGAGAAGGCGTACTCGTCCAGGTCGAAGGTGGTCAGGATCAGCACCTTCGGCGGCTCGGGCTCGGAGCAGATCCGCCGGGTGGCCTCCACGCCGTCCAGCTTCGGCATGCGCACGTCCATGAGGACCACGTCCACGGCGGTGGCCCGCAGCACCTGGAGGGCCTCGACGCCGTCCCCCGCCTCCGCGACGACCTCCATGTCCGGCTGGGCGGCGAGCACCATCCGGAACCCGGTGCGCAGCAGCACCTGGTCGTCGACGAGCATCACGCGGATCGTCATCGGGTCCTCTTCCGTGTCCAGAACGTGGGGTGTGACATGTACAGGTGCCAACGAGGGGCGTGCGACGGCGTCAGTGCGCCGGTTTGAGCGGGAGCAGCGCGCTGATCCGGAATCCTCCGCCGGGACGCGGCCCGGCGTCCAGGGTGCCGCCGACCATGCCGACCCGCTCGCGCATGCCGATCAGGCCGTGGCCCTGGCCGTCGGCGCCGCCCTCCTCGTACAGCTCGTGCGGGGCGCCCTTGCCGTCGTCCTCGACGAGCAGGCCGAGCCCGTCGTCGAAGTAGACCAGCCGTACGCTCGCGCCCGCGTTGGGCCCGCCGTGCTTGCGGGTGTTGGTGAGCGCCTCCTGCACGATGCGGTACGCGGTCAGCTCCACCCCGCTCGGCAGCGGGCGCGGGGTGCCCTCGACCCGGAAGTCGACGGGCAGGCCGGAGCTGCGGCACTTCTCGACGAGGTCGTCGATCTGCTCGACGTCCGGCTGCGGGACGTACTCCCCGCTCTCCTGGTGCTCGCCGGTGCGCAGCACGCCCAGCAGGCGGCGCATCTCGGCGAGCGCCTGGCGGCCGGTGGACGAGATCGTCTCCAGGGCCTTCTTGGCCTGGTCCGGCGCGGCGTCGAGGACGTAGGCCGCACCGTCGGCCTGGACCACCATCACCGACACGTTGTGCGCGACGACGTCGTGCAGCTCGCGCGCGATCCGGGCGCGCTCGGCGGCGACGGCCACCTTGGACTGCGCCTCGCGCTCCTTCTCCAGCCGGGCGGCGCGCTCCTCCAGCTGCGCGAAGTACGCGCGGCGGGTGCGCATGGAGTCGCCGAGCACCCAGGCCAGCGCGAACGGCACCGTCTGGAACACGGCGATCGCGACCTGGCCCAGCGCGCTGCTGTGCTGGGCGGGCCAGCGGACCTGCGCGAGGGCCGCGGCGACGAGGCTGACCGCGAGCGCGAGCCGGGAGGCCCAGCGCGCGCCGACCGTGGCGACCGTGTAGGTGATCACCAGCATGGCGAAGTCGGCGACGGTGGTCTCGATGTCCAGCACGAGCTGGACCAGCCCGGTGGCGAAGGCCAGCAGGAGCATCGGCTCCGGCAGGCGCCGGCGCAGGGCGACGACGACGCACAGGACGGCTGACACGGCCAGCCCGCCGGTGACCGGCATGTGGTGCTCGGGCGCCCCGCTCTGGTTCATCACGCTCACGCCGGAGAGCCCGAACAGGACGACGGCCCAGAAGGTGTCGACCCACGTCGGGTGCCTGCGGAGGAAGTCATAG